>NZ_JAGSYI010000002.1:953413-1271218 GCF_025685625.1 Acidicapsa acidisoli
GCGCACGGCAAGCGACTGGATCGATACGCGCCACCGGGCTTACCTGGCGGGCAAGATTTCGGAAGTGGAGATCTGCGGCGAGATGACGCAGGTGTATGCCGGGTTGCGCGAGCAGGAGATGCGTGCTGCCGCCGCGGAGTTCGTAAAGAACCATGTGCAGCATCATGTCTTCGTTGAGATGGCGCGCTTGATTGAGGTTTTGCGGTCGCGCGGCGTGACGCTCTGGGCCGTTAGCTCGACCAACAAATGGGTCATCACAGAGGGAGTGCGGCAATTTGGCATTCCCGAGGAGCGTGTCCTGGCGGCCGAGGTGAGAGTTGAAAGCGCGCTGCTGACAGCCGACCTGATCGATGTTCCCACGGATGAGGGCAAGGCAACCTCGCTGCGACGAGTGGGCCTGGACCAGCCAGATGCGGTCTTCGGCAACTCGATTCACGATCTGGCGATGCTGGAGATTGCCCGTAAGGCTTTTCCTGTCAATCCTTCTCCGGCGTTGCTGGCGGCTGCGGCGAAGCATGGCTGGGGTTATTTCCGGCCGGCTGCCGCGGAGGGTGTTCACGCCGCTGTTGCCGGCGAGTAACCGGCGCAGGAGCAAAAGGGGCGCGAAAGAGGATTTTTCAGCTTGGCCCCGGAAACGGCTACACTGTTTCTGTGACGGAAGAGCAGCCAGAGCCCGGAGTGGATTCTCCTCCTCAGAACGATCCGGTAGAAACAGCGGTCAGTGGCGCAAGTGGAGCACAGAGCGCCCGGCCCAACGCGTTGCGGCTGGTGGTGGCCGCGCTGATGCTTCGCGGCGACGAAGTGCTCATCTGCCAGCGCAGGCCCGACCAGCCGATGGCGCTGCAATGGGAGTTCCCTGGCGGCAAGATCGAGCCGGGGGAAGGTCCTGAGCAAGCGCTGGCCCGCGAACTGAACGAAGAGCTGGGCATTGAAGCCACCATCGGTGGTCGCGTCACGCACATTCGCCATAATTACCGGCATGGAGGGGCGGTCGATCTGCAATTCTTCGCGGTTTACGAGTTTCGCGGCGAGATTGAGAACCGGATCTTCAAAGAGGTGCGCTGGGTGAAGCTCGAAGACTTGCCCAACTATGACTTCCTGGTCGCCGACCGGGGGCTGATCAAGGATCTGGCGGCTGGGAAGCTGCTGTAAGGTCCGCGTCTCAGTGGTGCGCCCTCAATGATGAGCAAAGATCAGCGCCACGTTCAATCCGATCACAATCAGGCTCGTGGCCCAGGCGATTACATTGAAGAGCCTTGAATTCGTGTGCTCGCCCATCAGGTCCTTGCGGTTGATCAGGATCAGCATCAGCACAATCACCACCGGCAGCAGGATTCCGTTCAGGACTTGCGAAAGGATGGCCATGCTGACCAGTTGCGAATCCGGCAAAGCGAGGACGGCGATGGCTCCTCCAGCGATCAGCAGCGTGTAGAGCCAATAGAAGAACGGCGCTTCCTTGAAGCTCTTGTCCACGCCGGATTCGAGGCCGAGGCCTTCGCAGACTGTGTAGGCTGTCGAAAGCGGGAGGATGGAGGCGGCAAAAAGCGACGCATTGAAGAGGCCGAAGGCGAAGAGCACGAAGGCGTAGTTGCCGGCCAGAGGGCGCATAGCGTCGGCCGCGTCCGATGGCACTTGGATCGCTCCCATCCCGTGGACGAAGAGCGTGGCGGCACAGGCCACAACGATGAACCATGCGACGATATCGGTGAAGAAGCTGCCAACGACCACGTCGAGGCGCGAGGCGGCGTAGTCCTTGACGCGAATGCCCTTTTCCACAATCGAGGATTGCAGGTAGAACTGCATCCATGGCGCGATTGTCGTGCCGACCACGCCGATGGCCATGTAAATGTAGTCGCTGGTCCACGCGGTACGGCGCGGCATCTGGACGGTGGCCAGGAGTGCGTCGTGCCAACTGGGCTGCGAGAGCACTCCTGCGAATATGTAGGCGATGTAGACGACTGAGGCGATGAGGAAGATCTTCTCGACCTGCTTGTAATCTCCGCGCACGGCCAGGAACCAGACCAGGACTGCGCAGATGGGCACCGAAACAAAGCGCGAGACGTGAAAGAGGTGCAGGCTGCCGGCGATGCCGATGAATTCAGTGATGACATTGGTGTAATTGACGATGACCAATAGGAGCATCATGACGACGGTGACGCGCAGGCCGAATTCCTCGCGGATCAGGTCGCTGAGGCCTTTGCCTGTTACAACGCCCATGCGGGCGCACATCTCCTGTACGACGATCAGGGCGAGAGTGATCGGGATCATCGTCCAGAGCAGCGTGTAGCCGTACTGCGCCCCGGCCTGCGAATAGGTGAGGATGCCGCCGGAGTCGTTATCGACGTTGGCGGTGATGAATCCCGGACCGAGGACGGCCAGAAACAGCATGATCCGGATTCGCCAGCGCTTCCACATCGTCACTCTTCCCGATTCCGGCCATGCCGCTAAGGTAGTAATCCTTCCTGAACATATCACCCCGGACATGCCCCGGACACGCATCAGACCTGGCGGACGAATTAGCAAAAAATGGACCTCAGAGCGCCTCATCAAACACCGCTTCACCTCTTTGTTTTCAGGTCTTGTTTTCAGATTGATCCGAAGGCATGTTTCGGAAGTGCGAGCCAGTCGGTTAGGATCATTCGCTGATCTGGTTTTCTCAAGAACAAGTTTTCTCAGGAACAAGTTATGGTGAAACGAATTTGTGTGTTTTGCGGTTCCAGCTCCGGAACCGGGGAGATGTATGGCGACGCTGCGCGGGAGGTTGGGCGTGAGCTTGCCCGGCGCGGGATCGAACTGGTCTATGGCGGAGGCAAGGTTGGCCTGATGGGCGCGGTTGCGGATGCCTGCCTGGCGGCGGGCGGACGGGTCACTGGCGTCATTCCCCAGTTGCTAAAAGACAAGGAAGTCGCGCATAACGGGTTGACCGAGCTGCTCGTGGTTCAGACCATGCATGAGCGCAAGGCCCTCATGGCTGACCTCGCGGACGCCTTCCTTGCGCTGCCGGGCGGCTACGGGACATGGGACGAGTTGTGCGAGGTGCTGACTTGGTCGCAGATCGGGATTCAGCGCAAGGCCAGCGCGATCCTGAATGTGAACGGGTATTATGATCCGTTGCTGGCGATGGCGGATCGGGCTGTTGCGGAGGGATTTCTGCGGGATATTCACCGCGAGCTGTTGTTAACCGACACAGAACCCGCGCGATTGCTGGACCGGATGGAGAGCTACACGGTGCCGTTGGTCGACAAGTGGATGGACCGGAAGAATCGATAGTCTGGCCGACAGGCTCGCCGTAGCTCCGAAAGATCTTTTGAGTACTGCATATTTCAAATTCAGAGAAAGGACTCGATGACGACAAATAACTCGACGAAGGATGCCTTCCTCGCGACCGGTGCGGCTTTGAAGGACGAGGGCGCATCTGCGGGAATTGGACGCCGCAAGATGCTTGGACTACTTGCTTCCGGCGCTGCCGTGCTGGGGTTGAACTCCGCTGCGGCTGCCGCTGCGGAACCGGGGGCGATGTCGCCACCTGCGAAAGAGGGTGAGATTGCGCCGGAGCAGCTTTTTGCGCAGGCACGGCTGCGGAGCTACAAGACACGACGCTCCTCAAGCTGGGATCGCACCGGGGGCAACAACGATGCCGTGCCGGTCGAACCAGGAACGGCTGCGACGATCCTCGATGTGGCCGGGGCCGGAGTGATTACGCATATCTGGTTCACGATCAACTCGCAGGATCGGTATCACCTCAAGAATCTCGTCCTGCGCGCCTGGTGGGATGGTGAGGCTTCGCCTTCGGTTGAGGTTCCGGTCGGCGACTTCTTCGGTCTGGGGCTGGGCGAGTATTTTGTCTACCAGTCGTCCATGCTGGCCGTCGCTTCGGTGAAGGCTCTCAATTCTTACTTCCAGATGCCGTTTGCCAATGGCGCAAAGCTGACCGTCGCCAATGAAGGCACGGTGCGAACGGACAGCCTCTATTTCGCGGTGGATTATGTGACGTTGCCGTCGCTTCCGGGAGATCTGGGACGGTTTCATGCGCAGTATCGGCAGGCCGCGCCGTGCGCGAGTGCGATGGACGATTGGAAAGTGAACTGGGACAGGAAGGTCAACGATCTGAAGAACCTGGATGGGAAGGACAATTATGTCTTTCTCGAAGCCACTGGACGCGGACATTTCGTCGGAGTGACGCAGGCTGTGCTGCAAAATCAGGATGGCTGGTTCGGCGAGGGAGACGACATGATCTTCATCGACGGCGACCCGCTTCCGACGATCAACGGCACGGGCACCGAGGATTACTACAACGGCGCGTGGGACTTCAGCAGCAAGCCCTTTGCCTATCAGCACAACGGCGCGCCTTACATTACGGGCGACGAGCGGCTCGGTGGACGATATTGCCTGTACCGCTGGCACACCGAGAGTCCGATCACTTTCGAGAAGTCGATTCGAGTGACGATCGAGCATGGGCACGGCAATCACCGCTCGGACGACTTCTACTCAACCGCGTACTGGTACCAGACTGAGCCTCACGCGCAGTTCCCTGCACTGCCCGCGCCTGAGGTTCGTGTCCCGCGGGTGTATCGCGTCGGTGGAGCTGGCGCTGTGCCTTTGCCGGGCGAGTAGAAAGCGTACTCTGTCCTAATATGCGAGTGCTGATCTTTGGAGCGACGGGGATGATCGGGCAGGGCGTTCTGCGGGAATGCCTGTTCGCGCCTGACGTGGAGTTGGTGCAGACTGTTGGGCGCGCATCGACGGGTGTGCAGAATGCAAAACTGCGCGAAGTGATTCAGGCGGACTTGTTCGATATCTCGGCTTACGAAGGCGAGCTGCGCGGATTCGATGCCTGCTTCTTTTGCCTTGGGGTTGCTTCTACCGGCATGACAGAGCAGGCGTATACCAGGTTGACCTTTGAACTGACGACGACTATCGCTCTAACGTTGTCCCGGCTGAATCCTGCGATGACTTTCGTTTATGTTTCGGGATCGGGAACGGATAGTTCGGAGAAAGGCCGCATGATGTGGGCGCGCGTAAAGGGGCGAACTGAGAATGCCTTATTGCGTATGCCGTTCCGCGCCGCGTATATGTTTCGCCCTGGATTTATCGTGCCGCTGCATGGCATTCAATCGAAGACTAGGATGTATCGAGTCTTTTATGCGACGCTCATGCCGATTCTGCCGATACTGCATCGCTTCTTCCCAAGATCCATATTGACCACTGAGGAGTTGGGGCGGGCGATGCTGCTTGCCGCGCGGCAAGCGCCTGCCAGGCGTGTGCTCGAAACCGGCGACCTGCGCGATCTGCTCAGCTGATCGTGTGCGTCAGGACCTACGGTTATGAGATTTCGCGCTTGTGTTCGAGTTCCAGAAGCTTCTCGATTGCTATGACTCTGCGATAGAGGGAAATGTCGGAGATATTTGTTTCCGGTTTGGTCGAATGCCAGTTCACGGCGGCGAAAAAGATCGAAAGACCGGTTGTTACGCCCCATGGGATGCGGCTGAATCGCATTACGTCCAACGCTGCTTTGAGCGGCTGGTGCCGAGGGTCCATTGCCAGGAAAACCAGCCACGCGAGGACTGAGATTGCAAGGATGGAGATGGAACAGAAGAGGAAGATTCCGAAACCTACCTGAACTGCCTCCAAAAGCCTGAGGAGGAATGGCAATCCGCCACCCCATTGTTTTCTATCGAACTTCATACGTGTATTTCGACTTTCTGGACCGCCTCCAAAGATGGCTTCCTAGAGAGTATCTATATAATTCGTGAAATTCGATTCCCTAATTGGGGCACAGGAGAGACTTTGGATGCAGTCGCGGATGAGCAAAGGTCGATGCCGGAGGTCTAGAGTTTTTCGAGCAGAAAGCTGATTACATGGTCGGAATGAACGACGCCAACCATGCGTCCCTGGGCATCGACTACCGGCAGTGAGTGCAGGTTGTACTTATCGAATATCTCCGCCACGTCGGATTGGTGCATGTCCGCGGGGCAGGAGCGGACGCGGGGCTCGGCGAGGACGGAAAGATGGCTGGCCGGTTGAGCCACAACCATGCGGGCCAGCGGAACGGAGCCGCGCAGGACGCGCTTGGCGTCGAGCAGGTAGATCTCGGTCACTGTCTCCATATCGCCGTCGTATTCGCGGAGCGCCTGCACGGCATCGCCGACGGTGGCCTCGACATCGACGGAGACGAAGTCGGTGGTCATGCGGCCGGCTGCGGAGTCCTCGTGGAACTCAAGCAGCTCTTCGACTTCATGGCGCTCCTCGGGCTCCATCTCTTCGAGGATCGCTTCGGATCGTTCCTCGGAGAGCTCGCCGAGCAGATCTGCGGCTGCTCCGGGGTCCATCTCTTCGACGATATCGGCGATGCGTTCTTCGTCGAGGGATTCGAGCAGCGACTTTTGCAGCTTGGGATCGACCTCTTCGAGGGTCTCGGCGGCGACTTCTTCGTCGAGCGTGGTGAAGATGGCTTCGCGCTCGGCTGGAGCGAGATCGGCGAGAATCTCGGCCAGTTCCGAGGGGTGCATTTCGGCGAGATGGTCGTGGTCTATCTTGAGCTTGACGCGGCGGGCGGGGTCGACCTCGATCACATCGACGAACTGCCACGGGATGCCCTTGGCAGCGAACCGGCGCGACAGCGATTCGAGGGTATGGCGCGGGAGCAGGCCTTTGAAGACACGCTGGACTGCGCCGCGCAGGCCGACTTCAACCTCGGAGACGCGCAGCAGGTGTACCGAACCGTGTCCCAGCCATTCGAGATCGACATCGTTGACGCGGACGACCTTGCGGCCATGAATGTCGATGATCTGGCGGTCGATCAGGTCCTGCTGAAGAAAGAGATAGTTCTCGTCGCCGCGCAGGGGGTTCAAGGCCGAGGGCGAGCGAAGCTCCAGCGTGCCTGCGGGGGTTTCCATCACCTGGTTGGAGGGAACAATTTGCAGGCCCTGGCGAGTCTTGAGCACAAGGCCTGCGACGCGACCAGCCTCTGCGCCGGTGGCTACGGCGATGTCCTTGAGTTTGCCGCGCACGGTACCCTGGGCGTCGGTCACAGGTGTGCCGAGCATGGCGGTGAGGCTTACGCGGGATGTGGTGCGAGGGTGCATTGCTTTTTCAAGTTCAGGCAGGTTGAGTTTAGCGTGATCGAGCCTTGGCTGGCGAACTCAGATCTCGACTTGGTGATGTCTCAGTCTGACGAGATCTATCCCTCAGGGGCTAAAGCCCCAATGGTATTGCTGATTTTATGTACGGGCTGAAGCCCGTACCCTTCAAACTGAGACACTACCCTCGACTGGTTAGTGATCAACCTGAGGCTATCGCCGATTTCGAAGTGGCCTGTACGATTTGAGCGAAGCGATTGACAATGGGCCGCGACTCACTGGCAAAACATGCGAATTCTATGTTGCTGACTATCCTGGCTCCGCGCTTTCCAGCCCCGATCGGAAGGCATACGACGTCCGGCGAGGCGATGAAGCGAACACAGGCGGGCGCGATGGAGACTCCGAGGCCTGCGCCGATGAGCCGGAGGATGGTGAGCCAGTTTGAGGCTTCCTGCACGATCTGCGGGCGGAAGCCATGCTCTTCACAGAACGTCAGTGGTTTTTCAAATGCGTGAGAACCAGCGCTGCGGGGATAGTAGACAAAGGGTTCGTTGCGTAAGGTGGCGGGCGAGATGCTTTTCTGCCTCGCTGCTGGATGGCGCGCGGGAAGAACCGCGACGAAGGGTTCGGAGTAGATGGGCGTCGCGATCAATCCTCCCGTTAAGTCGCCGGGATCGCTGTCGCGCAACAGACCTGCGTCGAGGGTTCCGTTTTGCATGCCTTCGATGACCTTCGCGGTGAAGGACTCGTGCAGATGAAGCCGCACGCTCGGATACGCTTCGCGATATTCGCGGAAGATGGCGGGCAGGATCGTGAGCATGGCTGAGCCGACGAAGCCAATGTGCAGAGAGCCCACTTCGCCACGACCGATGCTGCGGGTTTCTTCGATGTCGCGCTGCACGTTGCGCAGGGTGCGCTGGGCGCGCTCCAGGAAAATCGCACCGGCCGCGGTGAGACTGACGGAGCGGGAGGTTCGGTCGAAGAGCGGATAGCCAAGGATCTCTTCGAGGCGTCGGATCTGCTGCGAGAGCGGCGGTTGCGCCAGGTGCAGGCGCTGCGCGGCGCGGCCGAAATGAAGCTCTTCGGCGACGGCGACGAAGTAACGGAGATGACGCAATTCGATGTCGGTATTCATATATTCCAAGTCTTGATCTTACTGAACAATATATTGGACATATTACATCGGCTCAGCCAGACTTGGATGAGAGTTGGAATTGGAGGTGAAAAGTGGCGCAGGTTTTCGAAGAAGAGACAGTGCATGGTGGAGAATCCGACTTGAGCGAAATCGAGATTCGACCGCTCGAAATCGGCGAGGATGGAACGGCCTTTCGTGTGCTGAACGAAGAGTGGATTTCGCGGTATTTTGTGCTGGAAAAGAAAGATCGCGAGACGCTGGGCGACCCGGAGAATACGATCCTGCGCAAGGGCGGCAAGGTCTTCCTGGCTTATTCGCAGGGAGAAGCTGTCGGCTGCGTGGCGCTGATTCCGATGGGCGATGGGGTCTATGAGCTGTCCAAAATGGCGGTTGCGCCCCGGATGCGCGGCCAGGGGGTTGGCCGCAGGATTCTCGAACACTCCATTGCACAGGCGCGTGAGTTGGGAGCCAGGTCGCTCTTTCTGGGCAGCAATTCGGTGTTGAAAAACGCTGTGCATCTTTACGAGTCGATCGGCTTTCGCCATGTGCCGCCCGAAGAGTTGCCGGAGATGCACTATGCGCGGGCGGATGTATTCATGCGGATGGCGCTTGATTAAAGGTTCCATTGAGTTGGCATGGGAGTTAGGCTCCGGATTGATTCGTCTCTCACCTGCGTGATTCCACCGCGCGGGTTCCTCGCTTGACAGCGCGAGGCTTAGCAACGAAACTGCGAGGAAGGATTCTGAGCGGCGCGGACTGCGTCAAGCCTTATCGGGCTGTTTCGCAAGAGAATCCCGCTCCGGACTAGGAGCGTTCCTGCGGAGAGTTGCTTGTGACCGGACCACAGACAGGTCGGCTGAGCTTTAAGCTGGCATCAACGATGGACAGCGTGGCCGAGGTCGAGGCTGCCGCGGAGAAGCTTACCCAGGCCGCCGGAATGGATGAGGACGAAGGCTTTCGCGTGGTGATGGCGGTGCGCGAGGCGGCCGTCAATGCCGTGCTGCATGGCAACGGGTACGATCCTAATAAACAAATCACCGTCGGTCTTGAAAACACCGGTAAGTCGCTGGTGATCACCGTCGCCGACGAAGGCGAAGGACTCGATCCGGAGAAGATTCCCGATCCGCTGGCGCCGGAAAATCTGCTGCGGGGAACAGGCCGCGGCATCTTCCTTATCCGATCCTTCCTGGATGAGGTACACTTTCGACAACTGCACCCTGGAACCGAGCTGACGCTGGTAAAGCATCTGACACCGGCCGGCAGCAACGAAGCGAGTCAGGATCTGGATACGAAATAACCGAATACCCTAAGGAGGGATCTCTGTGGCACTCTCAATTTCAACCCGTCAGCTGGACGGAGTCACCATTCTAGACCTAAGTGGGCGGATCACGCTCGGTGAAGGTAGTGTGCAGTTGCGCGATGCCATTCGCGACCTGATCAGCAAGGGCGAAAAGCACATTCTTTTGAGCCTGGGCGATGTGAGTTACATCGACAGCTCCGGCCTAGGCGAGTTGGTCAGCGCATTTACCACGGCCAAGAATCAGAATGCCGATGTGAAGCTGCTGAATCTGACCAAGAAGGTCAAGGACGTGTTGCAGGTGACCAAGCTCTATACCGTCTTCGATATCTACGACGACGAAGCCCACGCCATCAGTTCCTTCAAGTAGCCGCCACCCTGTTCAGAAACTCAAAGGGCTACGCCGACGGGAAACTGTCGGCGTAGCCCTTTTCTCCGTTCTGGTGTGCGCTGTGGCTAGAACTTCACGGCAGGCGCGTTGCGTGACGCGGCGCTCGCCTCAAAGTACGCGTCGTTCATGTGGAAGCCGAGCATGTTGGCCCAGATGCTGTTGGGAAACTGGCGCACGTAGGTGTTGTAGGCCCGCAGAGAGTCGTTGTAGCGACGGCGGGCCACGCCGATGCGGTTTTCGGTGCCGGAAAGCTCATCTTGCAGTCGCAGAAACTGCTCGTTGGAGCGCAGTTGCGGGTAGTTTTCGGTGAGGGCCAACAGGCGGCCGAAGGCGGAATCGAGCGTGCCATTGGCGGCGATCTTCGACTTGGGATCGTGCGCGTTGAGAAGGCCGGCACGGGCGTTGGCGATGTCGCCGAAGACCGTGCTTTCTTCCTTGGTGAATCCTTTGACTGTTTCAACCAGGTTGGGGATGAGGTCGGCGCGGCGCTGCAACTGCACGTCCACGTCGGACCAGCTTGTTTTGACCGATTCGTCCAGCCTCACCATCTGATTCTGGGCGCTTACGAAGCTGCCATAAATGAGCAGCCCTATCACGACGAATACGCCGACAATTCCGAGAACGATCCAAAGTCCACGACGCATACAGTTCTTTCTCCTCTGGCTTCCACGCGGGGAAGCACGTTTCTAAAAATACCTTTTGAGAACTTAGTAGTCTCCGCCAGCGCCGCCACCACCGGATTCGCCACCGCCGAAACCGCCGAAGCCAGAGTCTCCTCCGCCGCCGGAATCACCGCCGCCACCCCAGCCGCCTCCGCCGCCCCAACCGCCGCGACCGCCGCCGCCGAGGAACCATCCGAGACCGAACCCGAACAAGCCGCGCGCGCCAAGGAAGAGGAGCACGAGCACTATCAGGACGATGCGGAAGATGAGGCCGATGGAGGAGCCGTGATGCCGCTGTTGCGGAACCTGCAACTGCTCCATGCCCGATGTGCCGAACGATTGTTCACCAAGGCTCACCTTCGCGTCGGCCGCGATCACGTTCGCGATTTGCGTTACGCCGATGGTTACCGCTCCGTCGAAGTCGTGCTGGCGCAGGTGAGGCAGCATCCTGCGGCCGATGTCGCCGACTTTCGCGTCGGGCAGGATGCCTTCGAGGCCATAGCCGACTTCGGTCCAGTAATGGTGATCCTGGACGGAGATCAGCATGAGAATGCCGCGGTCGGAGCCCTTTTTGCCGACCTTCCACTTCTCTTCCAGGCGATTGGCGAAATCCGCCTTGTCGTCGCCGTCGAGATTGTTGAGGATGACGACGGCTATCTGCGCATTCGTCTTCGAGTGGTCAAGCTGGCCACACAGGCGGTCGAGACGAGAAACTGTCTCAGGCGAGAGGACGTGTGCGAAGTCGGAGACGTAATTGGTAGGCTTTGGCAGGTCTTCAACGCGCTCGGAATAGCCGGTGAGAGCGGAAAACGCGAATACCAGACTCAGGATGAGCCAGGAAAAACCCGAACGGGAACGGCGAACTTGCATGTCACTTCTATTGTACGCAAGCGGACGAGTGGAGGTTCCCAAGACGGGCCGGGGGTAGATTCAGTCGATTCGGACGACTATTCTTGTATGAGATGACAACCGAGATTAACACGCAGCCAGCAGCAATCCCGAACGCAGCCTTTGCAGCACCCATTGCCCGCAAGGACCTCAAACAAACGTCCATGCACGGAACCGTCCTGGTGGACGAGTACGCGTGGCTTCGCGAAAAGGAGAGCCCTGAGGTCACGGCTTATCTTGAAGCCGAAAACACCTATGCCGAGGGTGTGATGGCTCCGCTGGCTGGTTTGCGCGATGAGCTTTACGAGGAGATGCTGAGCCACATCAAACAGACGGACGTCTCCGTGCCTTATCGCGACGGCGGCTGGTGGTATTACTCGCGGACGGAAGAGGGTCTGCAGTACCCGATTCATTGCCGCAAGGCGGATCTCCCCGATGCCGCCGAAGAAGTGATTCTGGACGGCAACAAGCTGGCCGAAGGGCACAGTTTCATGGCCATCGGCGGCACGGACGTGACCGATGATGGCCGGTGGCTGGCATACAGCGTGGACCATACGGGGTTTCGCCAGTACACGCTGCACATCAAGGATCTCAGTACGGGAGAAGTGCTGGAAGGGGTTGTGGAGCGGGTTGGCTCCGTTGTTTGGGCGGCGGACGGACTGGAAGGCGGGCGAACGCTCTTTTATACCGTCGAGGATGAGGAACAGAAACGGCAGTATCAGCTTTGGCGGCATGAACTGAGTTCCGAGCACTCGGCGGACGTGCTGGTCCTTGAGGAGCCGGACGAGCGGTTTAATCTCGGCGCGGGACGGACGCGGGACGGCAAGTTTCTGATTCTGGAAGCGGGCAGCCATACTACGTCGGAATCGCGTTTTCTGGCTGCCGACAACCCGACAGGCGAGTGGACGCTGGTTGCTGCGCGGGAAGATGAGCAGGAATATGCGATTGACCACCGCAATGGGCTGTGGTTTATCCGCACCAACGATCGCGGGCGCAATTTCCGGCTTGTGACTGCGCCTGTGGCTACGCCGGGCCGGGAATACTGGACTGAACTGCTGGCGCACCGCAGCGAGATCATGCTGGAGGATGTCGATCTCTTTGACCGCTTCTTTGTCTGTTGCGAGCGGGAGGATGGGTTGCCTCGGCTGCGGCTGTGGAGCTTTACTGAGAACGACCGGGCGATTCAATCGAATGAGATTCGTTTTCCGGAGCCGGTCTACAGTGCGTTTCCGCATATCAACCGCGAATTCGACACGACCAGGTTTCGCTATGCGTATCAATCGCTGGTAACTCCGAGCTCTGTTTACGAATATGACGTCGCGGCTGCTGAATCGACGTTGCTGAAGCAGGTCGAAGTGCCGGGTGGATTCGATCGCGAGTTATATGCTTCTGAACGCGTCTTCGCTACGGCTTCCGACGGTGTTCGGGTGCCTGTGTCGATTGTGTACCGGAAGGACAAGCGAGAAGCTGCGGGGAATCCGCTGTATGTGTATGGGTATGGATCGTATGGTTACTCGCTTCCGATCGGGTTCAACGCCAACCGGCTCAGTTTGCTGGATCGCGGCGTGGTGATGGCGTATGCGCATATTCGCGGTGGCGGCGATCTGGGCAAGCCGTGGCACGACGCGGGCAAGATGCTGGTGAAGCGCAACACCTTCACTGACTTCATTGGGGCCGTGGAGTATCTTACGGCACACGGATATGGCGATCCAGCGCGCGTGGCGATTGAAGGCGGCAGCGCGGGCGGATTGCTGATGGGCGCGGTCACCAATCTGAAGCCGGAGATCTTTCGCGCGGTGGTGTCTCATGTGCCGTTTGTCGACGTGATGAATACCATGCTGGATGCTTCGCTGCCCCTCACTGTTCCCGAATACGAGGAGTGGGGAAATCCGAACGAGGCTGAGTATTTTCATTACATGCTAAGCTACTCGCCGTATGACAATCTCAAGCAGGGAAGCTATCCGGCGATTCTGGTCAAGACGAGCC
The DNA here is from genome assembly GCF_025685625.1 of Acidicapsa acidisoli. Taxonomy (NCBI): domain Bacteria; kingdom Pseudomonadati; phylum Acidobacteriota; class Terriglobia; order Terriglobales; family Acidobacteriaceae; genus Acidicapsa; species Acidicapsa acidisoli. The sequence continues at coordinate 966,852 of NZ_JAGSYI010000002.1, forward strand.
TCAATGATAGCCAGGTCATGTACTGGGAACCGGCGAAGTACGTTGCGAAGCTGCGCACACTCAAGACGGATGGCCATCCGCTGTTGCTGGTGACCAACATGGAAGCCGGTCATGGCGGCGCGAGCGGGCGGTATGACTATCTGAAGGAGATTGCTTTCGACTACGCGTTCCTTATCAAAGAATTGGGAATCGTTGCTTCTTCGAGCGAAGAATAGACATTATGCCGGGGAAACACTGCGTCGGTATTTCAATTTAGCTTCACACTTTCTGTATTTATAGGGAGCTGTATGTTGAAACTATTGAGCGTCACAATCCTGATGGCACTGGCTTTAGTTCCCGCCGATGCTCAAGAACCAAATCCCTCCATCGCAGCTCCCGCTACTGATGCTGTTGCTGAACGAGTAAAGGTGTACTACGGCGGCCCAGAGGTGATTCTGCCAGAGTTGCTTCCACCACCAGAATCGCTAAAGCATGACGACGAGTGCGTCAGGGAGCTGAAGGGCTACGTCAAGTTGTCGCTGCTTGTGGATTCCGAAGGCAGACCGCGCAACGTCACCTTTAACCGCCCTCAGGGCAATGAGCTTGATCAACTTGCACTTCTTGCTGCTGAAGCCGACCGGTTTAAACCGGGGACGCTCAATGGCGTACCGGTGGCCTCTGCAATCATCATTGAAATGCGCCTACATGGCTGCGTTGTGTCAACGAAAGACAGTCCCGGCAACAATCGACTTGCCCTGAAATTCCGAAACTTGCCGGATCAGAAAATCGATACAGCTCCTGAAGCCGAGGACGAAGTTACGCTGACCCCGGACGGCATTCAGAAAGTGGAACGGGTGGGAGGGAAGGTTTTGCCGCCCAAAGCCATCCTGAAACCGGATGCGGGGTACTCGGATTACGCGCGACGCAAAAAGATCGAGGGAGACTGTATTGTAGTACTTACCATTGATGTGCACGGCCTGCCGCAGAACGTTCACGTCACGCGGGGACTTGAGCCTGGCCTCGATGACAAAGCGATAAGTGCCGTGCGTCACTACCGCTTTCAGCCAGCCACGTTGGATGGTATGCCTGTTCCGGTTGTAGTGTCCGCCGAGGTCCGGTTTAGGCTGTATTAGGCTGATCGTCGGTCCGGGGCATTCTTAGCGACTGGCCCTCGCGACGCGCGAGGGCCAGTCAGCGAGTAGCTTCCGGGATGGCGTCGCCTTCGCCGGGGGCCAGAAACAGGTTGGCTTCGAGGCCGTGCTGGCGGGTGTAGAGGTCGTAGTAGCGGCCGCGCAGTTTGTATAGATCCTCGTGATTGCCGCGCTCGACTATCCGGCCGCCTTCTACCACCAGAATCTGGTCGGCGCGGCGGATGGTCGATAGTCGGTGGGCGATGACGAAGGTTGTGCGGCCCAGCATGAGCTGGTTGAGTCCGGCCTGGATCATGGCTTCGGATTCGGAATCCAGCGAACTGGTCGCTTCGTCGAGGATGAGGATGCGCGGCTGCGCCAGCAGTGCACGGGCGATGGACAGGCGCTGGCGCTGGCCGCCCGAAAGCTTGACGCCGCGCTCGCCGACGATGGTGTCGTACTGCTCCGGGAAGCGCTCGGCGAATTCATCCACTCTGGCGGTGCGGCAGGCGAAAAGAAACTGCTCCTCTGTGGCTTCGGGGCGCGAGAACATCACGTTGTCGCGAATGGAGCCGTCGAAGAGGAATGAATCCTGCAGGACAACACCAAGCTGCGAGCGATAGCTGTTCAGGTTGACTGTGGCCAGGTCCTGCCCGTCTACGAGTACGCGTCCGGTGACCGGATTGTGGAAGGCGCAGACCAGGCTGATGATGGTGGACTTTCCGGAGCCGGAGGAGCCGACCAGAGCCGTCACGCTTCCCGGTTCGGCGAGGAAATCTACGCCGTGCAGCACCTGTTTGCCCTCTTCGTAGGCGAACTCGACCTGTTCAAAGCGCACCCGGCCGGTGATGGGCGGCATGATTCCGGTGCGTTTGGGGTCGGCGTTCTCTTCCATCTCGGCGAGGATTTCGGTCGTCCGGTCGAGGCCGGCAAAGGCTTCGGTGAGCTGGGTGCCGATGTTCACGATCTGGAAGACGGGCGCGATCATGAAGGCGAGGAACATGTTGTAGGAGAAGTAGTCGCCGACGGTCCACGAGTGAGCCAGCACGGCGTGACCGCCCAGCCACATGACCAGTCCGGAGACGAGTCCCAGCACGGTCGTAGAGGCAGCGCCGAGAGTGCTAGTCATGGTGAGCGAGCTGATGACGTTACGGAGCAGGCGATCGACGCCTTCGCCGAAGACGCTGGCTTCGCGATCCTCGGCGTGATAGCCCTTGATGACGCGAACTCCGCCGAGCGATTCGGTGAGCCGACCGGTAACCTCGGCGTTGATCTTGCCGCGCTCGCGGAAGATGGGCCGGATCTTTTTGAAGGCGGATTGCAGGATTATTACAAAGGCACCGATCACCGTGAAGACGGTGAGCGTGACAATAACGCTTCTGTTCAACAGATAAAGGAAGGCGAGGATGGCGGTCAGCATTCCGCCGACGAACTCGACGAGGCCGGTGCCGATGAGATTACGGACGCCTTCGACGTCGGTCATGATGCGCGAGACGAGCGTGCCCGTGCGGTTGGCGTCGTAATAGGCCACGGAAAGGCGGCCGACGTGCTGCTGGACCTGTTTACGAAGCTCCGAGATGAGCTTCTGTCCCTCTTTGGAAAGAAGCTGGGTCAGCGAAAAGGATGAGATGGCCTGGATCACCGTGGCCGCAAAGACAATGCCGATGAGCATGGGCAGCATCTGCGGCTTTGGGTTCTTGGACGCGAGAACGCTGTCAAGCAGGTACTTGCTCAGATAAGGAAGAGTCAGACCTGCGACAGTCTTGATAGCGACCAAGACGAAACCGACGGCGATGAGCAGACGGCGAGGCTTGACGAGAGACCAGATGGTGGGCCAGAGCTTGCGGAGATTGACCTTCTTTTTGGGTAGGTCGCTGCCGCCTTTGCCTGCACCGTGCGCGCCCCGCTCCGCACGCATCGCCATGGCGCCACCCCGCATGGTCGCCATGGGCTAGACCAGCCTTGCACGACGGGCGGCGATGAAGGAGCGCACGCAGAGGATCACGTACACGAGGCAGAGGAAGGCCATGACCGCCTTGGACTCGGTGGCCGGAGGATTTTTCACGACCGCGCCGCCGAGCATTTGAAACCACTGGATGAGTCCCATGACGGTTCCGAGAAATCCAAGCAGGCCCAGGGTCACGTTGATGTGCATGAACAGTTTCCGGCGGCCAGCGTCCGGTGAGAAAGAGAGTATGCCGAAGAGACCGAGAAGCAGGCCGAGCCATGTGGGAATGAGCGCCGTATAGTGAACGCTTCCGGTGGCGATGAAGCCGACCAGGCCGAGCGCAATGAATAAGATAGCAAAAACAATGGTAACCTTCGCCATTCGGGCGCAACCTCAGGGAAATAATTCCAGACACAAGTCTACTGGAAGGGATGTGTCAAGGGTACTGGAGATTCAATCCTTCCGCTTGAGGCTCTGATTGAGGCTGGTTTCTTCGCAGCCGAGCCACTTCAGAATTCGCGGGATGGCCTGCTCGATCGGTTCGGAGCCATCAAGGCGCAGGGTGTTTGCTGCTCCGACTGGCGGTTGGAGGGTGGCGAGCTGGCTGTCCAGGAGCGCGGGCGGCATGAAATGGCCGGGGCGATGGGCCATTCTGTCGGCGAGGACACTGCGGGGCGGGTCGAGCCAGACGAAGCGCGCTTCGGGGAGATCGGCGGTCAGGTGCTGGCGGTAGGTTTCCTTGAGCGCCGAGCACGTCAGGATTCCGGACTGGCCCGTCTGATGCCAGTTGGCTAGAACCTCATGGAGCGTGTCGAGCCAGGGTCCGCGATCGGCGTCGTTCAGCGGAATTCCCGCGGCCATCTTTGCCTTGTTGGCGTCGGAGTGGTAGTCATCACCCTCGGCGAATGCCCAGCCGGTTGCTTCCGCGAGCTTGCCCGCCATGTAGGACTTGCCCGAACCACTTACGCCCATCACGATAACGATCACGGATCACCTAGCCGTTGGGATAGAGTTTGGCGACGTCGGAGAGCACCTGCTCCGGAGTCCAGTCATTGCCCGAATAGAAGCGGACAACTTTGCCGTCCGGACCGATCAGTGTAGTCGAAAGGGTGTGGGTGATGGTGCCGTCCGCTTCGTTGGTAAGGCCGACGTCGAACCACTCGGCCATGGGATGCAGCTCGGCTTTGCTGGAAACGGCGAAATCCCAGTGCGCGAAGGCTTTGGGCGCCATGCTGCCCATGTAGGTTTCGCCGTAGCTCTTCAATCGCGCCGGAGTGTCTCCGTCGGGATCGAAGCTGGCGCAGAGCAGATGGGTTTTTGCGTAGAGGCCGGGGTTCGCGGCAAGGGATTTTTCGAGGACTGCGAAATTGTGCGTGACGCGCGGGCAATAGTCGGGCAGCGGGCAGCGGGTGTAGATGAAGGTCAGCAGTAAAGCCTTGCCGTGAAACTGCGCGAGGTGGATGGGGTGGCCGTCCTCATTGATGAGGCGAAAGTCGGGAACTTTGTCTCCGTAATCGGGGACGTGGTACTGGACTTTGGGAACGTAATCCGGCTTGGCCTGGCCGACGACGACGAAGTGATCGACGAAGACTGCAGCATCCGGCGTCTGCGAGACGAGCACGTCGGCGTTGATGATGTCGCCGGGGTGGAGTTCGCCGATGATGCTGGCGTCCCGCAGCTTGTAGGGCATGGTCATTGCTTCCATGAAGCCGGGGATGGCGCGGTGGTCGAGGGTGACTTCGCCGGTTGCCGGGTTGGTGGAAACTACTTTGCCGTGAAGCGGGTAGGTTTTGAACTGCTGCGGAGTGGCGTTTGCGGAATTGGTTCCGGCTGGGCGGCAACCGATCAAACCGATGACTGTGACGAGCGACAATGTCGAGAAAATGAGCGTGGAAAAAAACAGGCGTTTCACAGTCCAGTGTACAACTGGTCCGGTGGGCAAATTCCCATGGATGTTCAGTTCGGGACCGGTTCCCAGAGCGGGAGTCTTTCTGAGCGCGACACCGATGTCGCACTTATTGGCCGCGTCTGCGCCTTAAGATTAGGAGCGGACGGGAACGCTGAGAGATGAACAGCCGACAGACATTTCGGATCGCACACGTGGACGGCTGGCTGGCGGATGGCGGCGTGGTCCTGACGGCGAACGAGCGGGCGGCGCGGGCTGTCTCTGTCGACTTGGGTCGGGCGCGAAGAGCCGAGGGACGCTCCGCGTGGCCGACGCCAGCCGTCTTTGCGTGGGATAGCTGGGTGCGCGAGGAGTGGCGGAAGCGGAATCGCGCCGGGCTGGTGCTGCTCAATCCGTTACAGGAGCAGGCGCTCTGGATGCGGGTGATTGGCAGGAGCCGCACGGGGCAAGGATTGCTCCATCCGGGCAGGTTGGCCGATGCGGCGCAGCGGGCGTACCGGTTGCTTTCGAGTTACGCGCCGGACTCGCTCAAGCCCTCGGCACGATTGGGCTGGACTGGCGATGCCACGGTCTTCAGCGAATGGCTGGAGGCTTTCGAGTCGCGCTGCCGCCGCGAGGGACTGGTCAGCAACAGCCGTCTTGGCCTGGAGCTTACCGAGTCCCTGACGCAGGAAAGATTTCTCGGGCGCGACGGCGAGGTGCGCCGCAGTCCGCTCCTGCTGATTGGCTTTGACCGGTTGCTGGATACGCAAATAGCTCTTCTGGATGCTTGGGGCGATTGGCGGCTGGATGGGACTGGGCAGGGCTCGCTATCCAGGCAATTCCTGGCCGCTCCCGATGCGGCGACCGAGCTTGCAGCATGTATGGTGTGGCTGCGCGCGGAGGTGGCCAAAGACTCGGACGCGCGGCTGATCGTCGTCACGACCGCCTTGCAGGAGCGACGCGGCGAATTAGAGCGGGCTTTGCTCGATTCGGGGCCAGACGGCGGGGTTGTTGATTTTGAATTTTCGCTGGGTGTACCGCTTGGCCAGACCGGGCTGGTGCGGAGCGCGGTTTTGCTGTTGCGCTGGCTGCATGAGTCTCTAACGGAAGCCGAATTGGACTGGTTGATCGGCTCGGGGCACTGCGCTGGGAGTTATGAGGAAGAAATTGCTCTAGCCGAAGCGATGCGGGCATTTCGCAGGCGCGGTCAGGAACGGCCAGAGTGGGGGCTGGACGATTTCGCGTCCAGCTTCGAGCGAAGGGACGCTGAATCGGAGGGACCTGCCGGTCACGAGGTCTGGGCGAATCGTTTGCTGTCGGCCCGGGAGCAATTGCAGGCAGTGCCGAAGCGGCAAAGCCCTCTGGAATGGGCTGAGGCTGCGCAGAGATTGTTGAAGGCGGTTGGCTGGCCTGGTTTTCGGCCGCTTTCGAGTGCAGCCTTTCAGGCGCTGGACCGCTGGGAGCGTTTGCTGGAAGATTGCGGCTCTCTGGGATTTGATGGATCTCAGGTGGAGTGGGCGGAGTTTGTGGCGACTGTGGCGGACGCAGTTTCGTCGACCATCTTTGCCGCAGAATCGAGCGATGCCCAGGTGCAGATCACGGAACCGCTGGAATCTGCCGGGCAACTGGCGGATGGTATCTGGTTTCTGGGCGCGAACGAAGAGGCCTGGCCGAGTCGCGGGCAGCCCAATTCTCTGCTGCCGATCGGGCTGCAGCGCGAGATGGGTATGCCTCACGCGAGTCCGCAGGCGGACTGGGAGCTGGCGCAGCAGGCGACAGAACGGCTTTTTTCGAGTGCGAACGAGGTTGTGTTCAGCTATGCGAAGCTTTCGGCGGGAACCGAAGCGCGGCCTTCTCGCCTCGCCGTACGACAGGTCGGCGAGGCCGTCGATTTGTCGGAAGACTCGACTTATCCCGATCCGCGGGAGGACCAGACGGAGAGCTTCCCGGATAACAGCCTGATTCCCTTCCCGCACCGCATAATCGGCGGTGGCGCGGCTACACTGACACGTCAGTCGCTGTGTCCATTTCAGGCTTTTGCTACGGCTCGTTTGGGAGCCGACGACTGGGAGCCTGCGGAGACTGGATTGAATGCGAAGCAGAGGGGTCAACTTCTGCATTCCGTGCTGCATCGGGTGTGGAGTGGTTCGGCGCGCGGTGGGATTTCGAGCCTTGCCGAATTGCAGGGTATTTCGGATCTGCACTTGTTTGTGCGGGGAGCCGTTCGCGTTGTCATGGTGGAGAGCTTCGATTCGAACCGCCGCAATTCCCTGCCCTCACGCTTCCCCGCACGGTATTTGCAACTAGAGGCGGAACGGCTGACGGAGTTGGTTTCCGATTGGCTGGAATATGAGCGGGAGCGGCAGTCCTTTGCCGTAGCCGCGACCGAGGTCAAGCGCGAGGTCACTATCGCCGGGCTTACTTTCACGTTGCGACTGGACCGAATTGACACGCTCGAAGGCGGCGGAAAGCTGGTGATCGACTACAAGAGCAGCGAGGTTGGCCCCAAGGCCTGGGCGGGCGAACGTCCGGACGATGTGCAACTGCCGTTGTACGCCACATTTGCCGTGGATGGCGATCTGGAGGGTTTGGTCTTTGCGCGGGTGCGGCCTGGAACGACTAAGTTCTACGGGCGGGTTCGCAGCGCCACGGAAACTTTGCGGCCTGATCTGACCGCGCGCGACCGGCTGGTGAGCGATCCGCTAACCGAGTTGCAACTAGCGGAATGGTGGGAGCGGATCGAGCGGCTGGGCGAGGATTTTCTGGCCGGTCGCGCCGTAGTCGATCCAAAGGAGCCAGACAAGACCTGCGCGAAGTGCCACCTGCACGCCATTTGCCGGATCAACGAGAATCAGCCATGGGTTGCTGTCGCCGGCGACTCGGAGGAAAACGGAGATAGCGCGGAAAGCGAGGAAGGCGCAGGAGGTGGCGATGCCTGAACGTGTGGAGATTGTGCAGGCCCGTCCGGCTATTGCTCCGCCCGATCAGGCGGAGCGCAGCCGCGCGCTCGATCCGGCGCGATCATTTCTGGTGCAGGCTCCTGCCGGTTCCGGCAAAACGTACCTGCTGACGCAACGCTTTCTCCGGTTGCTGGCCCAGGCAGACAAGCCGGATGAGATCGTCGCAATTACATTCACCAATGCCGCAGCGGCGGAGATGCGCCATCGAATTCTGGAAGCACTGGAGAAAGCGGAATCAGCCGAGACCGTTGACGGCGATCCGGAAAGTCTGCCAGCGCTGGCGACGAGGGCGTTGGCGCGCGCGAAACAGTTGGGATGGCAGATACTCGACCAGCCGCACCAGTTGCGCGTGACGACCATCGACGCCTTTTGCCGTGGGATGGCGCTGCAGAGTCCCTTGAGCTGGGGGCTGCTCTCGGGCCTCGGCGGACGGCTCGATCCGGTGAACAATCCGAATGACCTTTATCGACGCGCGGCCACGCGGACGATCGAGCTGTTAAACGCGGAGGAATCGCCGACACGGCAGTCGGTGGAAGAGCTGCTGCGCTGGCGCGACAACCACTGGAAGGATGTCGAAGATCTCCTGGTGCAGATGCTTGGCCAGCGCAATCGCTGGTTTCAGGGCTTTGTATTTGACCGCGAAGTGGATTGGGAAGAGCTGCGGGAGCGACTGGAAGCTCCTTTTTGCAGGGCGGCGCACGGACGGCTCGAAACGCTGGGCCGGTTGCTTGATCGGCATCCAGGAAGCCGGGAGTTTGCTCTCAGGCTTGCCCGGATTGCGTGCGAAAACCCGGGCAAACTCTCACCTTTGGGACTTGCCGAGCGCGCCGAACTGCTGACCGTATTTGTCGGCGAGGATGGCGTCGTCGAGCCGATTGTTCTGGAAGATGCCGCCGCAGCGTATTGCGATCTCGCCAACTTTCTGCTGACTGCGAAGGGAGAATGGCGCAAGAAGGGCGGCCTCACCGTCAACCATGGCTTCCCTTCCGGCACGCAGGGCAAGGCAGCAAAGGAGCAGTTCGCAGAGCTTGTAGCGTCGCTTGCCGAAGAGCCCGGACTGCAAGCGGCGCTGGCGGCGTTTCAGGAGCCGATGCCGCTCCGCTATACCGACGCGGAGTGGGAGCTGATTCGTCACTGCTTTGCGGTGTTGCGCTTTGCTGCCGGGCAGTTGCAGGTGGTTTTTGCCGAGACAGGATCGGTCGACTTTACGGAGGTAGCCCAGATTGCGCTGCGCATTCTGGCGCCGGAGAATGGATTTCCCTCCGACTTCGCGATGCGTCAGGCGGACGGCATCCGCCATCTGCTGATTGATGAGTTTCAGGATACGAGCCGGAATCAGCACCAGCTCCTGGCTCGGCTGATCGCGGCGTGGCCGGAGCGCGAAGGACGAAGCTGCTTCTGCGTCGGCGATCCCATGCAATCGATTTACGGCTTTCGCGAGGCCGAGGTCGAGCTGTTTGAGCGCCTCAAGACGCATGGCCTCGAAACCGCTTCCGGCATCTCCAACGAGCTATTCCGGTTCGATTTTGTGCCGCTTCGCGCTAATTTCAGGACAGTGCCGAGCCTTGTGAACGACCTGAATGGCCACTTCGAGCGCGTCTTTGCTGAAAACGATGGCAGCGGTGTGCGCTTTTCAGCGGCTGAAGCGGCGCGGCAATCGCCTTCGGTGGCTAAGAGCGAGCTGCATCTGGCGTTCACTATGAATGGAAAGGCGGATGAGGCTGGTTTTGCGGATGCTGCGGCAGAATTGACTCGCGAGAACCAGCTTGGCGAGATCGTCGCGCTGATCGGAAGCAAGCTGGAGGTCGCCAATCAGCGAAAGAACATTCCTGGAAGCGAGAAGTATCGGATCGCGGTGCTCGGCAAGACGCGGCCATCACTGAACCGAATTGCAGAGGCTCTAAGCAAGGCCAAAATCAGTTTCCGGGCCATCGATTTGGTGCTGTTGCGGGATCGGCCCGAGGTACTGGATGCGCTTTCGCTGGCGCGGGCGCTGCTCAACCCAACCGATCGAACGGCGTGGCTAGGAGTGCTGCGCGCGCCGTGGTGCGGGCTCTCCCTGGCGGAGCTGCATCTCGTAACTTCGGCGGACGATGCAGTAATCTGCGCAACGCCTGTCCCGAAGCTGCTTGCGTCGCGGTTGCCGATGCTCTTCGAGCAGGGCCTGTTGAGTGCGCATGGATTTCAGGCGACTTCGCGCGTCGCGCATGTTCTGAAATCTGCGGCGGAAAATCGATCAACCTCCAGCACTGCCGCGCTGGGAACGTGGCTTGCGTCGGTTTGGAAGGCGCTCGGAGGCGGCGACACCGTTGACGCCGTGCAAGGCGCGAATCTTCGCCTGCTGTGGGCTGCGTTGGATAAGTTGCTGGAGGGAGAACTCGACCTGCTCGGCGGCGGGCTGAACTCGGCTTTGAACGAGCTGTACGCGCTACCTGATCCGGACGCCAGCAGCGATTTTGGCGTTCAGTTGATGACCATCCATAAATCGAAGGGGCTGGAGTTCGAGGTGATCCTCGTACCGGATCTGGAGGCGGAGGGAAAGAAGTCGGAGAAGACGATGATCAGCTGGCTGGAGCGCGGGCTTGCCGATGCTGGCGGCGACGGCGATCAGCTTACGGAGTTTCTGATTGCGCCGATTCAGGCCAAGGGCGCTGAAATCGGCGTGGCCAAGAGATGGGTCGACCGCGTGAAGAGAAAGCGCGAAGAACAGGAGTTGCGCCGTCTGCTCTACGTTGCCGCAACCCGCGCCCGCGAAGAGCTGCACCTCTTCGCCAGACCACGATTTCGGATGAGCCGAAGCTCTGAGGAGCCGGAACTTGCCAGTCCGACCGGGATGCTCAAGACGGCGTGGCCGGCGATTGGCGAAGAGACTCAGGCCCAATTCGATGCATGGCTTGCGCAGCGATCCGCAGCTCAGGAACAGGTAACTCCGGCTCCATTGGAGCTGGCAACACTGGCTGCAGAGGCCAGCAACCTGCTGCAGATGCCGGTGACCGGGCTGGCCGCCGCGTCACGGCCCACAATGCTACGACGGCTTCCGGAAGGCTATCAGCCGCCAGAATTGGCCAACTTTGGCACATCGTCCTCACGCGCGTCGCAAGGCTCTAACCGGGAAGAATCGCGGGAGGCACTATACGCCCGAACCGAAGGTGGACTGCGCTCACGGCTGCTGGGCACGGCCATCCACGCATTCCTCGAAGAATTGAGCATCCTGCGCCGGAGTATGAGTCCAAGTGAGGCCGCAAGCGCGGTTGCCGATGCCCTGCCCGCTGTTACGGCACAGGTTCGCAGCCACGGACTGACGCGCGATGCGGCGGAGCGGCTTGCCGGCGAAGCGCTCGCTGTTGCGCAGCAGGCGTCGACAGATCCGACCGGTTCCTGGATTCTGGCTCCTCATCCGCAGGGAGACGCCGAGGCGCGATGGACCGGGCTTGTTGGTCCCGATGCCGCTGGTGGACGCGGCCGGCAGTGGAATCTGCGCCCGGACCGGGTCTTTTTCGCCGAGGCTCCTCCATCTCTGGAGTCGGTCGCGGATTCTGTCCCTGCGAATGAGCCCATCTGGTGGATTATCGACTACAAATCCGCCGGTGCGGATGGAATCGATCTGGTGGACGATGCTGCGAAACAGGTTTTTCTGAGGGCGCAACGGGAGCAATATAAGGACCAGCTTGCCGCTTACGCTCAGGTCTTGCGCAGCCTGCACGAGGCGAAGGGGGAGCAAACAACGCCAATCCGGACGGGGATATATTACCCGCGGCTGCAACTTCTGGACGTCTGGAATGCCTGATCCTATGGATAAAAAATTCTCAGCATGGCATTTCGAGAATCCGCGCAACAAATTTCCCGGGGCCGTGTCTAACTTGGGGACTTAGGGTTCACATCTTCATTTCACCGCTCGTTCGCAACAAGCGGACCTGCAATTTTGGAGGATTGGGGCCGTAGTCCAATTTGCATGGCTTTGGTCTAACTCTATATCGGACCATTTTTAGGACTCGGGAGGTTTGACAGCACCCCGGCTTCTTGCATATTTGCTCACCGCTGTTCTGCACGTACATCCTGGTGCAACTCCCATTTGCGCGTGAGGCTCTTCGTTTTTTTTCCGGCTGTCTGCGTAACGGAAGCTGCTCCCCACGATCATTCAACGCTTCTCCAATCTGCAGGGACGGCCATGAAAACTTTTGTTCATCGTTTGCAGCACCAGTTTTTCCTCCCCCTCTCGTTGTCGGTGTCTGTATTACTGGCTGGTGGAGCACCCATCGCCCAGGCCGCAGGTCAGGCTCCCGCTCCCACTGCTCGCGTTGCGGCCGAGATCAATGGCTCGCAGATGACCGCGCTGCCCAACTCGAAGCGCTCTCTTGCGCTGGCGCAATACGATACTGGCCGACTATCTCCAGCAACGAAGCTGCAGGGCATAAGCATCTCCTTCAGCCGTTCGGAAAGCCAGGAAGCAAGCCTGAAGGCGTTGATGGCGGCGCAGCAGAACCCCTCCTCGCCGCAGTACCACCAGTGGCTTACGCCAGACCAGTTCGCTGCGCAGTTCGGCATGTCGGATGCGGACCTTGCCAAGGTCCAGACATGGCTGGAGCAGCAAGGCTTTTCAGTTGACTCCGTTGCCCGCAGCAAGAATATGATTCGCTTCTCCGGCACGGCTCGCCAGGTGGAAATGGCTTTTGCCACCGAGATGCACACCTACTCGGTCAAGACTTCCACTGGTGTAGAGAGCCACTTCGCACCGTCCACGGCATTGAGCGTGCCGTCGGCGCTGGCAGGTGTGGTCGAGAGTATTCGCAACCTGGACGACTTCCGCCCGAGATCGCACAGAAAGGCTATGCCGCTGGGTGTCGCCCACCCTAACTACACCGACGGCTCCGGGGGACATGAATTGGCGCCGGCGGATATTTACACGATCTACGACGTTACCCCCCTCTACAGCGCCGGCATAACCGGCACCGGTCAGTCGATTGCCCTGATTGGCCAGTCCGATGTGGATCTGACCGATATTGCAAACTTCCGCACGGCGGCAGGATTGCCTGCGACTACGCCAACCAAGGTTCTTGTTCCCGGTAGCGGCGCTCCTTATTTTTCCAGCGGGGACGAGTCGGAATCGGATCTCGATCTTGAGTGGTCCGGAGCCATCGCCAAGTCGGCGAACCTGATCTTCGTCTACACCGGAGACAGCTCGAACAGCTCTGGCGCCTTCGACTCGATCATTTACGCCATCGATCAGCGGATCGCTCCCATCATCAGCTCAAGCTATGGCGATTGCGAAACCGATCTGAATGGATCGAACCTTGAGACCAACTTTGAACAAGCTGCGGCTCAGGGGCAGACCGTCCTATCGGCAGCGGGCGATGACGGCTCGACCGACTGCTTTGTCGACACCAACCTTACGGTAGCCCAGCAGGGCGCGCTTGCTGTGGACTACCCAGCGAGCAGTCCCAACGTGACAGGCATCGGCGGCACGGAATTTGCCGGCGATGCCAGCGCCGCAGGCACCTACTGGAACTCAAGCAACGGCACCGGCGGCAGTTCCGCGATCGAATACATCCCGGAGACTACATGGAATGACGACAGCACCTGCAAGTCCGATGCCTCAAGCCCGCTTTGCGCGACTGGCGGGGGCGCCAGTTTCCTGTTCACGAAGCCGTCGTGGCAGACCGGGGCGGGAGTCCCGGCGGATGGAGCGCGTGACGTGCCCGACATCGCTCTCGACGCCTCGAATGTGCATGACCCGTACGTCTATTGCTCCAGCGATATTGCGGCAACCGGCATCTCCGGCAGCTGCTCGTCGGGATTCCTCGATTCGACGGGCAAGAATCTCACCGAGGCCGGAGGCACGAGCTTCGCGACGCCGATCTTTGCCGGCATTCTGGCGCTCATCAATCAGAAGGAAAACTCTACGGGACAGGGCCTGATCAACCCTACTCTCTATTCGCTTGCATCCAGCTCAAGCGTGTATGCTTCGGCCTTCCATGACATCAACACCGGGAATAACGACTGCAACTCGGGCAGCACATTCTGCCTGACCAGCGGTTCTTCGAGCGGCTTCAGCGCTGGAACCGGCTACGATCAGGTCACTGGATTGGGCTCGGTCGACGCGAACGGCCTCGCCACAAATTGGCCTGCCACGGTCGTCGGCACGGCGCCATCTCTGTTGGGCTCGGTCACCACGGTCACCACGTCCAGTTCGACAGCACCACTTTCAACCGCCGTCACCTTCACGATCAAAGTAGCGCCGATTTCAGGCAGTCGAACTCCGAGCGGAACTGTCAGTTTCAGCATGGACGGGGCTCAGGTAAGCACCGCCACTCTGAGCGGTGGGTCTGCGACCTACTCCGCGACCTTCACAACTGCGGGAAATCACATTGTGGAAGCGAACTACTCTGGCGACTCATCCTATGCACCGTCGGTTGGCACGGGCAGCATCAACGTGCTGTCTACTGCCGGGTCATTCTCGTTCGCTGCGGCAGCGACCAACGTCACTGTCTCTTCCAGCACAACCTGCTCCAATTCAGCGCTGGATGGAAACGGCTTCAGCACTTACTGCGATGTGCTAACCGTTACCCCCACCGGCGGCTATACGGGACTGGTTGATTTTCAAGCCACAACCACCGATCCAACGCTGGCTTCCGAAGGCTGCTGGAACTTTGATGAGGCTACCGTGAGCGGTACCGGAACCGGCAGCGGCACCATCTACATCTCCGTCAACTCCTCCTTCTGCAGCAGCAATGGCATTCCAGTCACCGGCAATCACCGTCCCAATCAGCGCTTCAAGCTGGTCCCGAAGACAACCGCGCAACTGCAGCATTCCAGCCTGCCCGCGCAATCGAGCCGTGCCGGATTGTGGGCGATCAGTCTGCTCGTGGCAGCATTGGTCGGCTTCCGCGTTCGCAAGCTGCGCGGCCTGGCTGCATTTGCCATGCTGATGGCGCTTGGATTTGGCCTGAGCGCCTGCGGAGGTGGTGGCAGCAGCAGCACTGGAACAACTACGACAGGACCAACCGGTGTGCCGGTTGTCGTAACGGGTACGGATACCGTTTCGCCTTCCCTCACGTCTTCCGTCACGCTCTCAGTGGTCGTGCAATAGCAGCCGCTGTCCGCTGATTCGCCCCTCAACACAAAGGGCAGGCACTCATGCAGTGCCTGCCCTTTGTTACTGGCGTCGTAACCTTGCCGATCTTGAGAGCCTTGAGGAGATTCTTAGCTCGTCGGACGTTCTGCCTTGGAAGTCTGCAGGGACTGAGCGGCGACGGCATCGACGCTGCCTTTGTGGCGCACATCCGCGCCTTTGACCCAGAAAATAACGTCTTCAGCAATGTTTGTAGCGTGATCCGCCACGCGCTCGAGACTGCGGCAGACCATCAGCGCATTCAGGGCCTGCGGCGCGAGATGGCCTTCCGTGGCCATGACGTGCGTGAGCGTCACGTGAGCAGCACGATTCATTCCGTCGACGGCATCGTCCATGCTGAGCACCGACTGCGCCATCTCTGCATCCGCTTCAATAAAGGATTGCAGCGATTTCCGGACCATGTTCGCGGCGAGAGAGGCCATGCGCGGAATGTCCACGGGCAGGTCGGCGACAGCCATCGATTCCATCGTGCGCACACGGTCGCTGATGCTCTTGGCCGCGTCGCCCACGCGCTCCAGATCGGCGTTGATCTTGATGACCGCGAGAATGAAGCGGAGGTCGATGGCCATGGGTTGCTCCATCGCCAGCAGGTCGAGCGCGGCCTGATCGATCTCGCGCTCCAGGCGATTGATCGCCATCTCGCTGCGGCTGACCAGGTCACATATGGACAGGTCGCGGACTCGATACGACTCCGTAGCCCGCTGAATCGCCTGCTCGGCAAGGCCGGCCATGATCAGAAGCTTTTCTTTCAATTCGTCGAGACTGCGTTGAAACCGGATTCGTGTCATCCAAACCTGCCTGTAATGTAGTCTTCGGTCCGCTTGTCGCTGGGGTTTGTGAATATCTTGTGCGTCGAATCGAACTCGACCATGCGACCGTTGAGAAAGAAGCCGGTTTTTTCAGCCACTCGCGCAGCCTGCTGCATGTTGTGCGTGACTATCACAATAGTGTATTGCGTCTTGAGCTGAAAGATCAGGTCCTCAATCTTAGACGTGGAAACAGGATCAAGCGCCGACGCAGGCTCGTCCATCAGCAAGACCTCCGGATCGACGGCAAGCGCACGCGCAATGCACATGCGCTGCTGTTGACCGCCGGAGAGGCTGGCGCCGGATTTCTTCTTGAGATCGTCCTTCACTTCGTCCCACAGCGCGGCGTGTTTCAGCGATCGCTCGACAATCTCATCCAAAGCGCGGCGGTTGCTGAAGCCGTTGAGCTTCAGGCCGGATGCGACATTGTCATAGATCGACATAGTTGGAAAGGGGTTCGGTCGCTGAAAGACCATGCCGACGCGGCGGCGAACTTCAACCGGCGAGGCATCGGCATAAATGTCGGTTGCGCCGATGCGAACCGATCCCGTCACCTTTGCGATCGGGTTGGTTTCGTGCATTCGATTGAGGCAGCGAACAAAGGTAGACTTGCCGCAGCCCGAAGGGCCGATCAGAGCCGTGGCGTGATTTGCCGGAATCGGCAGATTGATGTCTTGCAGCGTGTGGTTTGCTCCGTACCACGCGTTCAGGTTGGTGACCTCGATCCCTACACCCACTAGCTCGCTCCCTTCAAAATGCCGCGGCTGGCGACGTAGCGCACCAGCGAAACGGCCAAAACGATCAACGCAATGAGAACCAATGCACCCGCCCAGGCCAGACGGTGCTGATCGTCGTAGGGGGAGATGGCATAAATATAGATCTGCAGCGGAAGCGCCGCGATCGGCCGATTGACATCGACGCTCCAGAACTGGTTGCCGAGAGCGGTGAACAAGAGCGGAGCAGTCTCACCGGCAACGCGCGCAAAGGCCAGCATGCAACCGGTGATCACACCTGGAGATGCGGTCTTGAGCGTAATCGAAAGCACCGAACGCCAGTTGGGAACACCGAGCCCCAGCGCCGCCTCGCGAATTGAGTTCGGCACCATCAGCAGCATCTCTTCGGTGGTTCGTGCGACTGTGGGCACCATCATGATGCCGAGGGCAACTCCGCCTGAGAATGCGGAAAAATGCTTTTGCTGGAAAACTATGAGTGAGTAGATGGCGATGCCCATCACAATCGACGGCACGCCATTGAGTACATCGGCGGTGAAGCGAATGGCATTCGCCATCCGCGTGCCCCGGCCAAACTCCGCCAGATAAATGCCGCCGCCGATGCCGATCGGAACACCCAGCAGGCTGGCGATTCCAAGCAGCACTCCAGAGCCGACGATGGCATTGGCCATGCCGCCGCCAACTTCACCCTCCGGCTTGGGGATCTCGGTGAAGAAAGCCAGATTGACCGAGCTTGCGCCTTTGTAAATGAGGTATCCGAAGATCGCAACGAGCGGCGTGACGACAAGCACGGTCGCCAGTATCGCGAGGCCCGTCGCCACGTGATCCGTTGCGGTGCGCATCGCGCTTCGCATCATACTTTGCCGGCTTTGCCCGGCTATCATTTTCCCTTCGGCCATCGTTTCTTCCTCAAACTCAGTTCGCCCGCACCGGTGTGCCGCGGGTTACGGCCCAAACCAGAAGACGAGCCAGGCCGTTCACAAGGATGGTGACCAGAAACAACGCCAGGCCAATCTCAATCAGTGCGCTGCGATGCATATCGCTGGTGGCTTCGCTGAACTCATTCGCGATGACGGAGGCCATCGAGTGCCCTGTCGACAGCAGCGACTTGTGAATCTCCGCAGAGTTGCCGATCACCATCGCAACGGCCATGGTTTCACCCAGCGCCCGGCCCAATCCGAGGATGATCGATCCCACGATGCCGATGCGGGCATTGCGCAGAACGCCGACGCGAATCATCTCCCACCGCGTGGCGCCGAGCGCCAGCACGGCTTCGCGCTGCGAGTGCGGAACAGAGGACATGACCTCCCGGGTGAGGGACGCGATGATGGGCAGGATCATGATGGCGAGGATCACACCGGCAGCGAGCAGCCCCAGGCCCAGGTTGACGCCTCCGAATAGGCCGTCATCGCCAACAAGTCCCGTCCATCCGAAAAGCCTCACCATCCACGGAGCGCTGAAAATTCCGATAAAAATTGGATTGACCTGCTCCCGTAACAGCGGAACCAGCACAAACATGGCCCACAAGCCGTAGACGACGCTCGGAATCGCGGCCAACAGTTCCGTGAGAAACGACAGCGGCCCGCGCAGGAAACCGGGGCACATTTCGGTGAGGAAAACTGCTACGCCAATCGCCAGCGGAACCGCAATCAGCAGCGCAAGCAGCGACGAGATCAGCGTGCCGTAAAGAAACGGGAGGGCGTAAAATGTGCCGTTGACCGGATCCCAGAAAAGGGGCAGGTGGGTATCCGGATCGACATTGAATTTATAGAAGAACGGTAGACCGAACTTGTGCCAGCTGAGCTGCGACTGCATGATCAGTTCGGTGGCGATCAAGACGACAATCGCAAAGATGCTTGCCGCGCAGGCGAGCATGAGGCCGCTGAATGTCCGGTCCGCCATCGCCGAATTGCCGCGAGAGAGCAGGAAACGCCGGACCTCGGAAACCGGAGAAGCAGACGGCCCCGAATTAGACGACGCGGCGATCCCATTCGTTCCGGAAGGTTCCGAAGAGACCCCAGAAAAAGATTGAGAGGTGGTTTCCGGTTTTCGTACGCGAATCTCAGACAATGGGACAGTCACCTGTATGAGGCTAACGGCGCAATATGAATAGGGTGTGAATGCACCGCGAAATCAAGCGCATAGCAGCTTGTTTCCAGTAACCATCCGGTAATCAGTGCTTGCACAGAATCAAACGGCCCGGAAATTAGATTCCGGGCCCGGTTGCATAGTTGCAGGGAAGTTCAATGCAGGTTATCGACGGTAGCGTGTTCCTTGTCGACAAGCGACTTGGGCAATGGAGCATAGTAGAGCGCCGAGACTTCATTCTCGCCGCTGGTAAGCATCCAGTTCAGGAAGTCCTTGAGCACCTTGCCTTTATTCGCATCTGCCGACTTCACCGGAACGAGAAGCCACGTAAAGCTGGAGATCGGGTAGGCGTTGGCGCCAGGCGCGTTGGTGATGGAGACCCGGTAGTCGGCAGGCATTTGTTTTACGCTGGCCGCAGCCTCGGTAACACCGGCAATCGACGCCTTTACCCAGTTTCCAGCCGCATTCTTTATTTCGCCAAAGGAGATGTGGTTCTGCATCGCATAGATCAGTTCCACATAGCCAATGGATCCGGGAAGTTGCCGCACAAGACCCGCAACGCCTTCATTTCCCTTGCCGCCGATTCCCTTGGGCCAGTTGAGCGCCGAGCCCCGATTGGGACCATTCGCCCAGTCCTGGCTCACTTTGGTCAGGTAGTCGGAAAAGATAAAGGTCGTGCCGCTGCCTTCGGAACGATGGATGACATTGATCGTCTCGTTGGGCAGCTTTACGCCTGGGTTGTCTTTGGCGATGCGCCCGTCGTTCCAATTGGAGATCTTGCCGAGAAAGATGTCGGCCAAAACATCCGGCGAGAACTTCAGATCATTCACTCCGGTCACATTGAAAATCGGTACGACCGCGCCGAGAACGCTGGGAATATGGATCAGTTTGATCTTCGACCCCGCAAGCTGATCGTCGTTCATGGGGACGTCGCTGGCTCCGAAGTCAACCAAACCGCCCGTCACCTGCTTGATTCCGCCGCCGGAACCGATGGACTGATAGTTGATCTCAACGCCCGGATGCGCGGCGCTGTACTCGCTGAACCATTTGGAATAAATTGGATACGGAAACGTCGCTCCGGCGCCGGTCAACTTCTGGGCCTGCGCCACTCCGCCGGCCACCAGCAGCAACAACCCCCCGGTCACCGCTGCAACTTTGATGGAATTCATCGTTGAATTCACGAACGAAACTTTCTTCACGATTGGCTCCCCTTGGTTATGATGCGTGCCTTATTGTCCACTCCAAATGTTACGGACGATTGAACAAGGGCTGGCTGTCCCACACTTATTTCGGTTGCTAACGGACTGATTTCATGATCGGTCGACGACTGCGGCAAATTCTCCACGGCCAGCGAATGCACCGTCTCAGACCCTGGATGTTGAACCTCGCGCGCGACAACGGGAAGCGTGAAATGGAAGGCTGCGCCTGCGCCCAGTTCGCTTTCGCACCAGATGCGCCCGCCGTGGGCCTGCACAATGTGCTTCACGATGGCCAGACCCAGCCCGGTGCCGCCGGAATCGCGCGAGCGCGCCTTGTCGACCCGGTAGAAACGCTCAAAGATGCGGTTGAGATGCTCGAACGCGATACCCTGGCCGAAGTCCTGCACCACGAACTCAACCTGGTGGTCGAATGCCCGGGCGTAGACTCGGATACGCCCACCGGACTTCCCGTATTTCATAGCGTTCTCGATCAGGTTGCCAAAAACCTGGGTCATGGCATCGGGATCGGCGAGAACCACAGCCACCGGAGCGCCGCCCGACTCAAGCTCGATGCCGGAGTCGACGACCATGCCAGCCAGGGACTCTATCGCGTCTTCCACGAGCGACGAAGCGCGGATCGGCTGCGGACTAAGCTTGTAGTCAGGGCTCTCGACACTGGCAAGCTCCAGAAGATCCTCGGTCAAGCGGTTCATTCGATTGGAGTTCTTCAGAATAATTGAGAGAAATTCGCGCGTCGTTTCGGCTCGCGGAGCCGGGTCCTCAAGCAGTGTCTCAAGGTAGCCGGAGATCGAAGTCAGAGGGGTGCGCAGTTCATGGCTGACGTTGGCGATGAAATCCCGGCGCGACCTCTCGGCCGCTTCGACACTCGTTACGTCATGCAGCACCACTACTGCACCTCCGCCCGGCATGGGAGCGGCATTAATCTCGAAGATTCGCCCCGGAGCGAGGGACGTCGCCCGGCCATACCGCACCTCACGCTCTCGCAGCGCAACTTCCGCGCAGGCCAACACATCCGGGTCCCGCACCGAATGGACGAGCGCCCGGCCCTCACGGATCTGCGTGCCAGCCAGCCGCTGCATCACGGCATTGGACCAGCTCACATTTCCCTCGCGAGTGATGGCTACGACACCTTCCTGCATCGAGTCGAGCAACGCAGCCAGTTCACGGCGGCGGCTCTCAAGCTCGGCAAAACTCTGCTCAAGGCGCTCAGCGGTTGTGTTGAGCGCCTCAGCCATAGTGGAGATTTCGTCGTTGTAGGGATCCGCCAGCCTGGCTTCGAGATCGCCCTCGGCAATACGATGGGCAAACTTGACCATCCGGCGGAGACGCTGCGAGATGCTCAGCGAAAACCACGCCGCCAGCGGGAAGGCCACGAGGATAGCAGCCACCCCGGAAAGCAAAGCCTCTCGGCCCAGCACGGGCAGTGTGCTGACGGCCGACGTCTCCACGATCTGATGGAAGATGGCTCCCATCACGACCGCATGGAAGACCAACAGAAGGGAGAATGCCCCGAGGAGTTTGTAAAAAACCTTGCGCGTCACAGGAGCAGCCTGCCTTGGCCTGTCTTAGCTTGACCGGCTACGGAAGAACATGTCCATCGCCGTCCGTCGTCAGGGACGTTACTCGCCCTTGGGAATCTCGAATCGGTATCCGGCTCCGCGAACGGTCTTGAGGTAGCGCGGATTCTCTGCATCCACTTCGATCTTCTCACGAATGCGCCGGACATAGACATCGACAGACCGAGGCGTGACGAAACGCGCATCGCCCCAGACCGCATCCAGCAGATGATCGCGGCTGAAAACCCGGCCGGGATGCCGCGCCAGATAGTCCAGAAGACGGAACTCGGTCGCCGTGGTCGTGGTCAGCTCGCCGCGCACCTTCAATTGCATGGCGTTGGCGTCGATGATCACTTCTTCGAAGCTGATTACCGTCGGCGAAGTTGGCCGCTCGAAGCGACGCAAAACCGCCTTGACCCGCGCTACCAGTTCGCGCGTGGCGAATGGCTTGGTGATGTAGTCGTCCGCGCCAAGCTCCAGGCCGAGTACGCGGTCGTTTTCGCCGGCGCGCGCGGTGAGGAAGATGATGGGAATGGTCGAAAGCGCGGGGTGATTGCGCAATCTGCGGCATACATCCAGGCCATCGCCGCCGGGAACCATGATGTCCAGCAGAAACAGCGCAGGGGCCTGACGCTCGGCGTCGGGAATGAGGTTGGCAGGGGTGTGGAAGACGCGGGGAGAAAAACCCGCCGCCTCCAGATGATGCTGAACGAGACGGGAGATATCCGTGTCGTCCTCAAGCACAAAAACTATCTGGCTCAACAGCTCTATCCTCGCTTGTCAGTCCGGCTTTGTCTTCCTGAGCGAAACAAAGGGTTTGCGGCCAGACTGAGTCATTCTTAGAGTAGACTGCCGGGGCAAAGAGATTGCAAACGTTTGATGAATTTGCGAGATTCAACTTGAATCGGGGCGCGGATGCTGTTTTCTCAGTTCGCGGAGTTCAGAACCAGTAGTTTGGCGCGATCACCCGCAATGCTGCGCGAATGGCCCGGGTAAGAGCTGTCTTCGGCGAGCGATAGCTTCTGGATTTGAATCCTGAGTAGCCTACTGGCTCGATGTTGATGGGAAAGCGCAGATAGATTCCCGGCTGGCCCTTGAATGGAATGATTTTGCGATAGATCAGATGCTCCAACAGGCGGACGTCGGTGGAATTCATCTCTCTCTTTGAGTCCCGCAGCACATGGTCGTAGAAATCATGCGAGCAGACGAAAAGCTGTGTGCTGGCGTCGAAGCCTCGGCGGGGGAAACCGAGTTTGCGGCACTCTGCCATTAGTTCAAACGGCTCGCCAATTTTGTCGAGAGCCTTTCCGATCGCTGGGAAGGTCAGGCGCCCCGTCACCTTAATTATGTGCGTGGTTTGCTGCCGAAGCTGGCTTTGGGCGAGTCCCTCATCGAGCATCTGCATCTCTGTATAGCCGTAGTTGGTGCCTTCGGGGATTCGGTTTCCGGGCACAGAGAGAATTTCGACTGCCTTGCCGTGCGGATTTTCGTCCGCTGCGATGGCTCGCAACTCGGCCAAATCGGCGCCGGAGTTCTCCAGCAGGAGAATGCGCTCCGCTGCCGGATGGTCGTAGTTTAGCCAGTAGCGCAGCGCCTGTTTGTAGTCTTCCAGCCTGAGTTGTGGATCGGCACGGCGAACTCCAGCGTTTGCTGCGGGGATGATTGTGGCCGTCATCACCAGCAGGTAGCGTGGCGTGCGAAGGTCGGGCTGATTCGATTTCGCGCTTTGCCGGTCTTCGCCCGATGCCATATTGGCAATTCTAATCAGGCTCGGGCGAGCCGATGGCGGCTCAGGCTCGTGCGATGAAGCGCAGACGGACGTAGTCGCCTGTCCAGTTGCCTTGTTCGTCGCGCAAGACGGGTTCGAGCAGCGCGACCGTCTCGTCGATGACGGACTGACGCAGGTTTCCGGGGACTGCTTCCAGAACTCCGCTGCGGAAGGTGGTCAGCCACGCGGACATGCCTGCCGGAAGCGGCGTTGGGCGCGGAATGAGCTGTATTTCTTCGACGGTAAAACCGTGCGATGCAAGACGCGCTGTGTAACCCTCGGGTGTGGGATAGTAGTTCACGCCATCTTCGAGGCCCGCGCAACCGTGGCGTTCCAACACGGCTACCAAGGCGACGAGAATCGCCGCGACATTGCCGTGGCCGCCCATCTCGGCGACAAACCGGCCTCCTGGCTTCAAGGCACGCTTCACTCCGGCCAACATCGCGTCCTGGTCGCGAACCCAATGGAGTGCGGCGTTCGAAAAGACGGCGTCAAATTCGGAGCGGAAAGGCAGGGCCTCCGCGTTGCCGATGCGGGCGTCAATTCCCTTGCTCAATGCGCCTTCCACCATTGCGGGCGAAGCGTCTATGCCGACGACTTCCGCGCCGGATGCGGCGATCTTTGCGGTCAACTGGCCGTCGCCGCAGCCGAGATCGAGAATGCGCTCGCCGCGCTGCGGGGCCAGCCACTCCAGCACGCCAGCGCCGAGGCTGGGCACAAATGCTCCGACTTCTGCGTATACCGTAGGGTTCCAACTCTGAGCCATCTTGTCTCCTTGTGAGGATTCTCGGTCAGAGGTCCGCATAAGGCAAACTTATTCTATTTTGGTTGACGATAACTATATCTAATACTTACTCCGCCGCCCGATGGTTTCGTCGGAGCAGGAAGCGGGCAATTGCTGGAGTTGAAATGCGTCCTGACTGCCGAAAATGACGAAAATTAAGCTTCAGGGGGTGGGGGGTACTACTTTTGCGATATATCCCCAACCGAATGTATGACTTGCGAGATATTTTGAGTGCGATTTATGGCGGTTTTGCGCCACTTTTGTGCACTTACATAGATGCCGATCCATGGTGCTCAGCATAACTGGGAATGCTGTGGGATGTGCTAGAGACTTCGAACTCCACCCCCATTATGCGCCAATGAACGGTATTTCCACGCAACGCGAGGGAGACGCAATCCGCTTACCAACTCTGACCAGTTTGCTTCTGCTTTAACCTAAGTGGCATCTAACCGCCTTACGTGGAAAGAGTTGACGGGAGGGAAGAAGGATCAGTCTTCTAAGGTTTTGAGGAAAGCGCTGCGGGGATGTACTTGTATCTTTTATTCCATGAAACGCACTCTTTCGGCTCTTGCACTAGGCGCTTCTGCATTTCGGCGCGGGAAACCCTTGAAAGCTTCTGGAGAGCATCAATAAAGGCTTCATTTTCTGCGCATAACGAAGAAGGTTCGGTCTTCGTTGCTGTAGCCTATCGCTTTCAGTACAATTGTGCGATCTTGGATAAGAACAACCGTTTGCTCAGGCGGTTTGAACCGATCAACTCGATTTTCCATCGTCGCATAGACTTGGCGCTCACGACGTCAGGCCAATGCGTCCTACCCAAAGGGTATCACCACGGAGGCAGGAGCGATGGCCAGCAAACAATCTAAAGCACCGCAGGAATATAGATTTGAGATAGATGCCTTCACGCCAGAAACGATTCCCATGGAACGCCTAGCCCAATATCTCAGCGATTTGGCGCGGATGATGGGAGAAGCAAATGGCGTCCATCTCGCACGCATTGCAAAGGGCAGTACTGTGCCGATCATCCGCGTGGATTGGGAAGCAGAGCCAAAGGTCCGGCAAAGGATTCAAGAGGTTAAGTTCAATGAAGGTCCGAGAGAGGCCCAGCGAGCGTATCGGGAAATCAATAAGAAACTCGTTGAAGACAACGCAAGTGGAACCCTCCTGGACCGCTCTAAGAACCAAGTAATCAGATTCCCTGGGCGGGAAGCGGCAAACCAACTCGAATTTGGGCCAATTCGTCAGCACTCCACCTTGCAAGGGATTCCGATTAAGGTTGGCGGGGAAAAGGCAGATGTGCCCATACATCTCGAAGACGGCGACCTGAACCATATCGTTTATGCCCCTAGACGGATTGCTAAACAGATTAGTCAATACTTGTTTACTACCGTTGTTCGAATCGAGGGAATGGGTAGATGGTTTCGCAATCGATTAGGAGAGTGGGAACTAAGGGAACTGTACGCTGAGACCATTCACCCGCTTAGCGAAGGAAATCTTAAAGGCGATATTGCGCGTCTTCGGGCAATTCCCGCCGATTGGAAACAGATGGATGATCCAATCGGCGAACTGATGGCCCTTAGAAGTGGAGAAGGATCTAAATAATGGTGTCTATCGATACCAGCATACTGAGCCTGCTACTTCATCCGTCGGCAAAGCCGCCGATCGACCCCGCGACCAACAAGCCTCTGGAAAAAGCGCACGAGCGGGTAGACCAACTCGTCGACGACTTGGATTCAGCCAAGGAGAGGATCATAATTCCGGCACCTGCATTATCGGAATTCTTGGTGATTGCCGACGCTGCTGGACCTCAGTACCTCGCGGAAATATCCAATTTGTCGCATGTGTACATTGAGCCGTTCGATCAACTTGCGGCCATTGAGTTAGCTGCCATGGAGTTGCTTGCGCGTAAGACGGGAAACAAGCGACACCCCCTTCCCCCAGATGTTCCTTGGCAAAAGGTCAAATTTGATCGCCAGATAGTTGCGATTGCAAAGCGTATCGGATGTAGAGCGATCTATTCGGACGATGAACATGTGCGACGTATTGCAGAGGATATAGGAATGAAGGTTACATCCTCGTGGGAATTACCGTTTCCACAGAGCAAGACGCCACTATTGGACGCTTCGGGAAATCCGATAATTCTTTAGGCCATTGAGTTAGCCAACGTAATTATTGCCTGTATTTCTGATAGACGGCGAAGTCATGAAACGAGTGGCTGTAAGGCTCAGATCGACTGAACTGGGATCAGTGTCAGGTCGTCGACCAGCCCTACTTCGCGTTGCACAAAGGGTTCGCCGTATCGCACTCCGGCGAGGAGGCCGTAGTGTCTGGCTTCGGCGAAGGTCCGCTCGCGAATCTCTTCTTCCGGAACGAACAATCCCCCGCCCTGCGCCTGATTTGCATACTGCGACTTGTAGGCCATCAGCGAGGCGTGGCGCTGCTCGATGAATTGTGTAATATCCACTATGAAGCTGGGGCGCACGTCGGCGTAGAGGCTGGCGTAGACGATCTTGAAGGGACGATGCGGCGGCAAAGCCTCTACGCCCATCCCTTGCAGGCGGGAAAGTCCCGCTAGAAAACAGGCTTCGTAGCCGAGCGTGGAGCAGGTGGCGTGGTCCGGATGGCGGGCTTCCCCATACGGCAGAATTACTACCCTGGGCCGTAATTCGCGGACGACTCGCGCAATCTTGAGGCGATTTTCCAAGGTGTTCGAGACTGCGCCGTCGGGTAAGTCCAGCGCCTGCCGGTGGGTTACGCCGAGGATTCGGGCTGCCTCTTCGGCTTCAGCAGCGCGTTCCGTGGCGCTGCCACGGGTGCCGGATTCGCCTTGCGTCAGATCCAGAATTCCGGTGCGGAGGTTGCGCGCGGCCATGCGGAGGAGCGTGCCGCCGCAGGTCTGTTCGACATCGTCGCGGTGAGCTGCGATGGCCAGCACATCGACGGAAGGATCGGATGTGCTGGTCATCTGCTGGTCATGTGTAGCTCAGTCTGCATTGCCTTAGTAGACCGTGTTGTCTCCGTCTGTGATCGCGTCCATGTAGGCCACGTCGTAGGCGGTACCGGTGACGGTGACGTAGAAGTTGTTGATCGCCGATCCGTCGGTGGTCGAGTAGATATACACCTGGCCGCCTTCGGCGATGTAAACCTTGTTCAGACTGGTCACTGCGGCGATTCCCGTCAAGTCCCCCTGATACGGTTCGATCAGGGACACCGTGTTGGTGGACGTGTTGAACATTGTGAGACAGCCGTAGGGCTGGCCGGTCGCGTATCGCTCTCCCTCGGTGCAGCGAATGCCTCCGAGCCAGAGCGTGTTGTTATCGGCCAGAACCATGCGCGTCCGCTGACCTGGGGAGCTGTCACTGACGGAAATCGGGCTTCCGGCGGTGCTATTGGTGAGATTGATCGGGGTGAGATATCCGGAGAACAACTGGCCTGCCGCCAGAGTGCCGGTGGGAGATCCCTCTCCTAATACGTAGAGCGTGTCGACGTTGTCCGGACCGCCCGTCGCTTCCAGGGCGTTGCTGGCGCCGCCGGGCACCGCGATTGTGCTCTTTGTGAGAGCAGACGTGGTAGGAAGCGAGCCTTCCTGCTGGCCATCTGTCACGTTAAAGGGACCGGTCGGCAGAATGCTGACAGAGGAGGCGTTGCCGCCGCACTCGGGACCGCAGTTCAGGATGTAGATCGAGCTGCCGTCTTCGGAGAAGACGCCTTTGACCGGCCGATCGAAGCTCAACGGCGCACCGTAAGCGACGTTGAACTGCGTATTCATATTGTCCGGGCTCTGCATCTGCGCCAGGCACATGCCGGGTTTATTCTTCGGTTCGCAATCGACGTAGGGAGCCGGCCAGGTTTGATTCGTCAGGTAGAAGGCGGCGAGCGCGGCGGAGTCGGCGGAGGTCAGTTTCCGCGGATAGTAGGCGTAGTTGGAGTTCTGAACGAAGGCCAGCATGATCGTCCCGCCGGGATTCATCGAGACGTGGTTCACGCCGGGCAGGCTCAGGGCGTAGGTATTGCCCCCGGCCTTGTCCACTACCGTGAGCACGTTGGCCGACTGGCTGGCAGCAATGACCCATAACTGATTGCGTGAGACGAAGACGCTGGAGGAGAGTCCAGCGAGGGTCGCGGCGGAGCCGATTACGGACTCCTTCGCGTAGTTGATCAGGGTGAAGCTTCCGTCGCCCGATCCGTACACGGCGCCGATCTGCTCTTCGGGCATGTTTTGAATGGTGCTGGGCAGCGCGCCGCTATAGCCGCTGATGCTGAACGAAGGGACCTTGTCGTTGAAGCTTTGACGGATGTCGTAAAACGCGTCTACGAACTGAAGCAAGCCCTTGCTTGCCGCGCTGGGGTTCTGAATCGCGATGAGCACCCGATTGGCTATGCCGCTGGGTGGCAAAACACGGCCATCAAAATAGAAATTGTTTCCACAGCCCGCCAGTACACCCGCGGTGACAATCGCCGCCAAGGCGCAAATCACGAGACTTCTCTTCTTCAAAATCCTATACCTCAAATCAACAGGCTGACTGGCAAAGTATAACAAAGCGGGCATTGTACCCGCGCCCGGCCCAAGGGGCCGACTCGATATCCCGCTCGAACTGCTGTGAAAGAGAGTCTCGAATCCGTCTCCGCATTGGACGCAAATCAATGAACAAGGACAGCCGACTTGCAAACGCGATAGCATGATTTGTAACGTGCGAACCTTGAAGGAAATTTTTGCCGACCGGCCGGTGCTCTGTGACGGAGCGATGGGAACCGTCCTCTACGCTCGCGGAATCTTTATCAATCGCTGCTACGACGAGCTGAATCTCTCCGATCCCTCGCTGATCCTCTCGATTCACGAGGAGTATTTGCAGGGGGGAGCTGAAATTCTGGAGACGAACACCTTCGGGGCGAATCGCTTTCGCCTTGCCCGGCATGGATTGGCGAGCCGGACTGCGGAGATTAACGAAGCCGGTGTCCGTCTTGCGCGGCAGGCTGCCGAGCATCTCAAAGACAAGCAGGCGGGCGACGCCTGGGTAGCCGGATCGGTCGGCCCGCTTGGAGTGCATCTGGAGCCGCTGGGAAAGACCGGGCTGGAAGAGGCCCGCGCGGCATTTGCCGAGCAGATTGCCGCCCTGGCGGCGGCAGGCGCGGACATGCTGATGATTGAGACGATGCCCGCCCTGAACGAGGCTCGCGAGGCTCTGCTGGCGGCGAAAGAAACCGCTCCGGGATTGCCGGTCTTTGTGATGGTGACGGTGGATGATGACGGCAACTGCCTGGACGGATCATCCCCGGAACATGCGGCGACGATGTTCACCGAACTGGGAGCCGATGCGATTGGCTGCAACTGCTCTACGGGACCGGCTACCGTCCTGACGGCGATTGAGGCGATGCGGGCGGTTACTTCCCTGCCGCTGGTTGCGATGCCCAACGCCGGAATGCCGCGGGCTGTCGAGGGGCGCAACATCTATCTGTGTTCGCCAGAGTACATGGCGAGTTTTGCGCGCAAGGCCATCAAGGCCGGGGCGCAATATGTGGGTGGCTGCTGCGGAACTACGCCGAACCATATCCGGGCAATGAAATCGGCTATCCGCGCAATCGATGCTCAGAATCGCAATGAATCTCGCGATCAGGCGAATCCTAAGAGCGGGGTCGAGGTTCTTGGAGGCGCTTCTTCGGCGCTCAATGCAGAGATCCCGCCTGCGCCGCTTGCCGAGCGCTCCCAGATCGGCTCACTTGTGGCGGAAGGGACGTTCGTTACGCTGGTGGAGATCGTTCCGCCGCGCGGCATCGATTGCCATAAGGAGATCGAGGGGGCGCGGCTACTGGCTTCGCTTGGCGTACATGCGATCAACGTGCCGGATTCGCCGCGCGCTTCGGCTCGCATGAGCGCGCAGAGCCTGTGCATTCAGATTCAGCAGCACACCGGGATCGAGACGGTGCTGCACTATACCTGCCGCGACCGCAATGTTCTCAGCATTCAGTCGGACCTGCTCGGAGCATCGTCAATCGGATTGCACAATATTCTGTGCCTGACCGGCGATCCGCCCAAGCTGGGTAATTATCCCGATGCGACGGCGGTGTTTGACGTGGATGCGATTGGTCTGGTGAACATCGTGCGGAAGCTCAATTATGGCTTCGACATTGGCGGCAACTCGATCGGTGCCTCCACCAACTTCACCATCGGCGTTGCAGCCAACCCCGGCGTGCCGGACATTGAGCAGGAATTGCGCCGATTTGCCTGGAAGGTGGAGGCCGGCGCGGAATATGCCATTACCCAGCCGGTCTTTGACCTGCGATTGCTGGAGACATTCCTGCGCCGTATTGAGGAGTTTCGAATCCCGGTGATTGCGGGAATCTGGCCGCTGACCAGCTTGAGGAACGCCGAGGTGCTGCGCAATGATTTGCGTGTTTCGGTGCCCGAATCTGTGATGCTGCGCATGGCCCAGGCGGATTCGCCCGAAGCTGCCCGTGCGGAGGGCGTAAGCATCGCACGTGAGATGCTGATGGAAGCCCAGCCGATGGTGCAGGGCGTTCAGGTCAGCGCACCTTTCGGCCGGTACGCGCTGGCTGCCGAGGTCATTGCATCGGTCCTGCCGGAAGCAACAGGGCCGACACGCTAAACTGCTGCGGATCGGGCCACAAAAAGGAGCAAAGAGCCTGTATGGCTAACTTCGAAGACTCGCTGAAGAAGCTGGAAACGATTGTCGCGCAACTGGAGCAGGGCGATCTGGCTCTCGAAGAGTCCCTCAAGTTATTTGAAGAAGGCGTAGGCCTGTCGGCTGCCTGCAAGCAGGAGCTGGACGCTGCGGAAGGTAAAGTTCAGATGCTGGTGAAACAGCGCGACGGCAGCCAGAAACCTGAACCATTCCTGGCGGAGAGCTAGCCCGGCTGCTTCTAGGGCCATCGTTCAACTGGCCGTCAGCATGTATGATTTTTTGAACAGGATTGCCTGCTCTCAGGGAAGGCCTGTTCTAATTACTTCGATGCCTGAATCCAATCAAGACACAATTTCCAAATCCGAAGCCGCAGATTCGACGGCGCCTACCTCAATCCATGAAACGGCAGTGCGCGAGCCTTTTCGGCTAGACGGCCTGCACGCGCTCGTCACCGGCGGGGCAAGCGGCATCGGCGAGGCAACCTCGCGGGAGCTTGTTCGCGCAGGCGCGTTCGTCTGGATCGCGGACATCAACCTGACCGCGGCGAAGGCGCTTGCCTCCTCGCTGGGCAACGCTCAGGCCGTTTCCATGGATGTAACCTCAGCACAGTCCATAGAAGAGGCCGCTCTGCAACTGCCGCAACTCGATATTCTAGTGAACAATGCCGGGATCGGACATGTGGGCGGCATCGCAACGACACAGGCCGAGGATTTTGACCGGCTCTTGAACGTCAATGTCCGATCGGTTTTTCTGGTTACGCAGCGATTGCTGCCGCTGCTGCTGGCAAGCCCCGCAAAAGGCTCGATTGTGAACATCGGCTCGGTGGCCGGAATGATCGGAATCCGGCAGCGCTTTGCCTACTGCACTACGAAGGGTGCGGTGCTGGCCATGACGCGGCAGCTCGCGGTCGAGTACCCCAAGGAACTGCGGGTTAACGCCATCTGTCCCGGCACCGTGGAAACACCCTTTGTCGAAGGCTATCTGGACAAGTACCACGCGCATGAGAAAGAGAAGATTCGCGAAGAGTTGCGCGCGCGCCAGCCGATGGGACGCCTGGGACAGCCGGAAGAGGTTGCATCAATGGTGCGATATCTGAGTTCTCGCGAGGCCAGCTTCATCAGCGGTTCGCTATTCACAATCGACGGCGGTTGGACTGCCGCTTAAGCCTCTGTAACTCGAACGGGAGTTGGCATGAAATTAGTTTCCTTTTCTGAATTGAATAGACCTGCTGGTCCCGGTTCGATCCGTCCCGGAGTCCTGTTGGACGAGGGCAGCCGGGTAATTGATCTCACCACAGCCGGCCACGCCGATGCGCTGGCGGCAATCACCGCCGGAGTGACGGCGCTCACGAATGGCGGCGCGTATCGCGGCTACGCTGTCGACGAAATCAAGCTGCATGCGCCGCTCTCGAATCCGCCGCGCATCTTCTGCATCGGGCTCAACTATCGCGACCACGCCATCGAGTCCGGCATGGAGATCCCCAAGTTTCCGGTGGTCTTCTTCAAGATGGTGCCGTCGATTGTCGGGCCTGGCGACACAATCGTGATCCCGGAGATTACGAAAGAGCCGGATTATGAGGCCGAGTTTGCGTTCGTGATCGGAAAAGGGGGATTTCAGATTCCCGCGAGCAAGGCGATGGATCACGTCTACGGCTACACGATCATCAATGACGTTAGCGCTCGCGACATTCAGTTCTCGACGTCGCAATGGTCGCTCTCGAAGAGCCTGCCCACATTCTGCCCGATGGGGCCATCGATTGTGACTGCGGACGAGATTGCCGACCCGCATGCGCTCGATGTGCAACTCGCAATCGACGGCGAGGTGCTGCAGCACTCCAACACGCGCGAGCTGATCTTCAAGATTCCGGAGTTGATCGAATACATCTCGTCGATCACGCCGCTGTTGCCGGGAGATATCGTCTCCACCGGGACTCCTTTTGGCGTGGGGCTGGGGCGCAATCCGAAGCGCTGGCTTAAGGCGGGCGAGACCGTGACCATCACCATCGAAGGCCTGGGACAACTGACAAATCCAGTTGCCTAGGCCGCGGTTGTCTTCGCGGGACGCGCTCCGAACCAGGCGTAGAGCGCGATGCCGAGGAAGCATGCACCGGGCACACTGTAGGCGACATTTACGCTCATCGCGTCGGAGATCTTGCCCATGACAGGCGTGAGCGCGGCTCCGCCGATGATGGCCATCACCATCAGCGATCCGCCTGTCTTTGTTCGCGATCCGAGGCCATGAATCCCCAACGCGAAGATCGTCGGGAACATCATCGACATGAAGAAACTGCTGCACAGCAGGCAGATCACACCGACCCAGTTGAGCTGAGTAATCGCCATCAGCACCAGAAGGACGTTGCAGGCGGCAAAGATGCTGAGCAGCCGATCTGGGCGAACGTATTTCAGCAGCCACGCTGAGAGGAAGCGGCCAATGGCGAAGGCTGCGAGGGTTCCGGTGAGCATGTACCCGGCGACGCGCTCGGGCACTCCGGCATACGACTGCACATACTGGATGAAGTAGCTCCAGGTGCCTACCTGCGCGCCGACGTACAGGAATTGCGCCACGACGCCAAGGATAAAATGCCGCTTGAGCAATGTTCCAAGGCCGTCGCCGGTGCTGCCCTCTTCGTGCTCCTCTTCGACGTCGAGCGATGGGAACTTAGTGCGAGCGATGAGAAAGGCCAGGACCAGCGCTGCTATCCCGAGCACGAGATAGGGCGTCACGACGCGGATGATCTCTGAGTGCAGGTAGGCGGAGTATGTGCCATCCGCCTTCTTCGCTGCGATTTGACCTGCCGTCAGTTCCACGCCGGAAAAAATAAAAACCGTGCCGACCAAGGTGGCCGTGATGCTGCCTAACGGATTGAATGCCTGGGAGAAATTGAGCCGCTGCTCGGAGTTCTCCGGCGCACCCATCCGCACGATGATTGGATTGGCCGCCGTCTCAAGGAAAGACAGGCCGGAAGCGATGACGAACAGAGCCAACAGGAAGAAGCTGTAACTTCCGGCATTGGCTGCCGGCCAGAAAAGAAAGGAGCCGCTCGCGAGCAGGCACAACCCGGTCAGAATACCGAGCTTGTATCCGAAGCGCCGCATCAGGATTCCCGCCGGAATCGCCAAGCCAAAGTATCCCAGATAGAATGCCGTCTGAATGAATCCAGCCTCGAATCGCGTCAGGGCGAAGGATTTCATGAACTGGCGAATGAGGATGTCGTTCAGGTTGTTCGGAATCGCCCACATATAGAACAACGCCGTGACCAGCACAAAAGGCACCATGCGACCCGGCGGGACAATGGGCTGGTTCGACTCGCGCATCGGGTGAGTCTGCGAACTGGGAACAGTAATGTTCAAGTTAGTTCCACCTCGTCTTAGTAACTTGATTCGTCGAGCCTGTAGAAGCGCACGGCATTGCGGCCAAAGATCATTTCCTGCTCGTTCCGGCTAAGCTCTGATACAAAATCCTTTACAACATTGGCCCATCGCACATAACCACAAGCTGCGGCGCAGACAGGCCAGTCGGAACCAAAGAGCAACCGCTCCGGCCCGAAGGCCTCCAGCGCTGTCTCGACATAAGGCCGTAAATCGTCAACTGTCCATTCGTCGAAGTCGGCTTCGGTTACCATGCCGGAGAGCTTGCACGAAACATGAGGCCTTCGCGCAAGCTCGCGGATATGGGTTCGCCATGGCTCCAGTTCGCGGACGGCGATCAATGGCTTTGCGATGTGATCCAGGACCATCGGCTGCTCTGGGTGTTTGTCCACAAACCGGATCGCGGCGGGCAACTGGCGCTCGAAAATCAAGACATCGTATGTCAAGGAGTAGCGTTGCAGCAGTGCGATGCCGGAATTGAAATCATCGCGGGCCATGTATTCATCGGGCTCGCCCTGCAGCACGTGCCGCACTCCCTTCAGCTTCGGGTTTGCAGAGAGTGTATCGAGGGTCCGTTCGACATTCGGATCAATCAGCGGCACCCAGCCGACTACGCCCGCGATCCTTGGCTCTTTGTCAGCTAATTCGAGCAGCCATTCAGTTTCCGCCAGAGACTGGCAGGCCTGCACGGCAACCGTCGCGTCGATTCCTGCCTCGTCCAGCAAGGGCAGCAAATCCGCAGGCAAAAAATCCCGCCGGATGGCCGCCATCGAATCGTTGATCCAGCCAAATTCTTCGCGGGTATATTGCCAGAAATGCTGGTGCGCATCGACACGCATCGGTTTCGTTTCTATAGACATAGGCAACGCAATCGTATCCGCTCACACACAGGGTTGGCTATGGTATTCTCCGCGATGGTGGTCCCTGTCCGGAACCGTTTGTCATGGGACGAGCATCCAAGAGTGAAGTTATGAAGCCGATTTACATCGCCGCCTATTCTCAGTCCAAATTTGGCAAGTTGCTGGCCGTCACACAGGAGCAGATGATCGCGTCCGCTGTCGCAGGCGTCTGCGCCGAGATCGGGGTCACTGCTGACCAAATCGACTCCGGTTCCATCGCCGCTGCGTGCAACTTCTCGCTGCACCAACAGGGGTTGATGGCTGGCCTACTCGCTGGAGTTCCGGGGATGGCTGCGAAGCCCCTTGAGGCCGTCGAAAACGCTTGCGCCTCGGGAGGACAGGCGGTGCTTTCGGGCATCTACAAACTCCAGGCGGGGATTGGAGAAACGGCAATCGCTGTCGGGCTCGAAAAGATGCGCGATGACCAAGGCCGTGCCGACGGGGTTCGCGTCGGCGCTGCGCTCGGATATTTCTCCGACCCGGCCGAGCGGGGAGGCAAGACCTTTGTCTTTCCGCATATTTTTGCCGAGATCATGCAGCAATACATGCAGCATTGGTCGGTTTCGGAAGCCGAACTTGCGGCAATCGCCGTGCAGGAATACGCCAATGCCAGGCACAATCCGTTTGCGCAGATGCAGAAGGTCGAGGTGACTCTGGAGCAGGCCACAACGATAGGCGGAAACAATCGCTATCTGATCGATGGCTTGCCGCTCAAGACGTACGATTGCTCGCAGATTACGGATGGCTACGCCGCCATGATCCTTGCGACGGAAGAGGGCCTGAAGCGGCTCGGAGTCGACCGGCATAGCTGTGTGCAAATTGCAGGCTGGGGGCAGGCCGTCGACCCGCTGCAACACCAGCAGCGCCATGTGCTGGAACCGGCTGGTGCGTACCGGGCGATGCGCGGCGCATATGCCATGGCGGACATCACGCCGGCGGAGATTCAGGCTGCCGAGATTCACGATTGCTTTACGGTGATGGGCGCGCTGGGCACGGAGATCCTGGGCAAGGCCAAGCCCGGCAAGGGTGCGGCTTATTGGGCCGACGGCAACGCCGGCCCTGACGGGGATTGCGGTATTAACACTTCGGGCGGTCTCATTGCGAAGGGACACCCGGTTGGCGCAACGGGCGTTGCGATGATTGGCTGGGCGGCCTGGCAATTACTGAGCAAGGTACCGGCTCCGTTGCAGGTAGGCAACGCGGAACACGCGGCGACCTTTAACATCGGTGGACCGGTCTGCGCTTCGGTCTGCACGGTGCTGCGCGGCCCGCAATAGCCTTCCAATCAGCCGAGCGGAATCCAGCCACTGAGGGCGCTTGGAAATACGCCAAGCAGAGCTACTGCGAGCGCGATGATCACGAGAGTTGCGAGTTCGACGAATGAGATCAGCAGCGGCTCGGTCTGCGCTGATTTCACCACGTACACCCGCTTCAGCACCTGCAGATAGTAGAAGAGAGAAATTGCACTGGCGCCCAACGCCAGCGCCACGAGGGGCAGACCCCAATGGCCAGCGGTTGGCGAGCGCAGCACAGAAGCAAAAAGATTGAACTTGGCCCAGAAGCCGACTAACGGCGGAATTCCGGCGAGCGACAGAAGAAAAATCAGCATCGACCCCGCCAGAAGCGGATTGCGCCGGCTTAAGCCTGCGAACGCATCCAGCTTGTCGCTCCCTGTCGAACGCTCCACGATGGAGATTACTCCAAAAGCTCCGATGATCGTTAACGCGTAGGTCAGCGTGTAATAGAGGACCGACGCGCTGCTCTGGGGTGTGTGGGCGGCGATTCCAAGCAGCATGTAGCCTGCGTGTGCGATTGCCGAGTAGGCGAGCAGCCTGCGAACGCTGGTCTGGACCAGCGCTGCAAGATTGCCGAGCACGATGGAAGCGAAGGCCATCCAGACCAGGACCATGATCCATGGGGGATTTTGACCGTAAGGCTGGCTTCCGAGTACGCCGTCGGTCAGCGCAATGAGCACGGAGAAGCTGGCAACCTTGGAACCGGATGCGATCAGCGCAGCGATCTGCGTGGGCGCTCCCTGGTAAGTATCCGGAGCCCAGAGATGAAACGGCACTGCGGCGATCTTGAATCCGAGACCTGCGGCGACTAGCACCAGGGCCACGACCAGCAACGGACTGATGCTCTGCGACGCGAGGGCTGTGGCGATCTCAGACAAATTCGTGCTGCCGGTGAGGCCGTAGAGATAGCTGAAGCCGAAGAGCATCATTGCGGCGGACATGCCGCCGAAGAGGTAATACTTGAGAGCCGATTCCGCCGACTGCGCGGAACTCTTGGCGAACGCCGTCAGGACGTAAAGCGACAGGCTCAACAGCTCGAGTGCAACGAAGATGATCAGCAGATCACGCGCCGCCGTGACCAGGAGCATGCCGGTCGCGCTCAACAGCACAATGGCTGCATATTCGCCGGGATTGCGGGAGAACTCCGCTTTGACGCTTAGTAACAGCACCAAGGCTGTCAGAATCAAGATTCCGATCTGCGCTGCGGCCACGAGCGGGGTTGCCGCCAATGCGTCCGTGGCGAGGCTTGCTGTCTGAGGATGCGCGGACAGCCAGAGGACCGACGACAGACATCCGAGCACCCCCAGCACACACGCAGCCGCCATGCGGGTCGATTGCGCGCTCTTGCGCAGCCAGCCCAGATCGACGACCAGCACGAGCAGGGAGACTATTTCCAGAATCGTCTCTGGCAAAGTGACTGCAAACAGGTTGCCGTAATTCACGCCGTTTACAAGCGAGTTCATTGCCGGCCTCCCGTGAGCAGAACGTGAGGCATTGCCTGTACCGCTGGTGCGATTACGTCGAGCAGAAGACGCGGGTAAAGACCGATCACGAGACTTGTTCCAGTGAGCAGGATTACACCGGTCTTCTCCGCCCAGGTCACGGGCTCATACTCTGGTATTGGGACGCTGGCTCCGCTTGAGTCAATCGCTGGCAGGTCGCTGAAGAAGACCCGCTGCATGGCTCGCCAGGTGTAGGCGACACCGATGACGATTCCGAGACCGGCCAGCACGGCGAACCACGGGAATGCACGCCATGCGCCAACGAGAACCTGCACTTCCGCTACAAAACCGCTAAAGCCCGGCAATCCCATCGAAGCCATTCCGGCGATGACAAAGAGCCATGCGGCAAAGGGCATCGCCTTGCCCAGTTGCAGCCTGCTCAAGATTCCCAGATCCCTAGTGTGGGTGCGTTCGTAGACGATGCGGCCGACCGTTGCGAAGAGCAGGCCGGCGAGGATTCCATGCGAGAACATTTGCAATACCGCGCCATCGATACCGATCTGCGTCAGTGTCAGCAGGCCGAGCAGAACGAGCCCCATGTGGCTCACACTGGAGTAGCCGATGACAAATTTGAAGTCGTTCTGTACCAGGGCGACCACTGCGCCGTAGAGGATGCCGATGACGGCGAAGAGCGCGAAGACCGTGCGCCAGGAATCGATGCCCAGGACTGAGAATCCCCATGGATCAAGGCCGTGCGGGAAAAGCGTCATCGCAACGCGCAGGCAGCCGTAGGCGCCCAGCTTCATGACTACGCCGGCCAGCAGCATGGAAGCGGCGGTTGGCGCGGCGACGTGACCTGTAGGCGCCCAGGTGTGAAAGGGCCACATGCCCGCGAGAATTGCGAAGCCGGTAAAGACCAGCGGGAAGGCCCACATCTGGAAGCTGATAGGAAAGGGATACTGCGCGAGTGCCTGCAGATTCATCGTGTGGCTGCCTGCCGTTGCGTAAGCCGCCAATAAGCCGATCAATACCATCGCGGAACCTGCAAACGAGTAGAGAGCCAGTTTCATTGCTCCGTATTCGCAGCGGGTCGAGCCCCAGATCGCGATGAGGAAATACTTGGGCACGATCGCGATTTCGTAGAAGACAAAGAGCAGAAAGACATCTACGGAAAGAAAGACGCCG
The DNA here is from genome assembly GCF_025685625.1 of Acidicapsa acidisoli. NCBI lineage: Bacteria > Pseudomonadati > Acidobacteriota > Terriglobia > Terriglobales > Acidobacteriaceae > Acidicapsa > Acidicapsa acidisoli. The sequence continues at coordinate 1,005,669 of NZ_JAGSYI010000002.1, forward strand.
TAGACGCCTCCGATCAGCGCCAGAAAGAAGGCGAAGAACTCGTTGGCGCGATCCCCTTCTTTGTCGCCGATGTTCCACGAGAAAAGAATTCCGGCGACTGCAGCGAGGCCGGTGAGCAGTACCAGAACCCGGCTGATGCCGTCGGCAGCCAGCGTGTAGCGGATGCCCATCGCCGGAATCCACGCGACATCGGCGACGGCTACCGGGCCTTGCGCTCCTGCAGCGACAAAGCTCATGAGGGCCACGGCCAGCCCGATTACGGCCACTGCCAAGGCAATGACTCGAACAATTGCCGCGGCGGCTCTCGGCATCATCGCCAACACCAGCGCGCCCGCGAATGAGATGTAAATCGTGAGGGCCAGCATCAGAATCTCCACCCCGCAAGCAGGTGCATCACAGTAGCATTGATTGTTCCAAGAGCCAGTTGCGGTACAAGGCCGAGTACCGCCATCAACACAAGGGCCGGGGCAACGGCCAATCGCTCAACCGCGGTTAAATCCGGAAACGCGTTCCATCGCTCCGGCAGCGGTCCGCTGAAGACGCGCTGAATCACGGTGAGAATCACTGCCGCAGTAATCAACAGTCCCAACACAGAGACTGTCGCGGAAACCCAGCTTAGCGGGAAGACTCCGCGGAAGATGAGGAATTCACTGACGAAGCCGTTCAGGCCCGGCAAGCCGAGCGAAGAGAAGAGCGCGATGCCCATCAGTCCACAGAAGACCGGCGCGGGCTTGCGCAGTCCTCCGAAATCGTCGATTCCCAGCAACCCTCCGGAGCGCTCCTCGAGCAGAGTCAGGAACCAGAAGATGGCGGCTGCGGTCAAACCATGGTTAAACATCTGCAGCACCACGCCATCGAGGGCTGCGGTCTCGCTCAGGCTCGTCGCCCCACTCGATCCTGAGGGCAGCGCAACGGCAAAGATAGCCAACAGGCAATAGCCGAGATGATTAACCGATGAGTATGCAAAGACTCGCTTTAGATCTTTCTGAACTGCAGCGGCCCATGCGCCGGCAACCACCGTAAGCGTGGCCAGCACCAGCAATGGTGTTCGCACCTGGGCGAGTTCGTGGCCGAAGATTGGCAACGCCAGCCGCAGCAGGCCGTACACGCCCATCTTGGACATGGCTCCTGTCAGCAGCATCGTGACCGGCGTCGGAGCTTTTGAGTATGTAGCGGGAAGCCAGGTGTGGAATGGCATTAGCGGTACTTTCACAGCAAAACCAAGCAGTACGGCGAGAGCGAGCCAGAGCGTAATCGGTCCGAGATGGGCCTGAATTGCGGTAGCCAGTTCGCCGGTCGCGGCCATCTGTGTCAACACCTCAAAGTCCATGCTGCCGGTGGCGAGAAACAGAGCCAGAAAAGCTAGTAGCAGCGCGACGGAACCGACCATAGTGTAGACAAAGAACTGCGTAGCCGCCGGGCCACGTCCTTCTCCGCCCCAGAGTTTGATCAGAAAGAACGCAGGGATCAGGCTGAGCTCCCAGAACAGGAACCAGTGGAAGAAGTTGAGTGCTGTGAAGGTTCCGAAGAGGCCGGACTCCAGCAGCAGAATCAGCGCGAAATAAAGCCCTGGCTGGCTGGCGACTTTCCTTGATGCCGCGATTACCATCAGCGAAACGATTGCGGCAAGCAGGAGCATCAACGCACCCAGCCCGTCGACACCGAGGTGGTATTCGATGCCCAAGCCGGGAACCCAGTCGGCGCGCTCGGCAAACTTCATTGTGCCGTCGGTCCCAATGCCGAACCAGACCCTGGCCGCAAGCGCGAGCGAGACTGTTCCGGCAACGAAAGCCACGCTACGAGCCACTGCTGCACGATTACCTGCCAGCAGCGCGATGACTGCGGCTACCGCGGGGATTGCGGTCAAAACGGTCAGCATGGGGATCATAGCCGCACCTGCCCAGTTGCCGCACCTACGACCAACGCCAGTCCGGCAAGCACAAGCACTCCCAAAGTCAAGACGCGCAGATATCCCGGCGCACGGCCGGCCTGCAACCAGGCCAGCACTCCGCCGCCGGTCACGAGCTCTTCGCAGCCCTTGTCGAAGGCGCCGTCAATCCATTGGGAATCGATGGATTTGTTTGTCAGTCCAAGGCCGCGGAAGCCGCTCGAAACGGCAGCTACGATTCCGCCCCAGACGCGCCGATCCAGCCAATCTGAGAACCGCGCAAGAGCTGCATACCAACGCAGTACCGTAGCCTCATATAACTCGTCGAAGTAGAGCCGATTTGCAAGCCCCTTCCATACCACAGGTGTAGAAGATTCGAGGACGTCTCTCATATCACAAGGAGTATCTTCTGGCTCATCGCCATGCTCTTGAAGATGGTGATGCGCTGGGGCTCCCACAGGCGCCTCGATGGGCTTGCGAGCATAGAGCCACCACCCAGCACCGAGCCCAGCAGCCACCAGAAGCGTGGTAAAGCCCATAAGGGGCAGCAGCCCCGGCTCACTGAATGCTTGTATATCCACACTAAGAGATTTGCTCTCGATGAAGCTTGTAAACCACGGCCATGCAGGCGTCCCGAGAATGCCAAGACCAATTGCGAAAACAGCGAGAATTGACAACGGCAGCGTCATCACCATCGGGCTCTCGTGCGGATGGGTGTGATGCGAGCCTCGCCAGTTTCCGAAGAAGACATAAGCGACTTGCCGGGTCATGTAGAAGGCCGTCAGTAATGCGCCGATTATGAGAAGGACGAACGGGCCTTGCGAGACAGGCCAGGAGTGCGCTGCGCCGATGATTGCGTCCTTGCTCCAAAAGCCGGAGAAGAAGATCGGGAAGCCGCTCAATGCCAACATGCCGATGGAGTACGTAAGAAATGTGATGGGCATAGCCTTCCGGAGATGGCCCATACGGCGAATGTCCTGCTCCTCGTGGCAGCCGTGAATGACAGACCCGGCGCCGAGGAAGAGCAGCGCTTTGAAGAATGCATGCGTGATCAGATGGAACATTCCGACGGCCACGCCGCCAACGGCGAGGCCAACCATCATGTAGCCGAGCTGTGAAACTGTTGAGTAGGCGAGGATGCGCTTGATGTCGTTCTGCGCAACGGCAACGAATGCGCCAAAAAGCGCGGTCAATGCGCCAACCCAGGCTACGACGGTCAGAGACACCGTAGAGCCTCCGACTGCCGCTCCAGCCGACATAAGTGGGTAGACACGCGCGACCAGATACACGCCCGCAGCAACCATCGTTGCCGCGTGGATCAATGCCGAAACCGGCGTTGGGCCCTCCATCGCGTCCGGAAGCCAGACGTGGAGCGGCAACTGTCCGCTCTTGCCCGCTGCGCCCGCGAAGATCAACAGGCCAATCGCGGTTGCGGCTGACAGGCCGAGGGCTGCTGGCTGACTCAAAAGGATCGCCAACGCTGCCGGCTCCATTGCGCCCGCGCCGTGGTTGTAGAAGAGCAGCGTGCCTGTCTGCGCAAAAAGCCACACCATGCCTAACAGAAAGAAGATGTCGCCCACGCGCGTAGTGAGGAATGCCTTCTTCGCCGCCGCTGCCGCACTCGATTTTTGATACCAGAAGCCAATCAGCAGATACGAGGTGAGGCCGACAATCTCCCAGCACATGAAGAGCAGGAGCAGGCTGTTGGCGATCAGCACGCCGAGCATGCCTCCGGCAAAGAGCGACAGGAAGCAGAAGAAGCGCGTGAAGTTTTCGTCATGCGCCATGTAACCGGTGGAGTAGATGAAGATCAGCAGACCGACAAAGGTGACCATCACCAGCATGATCGCTGCGAGCGGGTCGAGTATCCAGCCCAGTTGAAGATAGGTCGCTCCGAGATCGATCCAGTTGAAGTTGACGACCTCGCGCGTCGCGGTTCCCTGCCCCCATGCGGTCAGCACATGCGCAAAGGCGCATAGCGCGAGTAGAAGCGAAACGCTTAACCCGCCTATCGCGAGTGCTGCGGCAGTCTTACGTAGCGGCTGCTTCAACAGGGCGATCAATCCGGCGGCCAGCATGGGTACGGCAGGAATCATCCACAGATTCGCCACGATCCACGATGGTGAAATCGGAGGCAGGTCTTGAGGTATCTGGGCAGCTAAAAGGGATGCACTACAAGCAATCATTCCTCGTTCATCCCTTCATCCGCGTCATGGCATCCAGATCGGTCGTTTTCGTATGGCGATGATATGCGATCACCAAGCCAAGGCCTACTGCGGCTTCCGCAGCGGCAACGGCAATCGAAAAAATTGCGAACATCATGCCGGTGAGTCCATCATTGTGCCCGTTTGCGTGTGGAGTAAATCGCCAGAATGCGATCAGGTTCAGATTGGCGGCATTCAACATGAGTTCAATGCCAATCAGCACCAGGATGGCGTTGCGTCGTGTGAGCGCGATGGCCAGGCCAATCGCGAAAACGAGCGCCGCAACAATCAGGAAAGCTGCCAGTGGAGTCATTTGCCGCTGCTCGTTTCTGCGCCGGACGTGTCTGCGCCGATCCTGGGCGTGCGCGTTTCCGGCATCGCTACGATTACGGCTCCAATAAGTGCGACTGTAAGTACGACCGCGACGATTTCCAAGGGCAGCACATAGGTGCTCATCAGCGCGGCTCCGATCGACTGGACAGAGACAGCGGGGACGGCGGGCGCTACGCTCGTTGCGATATTCGCGGGAAGGCTTCTGATTACAGACCACGCAAGCAGTGCGAAAACTGCGGCTGCAATCACCAGACAGGCCAGCCAACTGGAAGAGAAGCCGCGATACTCTGGGATGCCCGCGCCGCGAGTAAGCAAGATGGCGAAGACGACAAGGATCGCGACTGCTCCGATATAGACAAGAATCTGCGAAAATCCGGCGAACTGCGCATCAAGCTGCAAATACAGGAGCGCAAGGCCAGCAAAAGTAACCGTCAGGCTGAGCGCGCAATGCACGAGATTCTTGAGCAGAGCTGCCGCGAGTGCGCCTGCAACCGTAAGGGCAGCCGTCAACAAAAAGACGGCGCTTAGTCCGAAGATCATAGGTTCGTACTCCTCACCGGAGTTATTTCAGAGCTACTCCGCATAGCGATAGCTCCTCGGGCCGAGACGCTGATGGCGCATTAGAATGCGGCCAAGCAGCACGTAGGCACACAAAAGTACGAGACTGCAAATCACCCAGCGCGACCAGCCTTCGCCGAGGAACCGCCAGGCGCCGGCAACGAGGATATTCAGCAGCGTCATGGGCAGCATGAACTTCCAGGCGAAGTTCATCAGTTGGTCCTGACGCAGGCGGGGCAAGGTTCCGCGTAGCCAGATAAAGAAGACGATTGCTGCCAGAAGCTTGAAGAAGAACCACGCCCAGGACGGCACGAAACCCAGGAAGGAAAACGGTGCGCCCCATCCTCCAAGAAACAACGTGATTGCGAAGCCGGCAATCGAAAACATGCCGAGATACTCGCCCAGGAAGAAGAGCGCGAACTTGAAGCCTGAGTATTCGGTGAAGTAACCGGCGACCAGCTCCGATTCGCCCTCGGGCAGATCGAATGGCGAGCGGTTGGTTTCAGCTAGCGCGGCGATGACGAATAAGACGAAGCCCGCGAATCCCCATGGCGTGAACACGTACCAGTGAGGAAAGATGCCGGTAAATCCACTCTGCGCTTCCACGATCTTGACGGTCGAAAGCGAGCCGGTGATCATCACCGCGACCACGCTGGAAAGCAGCAGCGGAACCTCATAGCTGATCATCTGCGCCACGGCTCGGAGTGCGCCAAGAAGCGAATACTTGTTGCGGCTCGACCATCCAGCCATGAAAATCGAAAGCTCGGTCGACGCGCCAATGGCGAAGAAGAACAGGAGTCCCGCGTCCATGTTCATCAGCACCATATTGCGCCCGACCGGCAGCACTGCGTAGCCCAGGAAGATGGCTACCACCAACACGACCGGCGCGAGGAAATGCACGACTGCATCGGCGCTGCGCGGCACAATGTCTTCCTTGGTCAGGGACTTGATGCCGTCGGCGACGGGCTGCAGGATACCCAACGGCCCTACACGATTCGGCCCGAGGCGATTCTGAATGCGGCCCAGGCCCTTGCGCTCAAGCACCGTGGTGACGGCAAAGATAGCGGGGAAGGTCGCGACGATTGCGACCACGGCGACCACCGCTCCCACCGCTGGCTGCAGTGACTGCGGAAAGAAGCCTTCGATCCAGTGTTGCAGGAGCACGAATATCTGATCGAATTGCGAGGAAAGGCTCACGCGCCGGGCTCCTTTGCGGGAGCAACCTTTGCGACGGGAGCGGCAGCAGGAGTTGGCGGCGCGGCCGCAGCAGCCGCAGCTTTCGCAGCAGCCGCCTCTGCCGCGGCTTTGGCCTTCGTCTCAGCCTTGGCCTTTTCTTCAGCGAGCCGCGCGTCGACTTCCGCTGCTTCCGTCGGATGAATCTTGTGATAGTGCTCGTTTGACTTGGAGAGCTGCTCGCGATCGTACAGAAGACCGCCAAAGCGATCGGTCGTGCTCAACTCGAACTCCGTGTCCATCTTGATCGCCTCAAAGGGACAGACCTCGACGCATATCTGACAGCTCATGCAGACGGAGATATCAATGTCGAATCGGGTCGGATAGATCTGCATCTTGCCTACAAAATCCGGCTTCTTATCGGTGGACTTTACGATGTAAATGCATTTAGGCGGGCATTCTTTTTCGCAGATTTGGCAGGCTACGCAGCGCAGCCCGGCCATCGGGTCATTGCCGTCATAAATCAGAATCGGGAAATCGCGGGTGTTCTCGATCGGCGCGATCCGCTCTTCGGGATATTGCACCGTGGTAAGCCGTTCTTTCGAGACAAAGCTGCCGGCGAAGTTCTTCGCCGTCTCTGCCAGTCCCTGCAGAATTCCTTCGCCTAACATCGGGCGTACTCCTTTTGTACGGCCATTATCTGTCTACCTCGCCCAATACAATGTCCACGCTGCCAAAGATCAGGACCACGTCGGCTACGTTCCGGCCGAGGCACATGTCCTCGAGCACTGTCAGATTGATCAACGATGGTGGCCGAACGCGATATCGATATGGATTGGGGCTACCATCGCTGATGAGATAGAAGCCAAGCTCGCCTTTTGGAGCTTCGATGCGCCCATAAGCTTCGCCGGCCTTGGGTCGAAAGCCGCGAATCTTCGATTTCGGGTCCATGATCGGGCCTGCGGGAATATCCTTGATTGCCTGCTTCAGAATTTCAATGGACTCGCGCATTTCCAGTATGCGGATCATGTAACGGTCATAGATGTCGCCGTGATCGCCGAGCGGCACGCGGAATTTGAAACGGTCATAAATGCCGTAGTGATCGACCTTGCGGATGTCGTAGTTCACGCCGGTGGCTCGCAGCATCGGCCCTGTCACTCCGGCGTTCACTGCCAGATCCGGTTTGAGGATGCCCACTCCCTGCGTGCGGGCCATCAGGATTTCATTCCCGGTCAAGAGCGCTTCCGTTTCGTCGATGAACTCCGGCAAGCCATCGACGATCTTGCTGACCTGTTCGAGCCAACCCTTGGGAAGTTCGACGCGGCATCCACCGAAGCGCATGTAGTTGCACATCATGCGCGAACCGGTGAGCGCCTCAAACAAATCGAGGATTTTCTCCCGCTCGCGGAAAGCGTACATCAGCGGAGTGCCGCTGGCGCCCATCTCCTGCAAGAGAAAGCCGATGGCGCTGGCGTGGTTCTGAATGCGGGTCAGTTCCGCCGTGATGACGCGAATGTATTGTGCGCGCTCCGGAACTTCCATCCCGGCGAGCTTTTCAACCGCGATGGCATAGGCCCAGTTATTGGTCAGCGAGCAGAAGTAGTCGAGCCTGTCGGTATACGGCATCGACGCGAGATAACTGGTTGTCTCGGCAATTTTTTCGTGATTGCGATGCAGATAGCCGAAGACCGGCTTGAGCCGTACGACCCGCTCGCCATCGAGCGCGACATCCATGCGAAAGACCCCGTGGGTCGAGGGATGGTGCGGTCCCATCGCCACTTCAAGCAGTTCATCGCCTTCCTCGGAGAGTTCGATGACGGGCGGCCGGTAGCTTTTGAGATCAGTCGCGGTCATGCCGTCACCCCGGTATTGGCCTTATGTTGTTCCGCGCGTTTCAGGACCTCGTCGTGCGGCGTCGGTTCGTATTCAAAGTCGTCCGGGTCCACATAGTCGCGGCGCATGGGGTGGTCTTCGAAGCCGTCCCACATCAGAATTCGCCGCAGGTCCGGGTGCCCGGTGAATACGATTCCAAAAAGGTCGAAGATCTCCCGCTCCTGAAACTCCGCGGAGCGCCATACCGGCGTCAGCGACGGCAGTTCTACCTGATCGGTCCGGTTGACCGTGCGCATTCGCAACACGACTGGACCGGCGATCTCCCGGTGCGCGTGTTTCATGGAATAGAGGTGATACACGGCCTCCAGGTAGCCCGCCTGGACGCGCTTGACGGTCTCTTCCACAATGGTCTCAACACCGTCGACGACCTTGGTCACCTTCACCTTTTCGGTGATTTCCTTACCCGGCCAGTCAACGCCTGTTGCGTTGGAGCAGTAGTCCAACGCCAGCTCCGGATCATTGCGCAGAAAACTTGCGACAGCCAGAGCATGAGCCGGATCAAGCCGCAAAGAGTGCTGCGCGGAGGGACTGGGATTCGGCACCAGTTCCACGCCCGCTTCCGGCAACGCCGTCTTGATTGCGGCGAGGATTTCTTCGGCGGACTTCATTCGCAACTCCCTGTTGGCTTGCCGCTGGTCGATGGAGCGGGCAGTGGCCACACCAGCCGGTTCACGGGTGGCTCCAGATCGTGGGCGCCCTGCTCCGGAACGGGAAACAGGCCCTGCGCGTCGGCGTCCAGATGGCGCGGCCTGTCGCCGCCGGTCAATGGCTGGGCGTCGATCCTGGCTTGCAGCGTCATGAAGGCATGAATCAGCGCTTCCGGGCGCGGTGGGCAGCCGGGAATGTGCACATCGACCGGAATGTAGCGGTCGATCCCCTTGAGCACGTTGTAACCCTGCTTGAAGGGACCGCCGGAGATGGCGCAGGCGCCCATCGCAATCACGTATTTCGGCTCGGCCATCTGGTTGTACAGGCGAACGACCTGCGGAGCCATCTTCTTGGTGATCGTTCCGGAGATGATCATCAAATCCGCCTGACGCGGCGAGGGTCGAAAGACCTCTGCGCCAAAACGCGCCAGATCATACCGGGCCATAGTCGTGGCGATCATCTCAATGGCGCAGCAGGCGAGTCCAAACTGCATGGGCCAGACAGAGTTCTTGCGCCCCCAGTTATAAATCTCGCTAATGGTCGTCACGAAGACGCCTTGTTTGCCGAGTTCGATCTTCAAGTCAGGCTCAACCGCCATCCATTGCTCCCTTAATTCGCAACACTCGGAACCCGACACTCAGGCCCAGGTCAGTACGCCTTTGGCCCAGGCCCACGCCAGCCCCTCGGCCAGCAACAGGACAAAGACCAGCATTGCAACGCATGCGCCCACGCCCAGCCCGGTAAAAGCTACCGCAAACGGAAGCAGAAAGACCGCCTCCACATCAAAAATGAGAAAGATGATCGCGTACAGGTAATAGGCCGATCGGAACTGCACCCAGGCGTCGCCGCGCGACTCAAGTCCGCACTCGTAAATCGCGTTCTTGATAGCGTTCGGCTTGGCGGGCGAAACGAGCCGCGCCCAGGCCCAGGCCAGCCCCAGCGGAGCCAACCCGAATCCCAGCGCCGCTATGAACAAAACTGCCAGTGGAAGATAAGGATTTGAGGCCATCGTCATATCGAGTAAAAGTCTTGCGGACAACGTTTTGGATATCCTGGCTGCTTACTGCCGAGGTGGGCAGCTGGAAGTTTCCCCCATCCCAAACCAGACCCGCATTTTGCAGTTCATCGTACTTTATTTGCCATTCGCTGCGCTATATGGCGATTGGGCAAAGCGCGCCGAAGTCCCACATCATGGCCCATGGCTCGCTTGAGAACCGCGCACGACCTCCATCAAAGCTGTCAGAATCTCCATCTTCCGGTGGATGACAGTCGACGCCTCGGTGCTGCTATCGTTCGCAATGGAGATTCCGGCGTCAATTCTTCCCCATTCCAGCGCCAGGCTCTCCATTTCCGGGGGGACGCGAAGCTGATGCACGACAAACTTTTCCGCCAATTGGCCAACTGTCCAGCTCGCCGATACCGCCAGGCCCGTCACGTTGCGACATCGAGGCGTTTCCGGATGCTGGGTGCGTCTTTCGGCCTCGCAGCTTTTGTCTTCGCGCCGGTTGGATTGGTTCGCGCAGGCACCGGTTTGCCATCAGCCCAACAATCGGCGGCTCAGACCCAGGCGGCTCAGGCTCAGACCCAGGCTCAGACTCCAGCTTCCTCGCAAACTCAGCAGCCCGCAGCAGTCCCCGCCGACGAAGGCACCTTCGGCAGCGCACCCGGAACTCCCAGCACCACCCCAACCGTAGCCCCGTGGATGACGGTCCCGCCGACCGAGTACCATACGCACGTCGCCTCCAAGTACAACTATGCTTTTGGAAAAGAATCGCCGTTTTTGCCCTCGAACGCGACCTCGTACAACGGCGAGTTCATGAGTCCGAAGAGCTTTCCCACCGCGCAATATTGCGGCCATTGCCACCAGGAGAGCTACCGCCAGTGGCGCCAGTCCGCGCACTCCAATAGTTTTCGTGCGCCCTGGTATCTCAAGAACGTAAATCTGCTCATCGAAGAGAAGGGCGTGCAGTTCTCGCGGCATTGCGAGGGTTGCCACAATCCGGTGGCGCTGCTCTCCGGCGATCTCTCGCAAGGCATGCCGCGCAAACGGCCCTTTGAAGACGAAGGCCTGACATGCATGACATGCCATGCCATCACTTCTACGACCACCTACGGGACGGGCAGCTATGTCATGGGCTATCCGGCGGTGATGGTCGACGAGAACGGTCAGCCAATCACGCATTCCGTGCCGGACAGCGAGATCCTTGCGCACCTAGACCGTCATTCGAAAGCCGTTATGCGGCCGCTACTGCATACATCGGAATTTTGCGCCGCCTGCCACAAGGCCGCGATCCCGAAGTCTCTGGATGACTACAAGTGGCTGCGCGCCATGACGCCGTACGATGAGTGGCAGGCAGCCAGCTTCACCAAACAGTCGCCACTTCCCTTCTACCGCAAGGAGATTGTCTCCACCTGCCAGACCTGCCACATGGTCAAAGAGGCCCTCCCGGCAAGCTCGTCCGACTACGGAGCAAAAGAAGGCAAGCTGGTCAGCCATCGCTGGCTTGGCGCGAACACACTGATTCCTCAGTACTACAAGTTCGATGAACAGGCCGAAAAGACTGCGGCCTTCCTGCGCAACGGCGTCTTCAACGTCGATATCTTTGCTTTAGAGACGGAAAGCTCCGGGGGGACCTCTGCCGATTCCGTTCTGATTGCCCCGCTCGGCCTGACCGGCTTCTCGCTAGCCTCAGGTGAAACCCTGACCGCCGACGTCGTCATCCAGAACAAAGGGGCTGCGCACTCGCATGTGCCGGAGCAGCGCGACTTCTACGAGTCGTGGGTCGATTTCACCGTGAAGGATGCAAGCGGCAAGACGCTTGTCGAGAGCGGATTCCTCAAACCTGACGGCTATCTGGATGAATCGGCCCACTCATTTACCAACCGCATCATCAATAACAAGGGCGAGTTCAACGATCTTCACCAGATCTGGCACAACCGCGTGCTTGCCTACAACAACACGATCCAATCGGGGCGAAGCCAGTTGGTGCGCTACCGTTTCCGCATTCCGAAGGACCTTACCGGCTCCTTCAGCGTCACAGCAACCGTCAAGTATCGCCGATTCAATCAGCGCTTCATCGATTACGCGATGAAGGAGAAGCACTACCCCGAGCCGGTGATCGAAATGGCTGGCCAGACGCGCACCTTCGCAATCGGTGAAAACGCGCCCGTGAAGCCCGGCCCCGACGAGAACAAGGAATGGATGCGCTGGAACAACTACGGCATCGGCTTGCTGGATGCTCAGCAATACGCCGCCTCGGTCCATGCCTTCGAACGGGTTGCGGCCCTCCGGCCCGATTACGCCGACGCCTTCACCAACATGGCTATCGTTGAGATTCTGTGGGAAAAGTACGACGACGCCCGGCCAAATCTCGCCAAGGCGCTATCGTTGCTGCCCGACGATCCTCGCGCGCTCTATTACCGCGCACTGGTTGAGCGCAACGGAGGGCAGGTCAAGGAGGCCATCACGGACCTCGAAGCCGTGCTGATCAAATATCCACGCTCCCGCGATGCACTGCGCGAGCTTGGCTTCAGCTATTACCAGCAGCACAATTACCCGCGCGCCCGCGACATCTATGAGCAGTTACAGGGCGTCGACCCGGACGATCTGGCCGCGCACTACAACCTGGCTATCCTCTACCGTCGTCTAGGTCAAAAGGACAAGGCCAGTTACGAGGCGGCTCGTTTCGCCGATCAGAAAGATGACCCGACAGCCTCCGTTTATGCGCTTGAATTCCTGCGCAAGCATCCTGAGGTTGCGAATGAAAGCGTCGTCTGGCATGCGCATGACTTGACCGGCGATCCAATCAAGCACTCCGACAAGATCCAGTACACCTATATGTCAGGCGGAGGCGAGTAATTTCCGTTGCCGCCGCCGGGAGACTGCGGCGCAATTTAATCCACCGCCACAATCCCGTACTTCCGATCCAGAAACTCCCGCAATGGCTCTGGTAGCAGCGCCGCCAGCTCCTGCCAGGTCAACACCTTACACCGCACGCGCATCTCCGCGCGCCGGACCGCCGTTATCACTCGAAACCAGGCCTCCCGCAGATCCGGCCTGCGCTGGTCGTGCATCACGCAAAAGCTGCATCCAGTAGCATAGGCCGCCAGTACATTGCGAATGAGTTGATAGCCCGCGTAGCCCGGCTCCACCGGCTGTTGTGCTACTCCCTTCGCCACAATTGCCTGCTGATATGCTTTCGCCGCTGCGGCCCTCACATTCCTCTCGTCGTCTGGCGCGTCCGAAGCCTCCCACTCCTGCGAAAACTCCTCTGGAAACTCCGCCGCGGCCTTCTGTCTTAAAGTCCTAAGCTTCACCCTCGGGAGCAAATCCCGATCAAAAACCTCATCAAAATCCCGGTACGCCTCGACGACGGTGGCAGAGCGCGTCTGGAAATCCGCCTCGGTCAACTTCGCTTCAACCAGCAGCCCGCCCCATCGCATATCGACTTCAGTCCGGTCTTCGCGGGCGTTCCTGAGCGGCACACGCGCCTTCCATCCGAAGACAGGCGGCTCATAGCCGGCGACTCCCAGCGCGCGATGCACTCTTGCCGATTCCACTACCCCTGGCGTACAAAATACATTCATCAGCAGCGCATCCGAGCTGGTCGAGGAGTCCAGCTCACGCCAGAGCCGGCCCGTCTCATGCCTGGGCAACGACTGCCTGGCCTGGGCGTGAATTTTTGTCAGCCGCCGCATCCATTCCGGCCGTGCGCAAATGGCCGCATAGGCGTCGTCGAAAAAGTTCCCGTGCCGCCCGCCATCCGGCGCGTACACAATCACCGGCTGGCTCCCGTAACTCTCAACATGCACCCATCCGGTCGCGTATTGCCGGTTGCGCTGGCAAAGCTCGTGCCGCAGTCGACTTGCGTAGCTGTAGTTTTCCTCCGCCATACCGAGAGCCTATAGCGGTTCGGCTTCCTTCACAAACGCCGAAAGCCCCCTCGATGACGCCTCGCCCGTCGCCGGGTCCGGTCTCATCGAAGAGGCCTTCGGTTGATTCCGCGAACTACCTTCCCTTCGAACCGAACCCAAGTTGGAAGGTAACCATCACGCTGCGCCCTGGAACCAGCGTCAGTATGTCACCGCCGTTGGGAGCATATGGATTCGCAGCCGTACCTGGATTCGCAGCCGTCGTTAAGGTGTTGTTGTTGTTGTTGAACAGGTTGTTGACGCTGAACCGGATCTTCGACTGATCCCACTTGGAACCATTCTTGAGCGTATAGTTCAGAAACAGGTTGGCCACCGAGAACGGAGCAATCGGAATCGCCTGATGCAACAAGTTGCCGTTCGCATCGGTGTTGTCGTTCCACTGCGAGCCGACACGTTTGTTAAAGAAGCCCAGACTCCAATTCCTATCCTGGTACGTCACGCCTTCCGTTTCCGTGTCGTGCGGAGCGCCGGCTACCCAGAGCGAAGGCGTTGCAGGAGCGCCCAGAACCGGATTCGCCGCTGCTGCCACGTACTTCGCCGAAGCCAGGGTGCCGTTCAGGAAGACGCTCAGCTTGTGAGTCACAGCGATGTTGCCCTCAGCCTCGACACCAGTCGTATTGGAGGGTGGAGTCGCGGTGTAAGTGTAGCTATTTGCCACCGGAGCCGCAACATAGGAGTTCTCGAAGTGGATGTAGTAATAGTCCGCATCAAAGCTGACACGATCCAGCTTCACCACTGTTCCGCCCTGGTAGGTCGAAGAAACCTGCGGCTTGGGCAACACCGTAACTCCAGACGCCCCCGATCCCGAAGTCTGGTTTATGTCATAAACTGAGCTCGGCGGAATCTGACTACCCATGCCGTACTGGACATACGCCGACCAGTTAGGCTTGATCCGGTAGTTGGCCTCAAAAGAGGGCAGCCACGAATTAAAGTTTCCGTCGTTGGTTACGTAAGGCGCGCCGTTCAGGTTGCCCACAATATGACCGTTATCGGCATACTGCTTCAGGCTCATGTTGTAATAGGCATCCTTCAGGCCCAGCGTGATCGTCCATTTCGGAATCGCCACCAGTTGATATTCGGCAAAGGGCTGCGCCGAATTCGTCCAGAAGTTCTCGTGGAAGTTGATGCCCGCGATACCGGCCTCATCTAACTCATTAACCGGGTTGGACTTGATCTGAAAGCGGTTGGTGCTCGCATATTCATACCAGAATCCCGTTCGGAACACACCGTATTTCGACGCTGAACTCGCCGAGACGACTTCACCGAACTTGAAGTACTGGTTCATCTTGTCGATGGCGCTTGTATCCGTCACCGTATCCGAATTCTGGTAGTACTGATGGTTTGAATAAGCGTAGACGTACGGCTTTACATCCAGCTTCCAACCATGCCCAAGGTCCTTGTTAAGGTCCACGTACTCGAAATCTGTCGGGATGTGGTTGAAGTAGAACTTGTAGTAGAAGGGGTCGTAAGTGGTCGTACCTGGAAGGAACTCCGTGTTATCCATCAGGTAGTTATTGCCGTGCTGGGCGATCTGCGCAGCCGTCACATTATTGTTTGGAGTATTGGCATCGAGAATTACCGAGTTGCCATCGACCGTCAGGTAAGTCTTGTCAGAAAACTTGTAAGTAAATTTCAGCGCCTCGGCTGTCCGCGTCTGATAGTTGAAGGTCTGATAACCGTCCGAACTCATGTGGTGAGCGTCGAACCAAAGATTGGCCTTGGGATTTTTCCCGCCGAACAGCCCCGAGTTAAACTCGCCGTCGATCAGATTCGTATTCCACGAACCGTATGAATCCGACAGCCTGTAGAGCCGGTCCGGCGGCAACTGCGGCGATAGGAAGTGGATCGATCCGCCATAATTCGCCGGCCCGATGTCCGACGCGGTGCCCGGGCTGCGGTCGAAGTCCACGCCGCCAATGCTCGGCCCAGGGAAATAAGCCCACGAGTGATGCGTAGGGTTGTTGGTGTCCTCGAACGGGATACCATCGTAGGTCACGGTGTAGTCGCCATCGATGAATCCGCGAAATGAGGTGTCGCTGTCGCCCAGGCCCACGCCGTTCGGGCTCACGCTGAATGTGCCGGGCGCCGTCTGCATGATCTCAGTAAAGTCCGTCACGGGCGACGTGAATTCACGGATGAATTGGTTGGTGATCTCCGTCCGCGCCGAGCCGGCATCCAGCAGCGCCTTTACCGGCGACAGTTGGGCTGCCAGTGAGGTGTTGTCTTCCGCGCTCACCGTCACTTCCTCGGCCACCGATGCCAGTGTCAGAGTGACGGAGAGACTTGGACTTGCATCCGCACCCACACGAACATGACTGCGGGTAGCGGGAGCAAAACCTGGCGCCACGATCTCGACCGTGTAGCTTCCGTCGGCGAGTCCGTTTATCGAGAAGCGACCCTCGTTGTTCGTAGCCACCCTGTGGATCGCCGTATTACTTTCGTTATGGACGATGATCGCCGCACCCGCAAGCGCCTGCCCTTTGGGGTCAACGACCGCACCTTGCAGGGTTCCCGGTGCATTCGATTGAGCCCTCATAAATGGCGACCAAGTCGCCACCAAAATCATCAATAAGCTGTTAAAGACAACGTGATGCCAACGCTTCAAAAAAAGCCTCCATGGATTGACTCTCTTCCGGCCATCGTTCAGAAACCCGGCGATGAATCGACGTGCAGAGTTAAGTTAAGAACTGATTGCTAACGGCTGTTAACAATCCTGTTAAAACCGTTTAATAGAAAAATGCATAGAAATTAATAAAGGGCGTAATCAAGGTCGATTTGTCTCACTCAGCATGACTTGCCTGAAGGATTTTGCGGCCATCGGCGTCACCGGCACATGCCCCAGCGCCGATGGAAAAGCCCCGCATCTGGCGGAATCCCGATGCCCTGGGACTTTTCCAAATGCGGGGCTATGGTTGAATTGCGTTCAGTTCAGATAAGAGGCTTCAATTACCGTCCCTTCGGGCCAAGACCCATCTGGAAGGTAACCATCACGCTCCGCCCGGGCAGAAGCGTTAAGGTATCCGCACCATTCTCGGCAAAAGGAGTTGTTGATGTCGCGGCATTTGCCGGGGTGATGGCGGTTACGTTGTGATTGTCGAACAGGTTGTTGAAGCTGAGTTTGATCTTCGACTCGTCAAACCGTGAGCCGTTGTGCAGCGTGTAGTTGAGGAAGAGGTTGGAAACAGAGAAAGAATCGATCGGTACCGCTTGATGCACGGACCCGTTGTCATTCCACTGCGAACCGATCCGCTTGTTGAAGAAACCCAGGTCCCAGTGCCTGTCCTGATAGGTAAGCCCTTCGCTCTCCGTATCATGCGGCGTGCTCGCCACCCATGCTGAAGGAGTAGCCGCAATGGCCGGCGTAGTGCTTGTGGCGGCCTGTGCCGGAGCCGCAACGTACTTCGCGGTGGTCACAGTGCCATTGAGAAACACGCTCAAGCCGTGAGCCAGATACAGGTTGCCTTCGGCTTCAAAGCCCTTCGTGCGGGAATCAGGGCTCAGGTATTCGTAGCTGATGCCTTCGTCCGGACCAGAGGTTGGAGTAAACGAAGAGTATGCATTCTGGAATCGGATGTAGTATCCATCCGCATCCAGGCTGAGCCGGTTGAGCTTGAGCACCGTTCCGCCCTGGTAGGTCGAGGCTTTGGTCGGATTCGGCAGGCCCTTCACTTCAGCGTTCGTCACGTCAAAGACACTACTCGGCGGAATGATGCTTCCCTGGCCGAACTGTCCATAGACGGACCAGTTTGGCCGCACACGGTAGTTCGCCTCAAAGGACGGAAGCCACGAGTTATAGCCGGCGTCGTTCGTCACATACGGAGCGCCGCCAAGGTTTCCAACGATCTTGCCGTTGTCCGCATACTGCTTCAGGCTCATGTTGTAGTATGCGTCCTTGATACCGAGGGTAATGGTGAGCTTCGGTATCGCAACGTATTGGTATTCGGCAAACGGCTGCACCGAGTTGGTCCAGAAGTTCTCGTGGAAGTTCGGCACTGTTTGGTCAATCCAGTCGGTTGGATTGGCAGGAGTCTGATACCGGTTGGTGTACGACCACTCATACCAGAGACCCGCCCGGAAAACTCCATACTTCGAGGCCTGGCTGACCGTAAGTGTGTCGCCGAGCCTGTTATAGGAATTCAATTTGTCCGTCGCGCTGGTTGCCGAGATTTTGGTTCCGCTGCCGTTGTAGTGCTGATGGTTGTAGTAAGAGTAGGTATACGCCTTCGTATCCAGTTTCCAGCCGTGCCCGAGATCTGAAGTCAATCCGGCGTACTCGAAGTCCGTCGGCACATGGTAGAAGAAGTACCGGTAGTAGTTAGGGTCCAGGTTTCCATTCGCCAGATACTGCGTGCCATCCAGTAGGTAATTATCGCCAAACTCAGCGATCTGGGCCCTTGTCGGACTTGCGTTGGGCGTATTGCTATCCAGGATAACTACGCTGCTGAACAGGGAAAGCACAGTCTTATCGGAAAACTTGTAGTTGAACTTCAGCGCGCCTGAGGTTCTTCTCTGATAATTGAAGGTCTCATAGCCGTCCGAGCTCATGTGATTGCCTTCAAACCACAGGTTGGCCTTCTTGCCCGAGCCGATGAGGCCCGAGTTGTATTGACCGTCGATCAACTGAGTATTGAAGGAACCGTACGAGTAATCGAGTATGTATCCCTTTTCAATCGGGAGTTGCGGGGAGAGCAGATGGATCGATCCGCCGAAGTTGGTCGGCCCGATGTCGGAAGCTGTACCGGGGCTGCGGTCGAAGTCCACTCCACCAATGGTCGGCCCAGGAAAGAATGCCCACGAGTGATGCGTGGGGCTGTTGGTGTCCTCGAAAGGAATTCCGTCATAAGTGATCGTGTAGTCGCCGTCGGCAAAGCCGCGGTAAAAGGTGTTGCTTTGGCCAAGACCGACGCCGTTGGGGCTCACGCTGAAGGTGCCGGGCGCCGCCTGCATGATGTCGGTGAAGTCGGTTACCGGCGAGGTGAATTCACGGATATAGGAGTTCGTGATCTCCGTGCGTGCCGAACCGGCGTCGAGCATCGCCTTCACCGGCGATAATTGCGCCGCTTCGGAAGTTACGTCCTCCGCGGTTACCGTGACCTCTTCGGCCACTGAAGCTACTGCTAACGGGATCGACAGAGCCGGAGTTGCGTCCGCGCCTACCCGCACGTGATTGCGCGTAGCCGGAGCAAAACCGGAAGACGAAATCACGACAGTATAGCTCCCATCTGCAAGTCCGGTAACTACGAACCGACCTTCGCTGTTGGTAGCTCCTTTGTGGATCTCATCCTTGCTTTCACTCTGTACGGTGACAACTGCTCCAGAGACTGCCTGCCCTTTCGGGTCTACAACGGAACCTTGCAGAGTCCCAGGCTCATTCGATTGCGCTGCCAAAGGTAACGGCAAGGCCGCCACCATCATCAACGATATATTTGCGATAACTACGGAAAGCCAGCGTTTCAAAAAAGTGCCTCCATGGATTGATACACTTCGGGGTAGAGTTCTAGACCCACGAATGACTTGAAGTGCTAACTTACCTTAAGAATTGATTGCTAACATCTGTTCACATTCTCGTTAAAACCCTTTAATCAATTAATGTTTAAGTTTTAATAGAGAATCTCTCACGATCCGAGACGGTTCGGCATGCCAGAGGCCGACATTCAAGTCTGCTAACCCACCGTGAGATGGAGGAAAAGCCCTTCGAATAATGAGAAAATGATTCTGTGATCGTGCTCAAAGTGCAGCATCTGCGTCTGTCTTCGGCTCTGGCTCTCGCCTTCTTCTTCCTGATCCTCTCTCAAATGGTTCTCGCCGCGGGGCCCAAAGACGCGGAAGCGGCAGGCGCAACGCTTTTTCGCGATAAGGGATGCTCCTACTGTCATGGGGCGACCGCTCAGGGCACGCAAAAGGGCCCCTCGCTGGCCAACGTTCGCAAGAAATTGAAGCCTGCCCAGATTGCAACTCAGATTGAAAACGGCGGGCAGAAGATGCCTAGTTTCGAAGACTCGCTTTCCAAAGACGAGGTGGCGCAACTGGTCGCGTTTCTACGCGCGAAACATCGGCCTGAGCCGGCTCCCATAGCGCCCAAGCCGCAAACTCCTGCCCCGTGATCAATCCGGGTCAGTAAGGATAGAGCCGGTCTGTCACTATCATCTCCGCGCCCTTCCCCGGGGTCGATCCCATATCAGGGAAGACAAGGAGAACGAAATGCTTTGGACGATTTTTGTAATTCTGCTGGTGTTGTGGCTTCTGGGATTCACGCTCCATGTTGGCGGCGCGTTGATTCACCTGATCCTGGTCGTGGCAGTGATCATGCTCATCTACAACCTCATTGTTGGACGTCGGCCCGTCCTTTAATCAAGAAGACGGTCCTGCGGGGATCACCTGTCCGGATTCGTGCTCGGATTCGTGTCCAGATGCGCACCGCACGACCGTCGCACCACCAGCTTCGTAGGCACCAGAATATCTCTTGTCGGCAGATCCGGGTGTTCCAGTCTTTCCAACATGGTAGCCATCGCGATCACCCCAATAGCCGGGCAGTTCTGGTGCATCGTGGTCAAGGGAACCGGTAGCAGGCTGGCGTATTTCACGTCATCGATGCCGACTATTCGCACATCCTCCGGAATCCGCCGTCCCATCGCCAGCAACGTCTGCATCAGGCGCGCGGCTGTTACATCATTCGCGCAAACGATACCTTTCGCCTGCGTGATTTCCAGCGCTTTTTTCACAAATTCCTGATCCTGCGCGCTGCCTCGCCACGCCGGTTCCACTTCCGGACGAATTCCGTGTCGTCTCAGCGCCTCATGGAAACCCGTGATGCGCGCATCAACCGTCGAGGCTGAGTGGTCTTCGGCGAGGAACGCCAGTTCTCTGACTCCGAGCTGGATCAGGTGTTCCGTTGCCAGAAAGCCGGTGCGCCGGTTGTCGATGCCCACCAGATCCAGAGATGAACGCTCTGGGTAGGGCAGATAGCACCGGTCCAGCAGCACGATTGGAATCTTCATCCGCTCCAGCATGCGGACAATGCGCCGGTTCGCAGCATCCTTGTCCGGAATCAGTTCCAGAGGCGCAAAAAATATCCCGGAGACCTTTCGAGCGATGAAATGCTGCGCCATGTGCTCAGCTTCTTCCGCAACCTCCCGACGCGAGCCGGAAGCTCCCGCTCCGGAAGCGTTGCCCCAGACAAGCGCGTCCGGTCTCGCAAACGGCGAGCGCATCATGCCGTGGCAGATCGGCTCGAAGATCTCGGTCAGCCCAAGCTCTGGAATCAGCAACCCAAAGGTGTGCCCGTCCACCTGCTGCCTGGTTTGGACGTGCGTCCCGGCGCCCGGACGTCGCGTCACAAGATTCATGCGCTGTAGTTCCAGCACCGCCTTCGCCACCGTAATGCGCGAGGCGTCGAACATCTTGCCCAATTCCGCTTCACTCGGCAGCCGGTCGCCCGGTTTGAGCACTCCGGATTGGATACTGCCGTGCAAATAGTCGAAAACTACCTGATGCTTGGGGATTTTTTTCGAGGACTCGGGGTGCGACGCCTCCGAGATTACAGTCGAGATCGCAGCCGCGTCCGCCGCAGGTATAGTCTTTCCGTGCTTAGCCATTCACCAACCTTGCAATTTCGATACTCGTTTGTTCTCTTGATTTCCTGTTCTCTTGATTTCCAATCCCGATGAAACGGAGATCAAGAGAACGGTACACGAATGTATCATCTTTTGTCGATAGATTGACGATACGATCCATTTTGATTGACTACTCATTACCCTGCGGTGCAATTTTCGAAAATGCGCCATCTGATGGCTCAACCTCATCTCTGGCAAAGGCTGCAAAACACAAGAAAGGAATTTACCCTTCCAATGGAACATCGTCTTTTTGCCCAAACAGGCATCTCAGTTTCCCGCATGGGACTCGGCTGCATGGGCATGTCCGAGTTTTATGGTTCCGGACACGCCGACAGCGATCCGACTGAGTCGATCGCAACCATTCACGGCGCGCTCGACCTCGGTGTCAATTTCCTCGACACTGCCGACGTTTACGGCGTGGGCCGCAACGAAGAACTGGTTGGCAAGGCCATCGCAGGTCGTCGCAACGAGGTCTTTCTCGCAACAAAATTCGGCAATGTCCGTTCCGCTGAGGGTCAGTTCCTCGGTCTTAGCGGCAAGCCGGACTACATTCGGCGGGCATGCGAAGCCAGTCTCAGACGTCTCAATGTCGATGTGATCGACCTTTACTACCAGCATCGCGTCGATCCCACCACGCCAATCGAAGAAACCGTTGGCGCCATGGCCGATCTGATCAAGGAAGGAAAAGTCCGATTTCTGGGGCTCTCGGAAGCGGGACCGAACACCATCCGGCGCGCCCATGCGGTCCACCCGATCGCCGCCCTCCAGACCGAATACTCCCTCTGGACGCGCGATCCCGAAGCTGAAATCCTCGGCGTGACCCGCGAACTGGGCATCGCCTTTGTCCCTTATAGTCCGCTTGGCCGTGGATTTCTCACCGGTCGGTTCCGCACAATCGATGATCTGGACCCGGCCGACTGGCGGCGCAACAATCCCCGGTTTCAAGGCGAAAACTTCCAGCGCAACCTGGAACTCGTCAAGCTGATTGAATCGCTGGCTGCGGCGAAGGGCTGCACGGCGTCGCAACTTGCTCTCGCGTGGCTTCTCTCTCAGGGAGAGGATGTTTTTCCGATCCCGGGCACTACTAAGGTCCACCGTCTCAAGGAAAACATCGACGCTGTGAAGGTCACACTCACCGCCGATGATCTCGCCGAGATCGACCGCTGCTTCCCTCCCGATGCCGCAACCGGCACCCGCTATCCCGAAGGCGGGATGCGTGTCCTCAACGGCTGAAGTAGTTGAGGTTCGGTTATCCCAGGTCTCGATATGATGCTCTCGTGCCGAGAACCTGGGATAACTGATTCAGCCCTCGATCTCTCGAGTGATCCGCTGCAAGGTTTCAGGCCCGATCTCAGGCATCGCGCCCGACTGCGAGGCGACATAGCTCCCCCAGCGGTTCCCTGCTTCGTTGAGCACGCTCAGGGAAGCGCCACGCAGCAGGTAGTGCGTCATGGCCGCTGTAAACGCGTCTCCAGCCCCGATTGTGTCCGCAACCTTGATCGGAATCCCGGGGTGTTCGTTCCATTCCGAACGGCCCACCAGCAAACTCCCCGTACCGCCCCTCGTAATTGCAACCAGCGCCAGACCAGTAAAGTGTTCCAACAACCGCTCAGCGCCCCCGCGCAAAGAAGCGGCAGTGGGAAAGCCGAGCAAATCCAGCACCAATTGGACTTCGGCATCGTTCATCTTCATGACAGACGCCAGTTCCAACGATTCCCGCACAATCTCCGCACTGTAAAACGGCGCTCTCAGGTTCACATCGAAGATTCGCTGGCACTGCGGGCGCGTGGCCTTCACGAGCGCATGAATGGTCTGTCGCGACTGCTCGCTTCGTTGAGCAAGGGAGCCAAAGCAAACCGCGTCCGCCTGCGCCGCCTCGTTCAGCCAGCTTTTTGTCAGTTCAAAGAAATCCCACGCAACGGGTTGGTGGATCGTATAGCTCGGTTGACCGTCCTCCAGCTTCACAGTCACGCGGCCGGTTGCCTGCTCCGGGTCCACTTGCAACCGCGTGCAATCCACAGGAAACGGACGTAGCATTTCGAGCGCCCGCTCGCCCAATCCATCGCGCCCGATGCGGCTCAGAACTGTCGCGTGATTCCCCATACGCCCGGCCATGACGCTGTAGTTGGCCGGCGCTCCGCCCAATTGCGGACCCTCCGGCAGCATATCCCAAAGTAGTTCGCCGATCCCCAGGATGGTATACACAAAATCTTCCTTGCAGCGTTCCGTGGCCGGAAGCGTCCTCAAGATTGTACGACCCAACCCTAAGCTTCAATCGGATTCCCACCTCAGAGCCATAACATCAAGAAAATGACAAGCAAGCTTGACATGTCTAATCTTTTTATGTAAAGCTCAATTGTCATAAAGGAAAGGAAACACGTCATGCAACTCTGTCGAAGGAATCTCAGTACCTACCAACGGCGCTCAATGCGCACCATCGAAATTCTGATGGGACTTTGTATCGCCCTCAGTATCGTCCTCCAGGCCATACTGGAGCGACACAACCTCTCCATGGTCACGCGATACGGAATCGCAGTTCTTTCCATCGCCCCGGTGATCGCGACCATCATCGTTGTAGCCCGCTATCTACGAGGCGAAAACGACGAGTATCTTCGCAACCTTGTCGTTGAGTCGATGCTGTGGGGACTGGGCATTGTGCTCGTCGCCGATACATTCTTCAGCTACGTTCAGCCCTACTCGTCCCTGATTCCCTTCGGCAACATCAGCCTGGATATCTTTATCGTTACCTCTTCCATCACCCTGGAAGTCAAACTTTGGGGGAACCGGTGAAGAACCGACTTCGCGTCCTTCGCGCTGAGCGGCAATGGAGCCAGGCCGACCTTGCTCAAAAGCTAGAAGTCTCGCGACAGAGTGTCAACGCCATCGAAACCGGCAAATTCGATCCCAGTTTACCGCTGGCATTTCGTTTGGCAAGACTCTTCGAAACCAGCATCGAGTCGATCTTCTCCGACGAACCAGAAACTATCTCATAGCAACCCAACCGGTCTATCGGAGTTGGCGTTGGCGATGATACAGACTTGATTCGTTTTGATTCGGGAATTAGGCAGGTATTGGTGACACTCCGCCCCGCTTCGCGATACTCTAGACAGTATTCTTGAAGTAAGACAAGAGAGGTACTCTAACGATGCCAATCCAGCCTACGGAAAAAATCTGGCGTAATGGCCAGCTCATTCCCTGGGAACAGGCGAATATTCACGTGATGAGCCATGTCGTGCACTACGGCTCCAGCGTATTTGAAGGAATCCGTTGCTACGGCCAGCCCTCGGGAGCAGCAGTCTTCCGTCTGCCTGAGCACATGCAGCGCCTTATCGATTCCGCGAAGATCTACCGTATGACCCTGCCCTACTCGCTCGATGAGCTCTGCGCAGCCGTCGTCGACGTCATCGAGAACAATGGCGTCGCCCCCTGCTACATTCGTCCCATCGCCCTGCGCGGATATGGCGAGATTGGCGTCAACCCCACAGGCTCGCCGATCGATGTTTTCATCGCCAACTTCCCCTGGGGCAAATATGTTGCAGGTGGACACGGCGGAGCGGACGTCTGCATCAGCAGCTGGAACCGGCTTGCGCCAAACACCATGCCCGCTCTGGCCAAGGCCGGCGCGAACTATATGAACTCGCAGCTCATCCGCATGGAAGCCGATATCAACGGCTATGCGGAGGGCATCGCTCTGGACGTCAATGGCCTGGTTTCCGAGGGCTCCGGCGAGAATGTTTTCGTAGTACGTAACGGCGTGCTCTACACCCCGCCGCTGGCCAACTCGGCGCTTTCCGGCATCACCCGCGACTCGGTGCTGACCATCGCCCGCCATCTTGGCCTGCCTGTGTTCGAGCAGTCGATTCCGCGTGAGCTGCTCTACATCGCCGACGAAGTCTTCTTCACCGGCACGGCTGCGGAGGTTTCGCCAATCCGCTCGATCGACCGCATTGTGATCGGGGACGGCAACCCAGGCGCTCTCACCAAACAGATCGCCGATGAGTTCTTTGGCATCGCCAACGGACTCAAGCCCGACCGCTTCGGCTGGCTGACGCCGGTCAAGGTCGACGCCGTAGAACCTGTCAGTGCATGAGCTTCTTGACAGATATCAAGTCGCAAAGGGATGAGCCATGGCTCATCCCTTTGTTTCAAGGTAAACCCTGTCCAAATTATCTTCTCTGGAATATGGAATGGCCAAGCAGCTTCATTACAACGCAGCCGAACACATAGCCGCGGATACCGCCGAGGACCCTTATCTTCGGCCGGCGTTCTCAATTCAAAACCGGATCATGCGACTGACCTGGAATATCTGCTGGCTACTCTTGTACCGGATTTCCCCACGTCCGTTCCATTCCTGGCGATCCATGCTGCTGCGGCTCTTTGGAGCGCAGATGGGCCCGAACTGCCATTTCTATCCCGGCTCCAAGATCTGGGCCCCATGGAACCTGATCTGCGCCGATCAGGTCACTGCCGGCGATGGCGCAGAGATCTACAATCCAGCACCCATGCACTTTGGATCGCATGCCATCGTCTCTCAGGGAGCCTACATCTGCGGGGCAACTCACGACTTCGATGATCGTGCATTTCCGTTGTTGGCGTACTCAATGGTGATCGGTTCCTATGCCTGGATATGCGCCCGCGCCTGCGTAGGTCCGGGAGTGCAGGTCGGCGAGGGAGCGGTACTTGGACTCGCCTCTGTCGCCTCCCGTGATCTGGAGCCATGGACAGTCTACGCGGGTGCTCCGGCGGTCAAGGTAAAGGACAGGAAGCAGTTTCTTCAGAATGAGCGTTAGTCTCTCGCCCAATTCAACCCAATCTGTTCCCCCCAAAAAGAAACCGGCTCCAGAAAGCATCTGGAGCCGGTTTCTATTAACTTACGCAACTTGGGGCCGCGAGATTAGTAGGGGCGATAGTAATAGCCCGGAGGCGGAGGTGGCGGAGGATATCCGTAAGGGTAGTATCCGCGACGATAGAGCGTTGGCCGCTGCGACGGTGGAGGAGCATTCGCCGCAAGGCGCATTGCCTCCTGCGAACTGACCGGAGTTACCGTCAGCGGATTGTTCAGGTGGAAGTCCATGAGCGCTTCCGCAGGAATCCAGACCTGAGGTCCGGGAGTAGCGGCCGAGGCCGCCGTTCCGCCGACCGCGCCAGCTCCGGCACCGATGGCAGCACCGCCACCGCCGCCCACCGCGCCACCAATAATCGCACCGAGAAGCGCGCCGCCAAAGGCGTTACCGACTGTTCGCCCAGCTTTATTGGGGCCTTTCACGCTGAAGGGGTCTGAATCTAGCGCGTAGTTCCTGCCGCCAAGGTCGAGCGAATCAAGCTTCAGAGCCAGCTCGGGGCTGCCACCCAGCGCGCCAGATTTCTTCACATCGAGCACTTCCCCGTGGATCGTTGCGCCGCGAGGAATCGCCAGCACTCCCGCCGCGTAGACATCGCGCACCACGGTGAACTCGATGGCCGTTCCATCCTTGGCCTTCTTGCTGCTCAATGGTTCGCTGGTGCGAACCTTCAACAGAGTTCCTTTCACCAGAGTAACTGGCTCATGAGGAGGCTCCGGCATCTGCGCCACTTGGGGCTGTGGCTGCGCGTAGCCGCCTTGCGGAGGCGGCGGGTATCCGGGTTGAGCCTGTTGGTAGCCGGGTTGAGGTTGTTGATAGCCGGGCTGATAAGCCGGCTGCTGCGGAGCGGGCGCATTCTGTTGCGGGGCCTCGTTCCCATAAGCTGGAGCCGGTTGTCCCTGATCCGCATAATCGACCTGATCTTGGGGCTGCCCCTGTCCGTTCTGGGCAGTCTGCGGGTCACCGACTTTGAGATTGTTGACGACTTTGGTTACGCCAGGAACCTTCCCTGCGATCGACTCAGCCAATTGCCGGTTCGCAGCGCTGGCCGAGGTGCCGGACAGCGTTACTTCTCCCTGCACTGTCCCTGCGGTAATCCAATCGTTTTGGAGCGACGGCGCCGCATCCAGCGCATGCACGACGTCCATCTCGATCTGTCCATCGGTGCGTTGCCCTGCTGCGGCCGTATCCTGGGCCGCAGCTCCGCCATCCTGGGCCATCGCTAAGGGGCCGCTCAAAGTCATCAAGCCACCAAAGCTCCCAATCACGATAACCGCAGGCCAAATATTGCGAAACGTCTGGTTGGTCCCAATTCTGGTCATGGTTTTTCCTGTTCCTCCGTCCCATGCTTCCGGAACGATCTCCACTGCTCTTGCCATTACTCTTAAATAGCGTACTTGGGCAAGAACCGCCAGTCTCTTAGACCCAGCTCAAATCGAAAAGTTCCGGCGAAAAATCCCGAAGTTGGAAAAGAAACAACTTGACCTAAAGGCTCCCGATCGGCAAACGATCCCGATACTTCAACAGCAACCGAGCCAGATGCCGCGCGTCCCAGTAGCGCGGAAAAAACCGCTTGGGATCTGCCACGGTACGGTAGAACCATCCTAACCCCAGCGTATCCGCCCAGACCGGGATGCGCACCTGATCGCCGCTGAGAAATGCAATTGCGGCGCCAATGCAATGAATAGCCGGCCGGTACGACAGTTGCTGTTTCAAATACAGCCCCAGCCGCTCCTGCGTTCCCCCGCCGACCCCCAGAACAATGTGCCGGGGCCTTCGCTCCTCGATGCGCCCAAGCAGCTCTTCGTCACTGATCGTCTGGCCGTAGAGAGGCGCAAGATAGACGTCTTCGTTGGCGACATTCACGCCATTCTCGCGCAGCCAGCTTATATTCCGCTGCGCGCTCACAGCGGTGGGCATAACCCAGAATGTGCTCCCGCTCGCCTTGAAATCCGGCTCCTGCACAAGCGCCCGGAGGTACTTGAGGCCAGAAAGTTTGGGAATGCGATTGCGATCGATCAGGTTCCATAACAGCACCATGAAAGCGCTGTCGGCAATGGCGAAATCCGCCCCCAACAGCGCTTCCCGATAGCCCTTGTCAACAGCCAGATTCTTCAACGCCGGTGCGGCAGGCACAACTACGAGACCGCCGCACTGCGACACCTCATCAATTGCACCCTGGGCGTCGCCCACAAAAAAGCGAACGCCCAGAATCTGCTGGAACTGCGGAGTTGAACTCATGGAAAGGCTCCTACTTGGTAGCAGTTGTAGCAACGCCGGCAAGCATTTGCTGTTCAATCCAGGCCATAGTTCTTTCCAGCCCATCGCGGAGTTTGATGCTGGGCTCCCAGCCTAAATACTGTTGGATTTTGGTGTTGTCGCTATTGCGGCCATTCACGCCCTTCGGCGCGCTCAAGTTATAGTGGCGCTTCAACTTGACGCCAGCCAGATCTTCGGCTACGTCGACCAGTTGGTTGATGGTTACCAATTCGCTGGATCCGAGATTGATGGGCTCCAGGATGTCGCTGTGATAGATATCGACGACCCCCTTCGTGCAATCGTCGACATACATGAAGCTGCGAGTCTGATTTCCGTCGCCCCAGATTTCGATTTCATGCTTTCCCGAAATTTTGGCTTCCAGAACCTTGCGGCAGATGGCCGCCGGAGCCTTCTCGCGACCGCCCGTCCAAGTCCCGAGTGGGCCATACACGTTATGAAAGCGCGCCACACGCGTCTCCAGACCGTAGTCCTCGCGGAAATGCCGGCACATACGCTCGCTGAAGAGCTTCTCCCATCCGTAGCCATCTTCCGGCAGCGCCGGATATGCGTCTTCTTCCTTGAGCGCCACTACGTTGGGATCTGTCTGCTTGTCACCGTTGTACACGCACGCCGAGGAAGAATAGAAGAATCGCTTCACACCCTGTTCACGCGCTGCCAGCAGCATGTGCGTGTTGGTCAACACACTGAGCATGCACAGAGCTTTGTTGTTTTCGATGAATCCCATGCCGCCCATATCCGCAGCCAGTTGAAACACTGCGTCAATTCCTTTTGCGGACTTCAGGCAGGCTTCTTTCTCCTGAAGATCCAGCACGAGACTCTCCGCAGCTGGATTTGTCTGGTACCACTCATCCAGAGGCTTCAAATCTACTGCACGTACACTCGCTGCTCCGTCTTCCAGGAGTTTGTTGACAAGATGGCCTCCGATGAAGCCGCCAGCTCCACAAACCAGAGCGCGCGCGCCACGAATCTGCATAGGCTAAGTAGTCCTTTCTTAGGTACAAGTGCTTAAGAATTTCTTATCCCCGGCGGCTTAGAGACACACAAGCGCTGGAGACGATCAGGCATAGTCGCGGAGGCAACTCAAAACCAAATTCCATGCCAAGGTACCTTTAAGTATACCAATTGACCAGAAAGCGGAATCCGGAACTTAGATACCTCAGAGAGCGTTATGCGTTCAGTCCACGTATCGGCGGTTGAGAGCAATCGAAATCACTTCACCGCACATCAGCGGTGAGCATGAATGCCGCGCAGATAGTATGTCGCGCCTATCGTGAAGCCATTGGGATTGAGCGTATTTCTACCGAAATACTGGTCCACGAACTGGTACTCGTAGTCCCCGCGCGCGTACAGGGTCTTCCAGATTTTGTACTCGCCTCCACCGCCAAACGCGTACATGGTGAAAGTGTCGTGCGTATAGAAAGGATTGCGTGAGGGAAAGTCGATACTGGCGATACCTATCAGCCCCTTGACATACGGGCGAATTCCAAAAATAGGATGAGTGCGGTAAATCGCGCCACCCTTGATTGTGTCCTGGCGCATTCGCTGTAGCTCAGAAGGTTTGTCGGCAAAAATCGACGTGCCTTCTGCCTCCACGCCCAGACCGTGAAAGAGGTTGTAGTCCGCCCAGGCGGATACGCCGATCATTCGGCGACCCGAGCCATAATCCACACTGTAATCTGAAACACCAGCGCCTACACCCAGGGGAAGGCCACCGATCTTGACCGCAGGGGCTACCTGGGCAAAAACGGGTAGGGTGGAGAGGGTTAAAAGTGCTGCCAGGACAAGCTTCGATCGCATTCGACGTCTCCTTGTGATTGCAGACCTCCTCCCCCGAGGCCGATCTTGGTAGAAGTGTACAACGACCCCTCCCGAATCCAATGCAAAGAAATTGCAAAGACTTGCAAAGAAAAGGGCTATGCCACATTTATCGGTAAAAATACATACAAAACTGCACACAATTTTATTTATTATTCCCATTTTGGGAAACGCCATAACCGGAAGGATTTGCACGATCTGAGGTACAGTTTCAGTACAAATTTTGCCCTGCCTCTTCGTAGATAGCAGTCAGGAGGGCTGCAAGCGCTCGCACCCGGCCTTGTGCCAGATCTCGGGACCGGTTGAGCTGTAGTTTGCCGGGAAGAACCTCCAATGCCCGTTCCAGGACGGGAACCACGTCCGAATAGGTTGCGAACCGGGTGTCTCTTCCAACCTTGACGAACGCTCGCAAAGCTCCGATTGCGCCCAGCTGTTCGAGAATATCGGCATCCCGCAGGACTACGGCCTCCGGAAGAATGGCGTGGTCGTTGGATTGATGCGTTCGGATCGACTCGGCCACCGCAGCCAGCTTTTCGCTAGGAAAACCCCAGCCAGACAGCAGTTCCCTGCTTTTTTCAATGGTGTAGGGGACATGATCCCATGCGGCGAGTTGGACAGGATCAGCGGGCCGGTGCCCAAGAAACACTCCCAGATCGTGCATCCATGCAGCAGCGAAGAGCACGTCATCGTCGCAGTCTTCGCCTTCGGCAATTTGCCGCGCCAGCGCATATAGCCGCGGCTGATGGCCAAACTTGTCCGTTGGCGTTGCCTCCGCCCGGATGTATGCAATTACGGATTCGCGCCAACCGCCGCCCACCGGTTTCGTCATCTCAGCTCCATTACGCCGTGTGTGTCACTTCGGTTGCGGGAAAGCGCGGTGTGATCCGGATCAGTTCCAAGCCGCCGCGATCCTCGATCTGCCAGGCAGGCGAGGTTGCAGGAACAGCCACCATGCCCCGGGGAGCCAACTCCACACCCTCAAATGCCTCTGATCCCGCGGACGAAATCCAGCCTGAGCCGCTGGCAGCGAAAAGATATGTCAGCCCTGGATCACCACCAGCCTCCGTGCCCTCAGTCGCAATCATGGAAGAGCCAGTCCTTACTCCGCTTACGATCATTTTCTCGACGCAGAAGTACTCCCGTTCCACGAGCACAGCCCGGTCTGTCAACTCCACTGGCGCAATCTTTCCAGCCGCGGTCTGGAGCCGGATTGCTTCCAGAGCCTTCGCCACGTGCAACTCGCGCGGCCTCCCATAGTCGAATAAACGGTAGGTGATATCGGAGTTCTGCTGGGTCTCCAGCAGCACCGATCCGGGCCAGATCGCGTGCACAGTCCCGGCATCCACGTAAACCAGATCTCCTGCCGTCACCTGCACAACCTCCAGGCATTGTTCCAGCGAACCGTCGGCAACCCCGCTCTCCACCTGTTCCAGGGTTGTACCAGGCCTGAGCCCTGCCGCAACCTCCGCGCCCGGCTCCGCCGCCAAGGCATACCAGCACTCTGTCTTACCGCGAGGCTGGCCATACTTCTGCGCGAGACGATCATCCGGATGCACCTGTACGCTCAACTTCTCGCGCGCGAAGATCACTTTCATCAACAAGGGAGATGCGCCATGGATTGAGTCCGGAACCGCAGACCCCAGCATCGCCCCGGAGTGCGCAGCGAATACCTGCCCCAGCGTCATTCCCGCCAGACTACCGGTTGAAACCTTGCACTCATCGCCGGTCAGCCACACTTCACCGATCGGGTTGTGACCTGGCTCTGCGCTGGACACATAGTTGTACCAGGGCCTGAGATCGGCCGTGCCCCAGATCCGTTCCACAAACAAAGGGTCCAGCCGAAACGGCGCTAACGTTGCGATTTCAGACTTCGAATTCATCTCACTCCACGCTTCTGAGCGCAAATCCTGCTCGATTCCAACACTGTAGCAAAGTGACGTTCGACCCCGTTGTTCGACGCTTGTCCTGCGGTTGTTCCGGGGGCAAATCCTGCGCCGCGATCTCCCTACAGACCGGCGTTCTCTGCTAACCGGGCTCGCGATTTCGAGGGTCGCGAGCTGCAAATCCAAGCCAGCGATTCACTTATGAGTAACAATTAAAACTTAAAAAAGAACCGCATCGATTTCCGCGAATGAGAGAAAACATTGCTTGCAAGCCTCCCTTGCGGATAACCTGAGTGTGACAGGCGACGTCGAAGTCCGATGACGAAGCGATCGCCAGGAGATCAGATTTTCCTCAGGGACGCGCTCAACCCCTATTGACTGCACCCGAACCGCCATTAGAACCTTCCCGGCCTCAATTCCGGGCCTGGCGGTCCGGTCGTCGCAAGCCGGGCCCCCTGCCAACCATGAACCCACGGGTAGGCGCGACCCGCCGACCTGTCGCCTGAAACGGCTTAGGAGAGCCCTACGCATGACGAATCAAGTTTCCATCTGTGTGCTTGGATCCGGGTATGTCGGCCTTGTTGCTGCTGTTTGTTTTGCTGAGATTGGCCACAGGGTCATCTGCGTTGACAACAATGAAGCCAAGGTAAACATGCTCAACGAAGGCGGTGTTCCGATCTACGAACACCACCTGCCCGAATTGCTGGGCAAACACCTCAACCGCGGCGTCGAATTCACTACCAATCTCGCTTACGGCGTCGAGGAGTGCGAGGCTATCTTCATCGCGGTAGGCACTCCCCAGGGCAGCACGGGATCGGCTGATCTGTCCTACGTCGAAGCCGTTGTCAGCGAGATCGCCCGCGCCGTCAATGGGTACAAAGTGCTGGTGGAAAAGAGCACGGTTCCGGTCTATACCAACGAGTGGATCACTCGTTGCATGCACCGGCACGGCGTTGAGCCGGGTACATTCGACGTCGTTTCGAATCCCGAATTTCTGCGCGAAGGAACGGCAATCGGTGACTTCCTGCATCCCGACCGCATTGTCGTAGGAGCCAATAATGATCGTGCTGCGGATGTGCTTCGCAGCATCTACGCGCCGCTCACCGACGGCAGCTACTTCGCAAAGTCCGACTCGCTTCCTGGTCCGCTGTCGCAGGAGAATCCGGCCAAGCTGCTCGTAACCTCCGCTCAGAGCGCGGAGATCATCAAGCATGCCTCCAACGCTTTCCTGGCGCTTAAGATCTCCTTTATCAACGCCGTATCCAATCTCGCCGAATCAGTGGATGCGGACATTGAAGACATCGCAGCCGGCATGGGGCTGGATTCGCGTATCGGGCCGAAATTCCTGCGGGCCGGCCTGGGATACGGCGGTTCCTGCTTCCCGAAGGATGTAGCGGCATTTTACTGGGTTGCGCAGCAGCAGGGTGTCGACTTCCAGCTTCTTGAAGAGGTGCGCAAGATCAACGCCACTCAACAGGAAATCTTCTTCAACAAGGTTCGCTCCGCGCTTTGGACGCTTCGCGGCAAGAAACTGGCTGCTCTCGGACTGGCTTTCAAGGGAGATACGGACGACATTCGCGACTCTCCCGCAATCGACGTGATCAAGAAGCTGATCGCAGCGGGAGCGACGGTGACCGCTTACGACCCAGCCGCGATTGAGAAGGCAAAGGGCGTACTTCCTGCTTCGGAAAGCATGAGCTACGCTGCAAGCGCTTATGAAGCTGCCGAGAACGCAGACGCGGTTCTGATCCTGACGGACTGGGCGGAGTTTGCGGAGCTTGACATGGTCCGCCTGGATCAGGCGCTTAAGTTTCCCATTGTCATTGACGGCCGCAACCTGTACAAACCGGCGTACATGCGGGAACAGGGCTTTACCTACGTCAGCGTCGGCCGACCGGCTGCCTACACGGCTCAACAGGGCAAGCCGAAGCGGCTGGTTTTATCCTAGCTGGTCTTGTCCTAGCTGGAACGGTGAGCGATTTCGCTTAACAGCCGGGAATTCTTTTTCCCGGCTGTTGCATGCCGATCTGCTTACAAACGATTCCGAAACGGATTCCGATAAAACATTCCGGAGCGTAACTCTTTGACTATGCGTGTACTTGTTACCGGCGCTGCCGGTTTTCTGGGTTCTCACCTTACCGACCGCCTGCTGGGCGAGGGCCACTCGGTGCTCGGCGTCGACAATCTTTCGACCGGCGACCTTGGCAACATTGCTCATCTTGCGAATGAGCCGCGATTTGTGTTTGAGCAAAAGGACATCTGCCAGAGCTTCGACCCGGGCAAGGTGGATGCGGTCTTTAACATGGCTTCGCCGGCCAGTCCGCCGGAGTATCTGAAGCTGGCGATTGAAACGCTGCGTGTCGGCTCGGTTGGCACAGAAAATACGCTGGAAATTGCTCAGAAATATGACGCTGCCTATTTGCATGCTTCTACTTCAGAGTGCTACGGCGATCCGCTGGAGCATCCGCAGACGGAGAGCTATTGGGGCAATGTGAATCCGGTTGGGCCTCGGTCGGTTTACGACGAAGCAAAGCGTTACGCGGAGTCGCTGACGATGGCTTACCACC
The DNA here is from genome assembly GCF_025685625.1 of Acidicapsa acidisoli. Lineage (NCBI taxonomy): Bacteria > Pseudomonadati > Acidobacteriota > Terriglobia > Terriglobales > Acidobacteriaceae > Acidicapsa > Acidicapsa acidisoli. The sequence continues at coordinate 1,040,297 of NZ_JAGSYI010000002.1, forward strand.
GATATCGCGGGGTCAACACGCATCTCGTCCGCATCTTCAACACCTACGGGCCGAGGCTGCATCCGAGCGATGGGCGCGTCATTTCCAACTTCATGATGCAGGCACTGCGCGGTGAGCCGCTTACGGTTTATGGCGACGGGCAACAGACGCGCAGTTTCTGCTTTGTCTCGGACCTGATCGATGGCATCGTGCGGCTTTCGCGGTCGGACGAACATCTGCCGGTCAATATTGGCAATCCTGTAGAGTTCACCATTCTTGAGTGCGCTCAGGCGGTGCTTGAGGTGACGGGTTCGAAGAGCGAGTTACTCTTCAAGCCGCTGCCGCAGGATGATCCTACGCGGCGGAAGCCGGATATTTCCAAGGCGAAGGCGATTCTCGGTTGGGAGCCGAAGATCAGTCTTCGCGAAGGGTTAGAGCTTTCGCTGGATTTCTTCAAGTCGAAGGTCTAATGGACCTTCGACTGGCGGGTCAAATTTGGCGAAGATACGACAAATAAAATAAGAGGGAGGGTAGGGGGTGGGCATTTTTCTCCTGTATCCCCCACATTCCAGATTGGTTAGATGATATTTAGGGTGCGTTAAAACGCCACTTTTGGGCTGTTTTAGTGACGTTTTTCGGCGTATTTTTCTTCTCCTGAAGACATCGATTGGCCAAAGTTTCCGGCCTTCTTTATTGTGGGCTTTTGCGGGGTAATTCTGCGCAATTTGGGATTCGGTTTTTCGCTGGCGAAATGCCCGCGGCTGAAGCCGCTTTGCTCTTGAGCGGGCATTTCAGGGGCATGAATGCCTCTGCTCCCTCCGGAAGTGACGGATTAGCCCTTTGCTTGAGCGAGCTATACTCGGGCGATGACTTTCCACTATTGCAATCGAATTCTGATCGCTGGTGCGATCTTATCTTCTTGCTGTGGCGCAATTTTTGCGCAGACGCATGAGGCTGGCGACGCGGTGTCTCAATCGCTTCGTTGGGTCATGCAGGATTCGGGGACGACGGCTGGGTTGCGCGGAATCTATTCAGTTGATGGCAGGATCGCGTGGGCCAGTGGAACTGGCGGAACGGTGTTGCGGTCCACTGATGGTGGTGAGCATTGGACTAAGTGCGCGGTGCCCGATGCAGATAAAGATGGCGCGGCGTTAGACTTTCGCGGAGTACAGGCTTGGGATTCTCAGACGGCCATCCTGATGTCATCTGGCCCGGGCGACAAAAGCCGGTTGTACAAGACAGTTGACGGCTGCAAATCTTGGATGCTGGCATTGCGCAATGAAAATCCCGACGGCTTCTGGGATGCAATTCGCATGTGGACGCCGACCGATGGTTTTCTGGTTGGTGACCCCGAGGCAGATTCTGACTCTGACCACCCAAAAACTAAATTCTTATACCTTTCGGAATTCACTTCCTGGAATGGCATCGTAGATGATTCCGTCTTTAGTGAGAGCGTCGAGGCTAAACCCGGAGAATCGTCCTTTGCCGCTAGTAATCGCTGCCTCGCCATAGGTCCTTTCCGAAACAAGGATGGAGAAGCGAGGGAAGCTTGGCTTGCTACTGGAGGCCCAAGTGGTTCGCGTGTGCTCCATTACTCACATTTTCTGGGTGGAGAACCGGAACGCCAAGCGAGCAACGAAGTGGAACTTCCGATGTTTCCGAAAACTCCCAGTGGTGGTATTTTCTCTCTTGATCTTCACGGCTCATTGGCTCTAGTCGCCGTAGGCGGAGACTACACCAAGCCTAATGACAGCATTGGCACAGCCGCTTACTCCCTTGACGGCGGGCTGCACTGGACGGCGGCAGCAAAGCCCCCGCATGGCTATCGGTCTTCGGTAGCGTGGAGAGATGAACTGAAAACCTGGATCACGGTTGGGACGAATGGAAGTGACATCAGCCGCGACGACGGAAAGACATGGCAGCCATTGGACGACGGCAATTGGAACGCGATTTCGCTGCCCTTTGTTGTCGGACCGAAGGGGCGGATTGCGCGGCTCGTTGTCGGGCTGAAATGAACAACGAAGGCTGGAAAATGGATCTCTGTATAGACAGAGCGGAGGGCTTCTGCTTCCATTCGCTCTGCTGCCGCATCCAACTAAAGTGGCATTTCCTCTTTTCGCGGCGAATGGGGCGCACCGAAATTCCCGCGTTAGGATATGAGTCATAGGAATGAAAGAATCGTTCCCCACCCCGATCTCCTATGGCGGCAGTGTAACCTTCCCGCTGCCGGAACCGGGGATGCGTCAACTTCCACATTCTGAAGATCAAGAGCCGTTGCTCCGCGTGGAGGGGTTGTCGAAGGAGTATCCAGGCAACAGCAGGAGCGGCCGCGGAGCTCTTCGATTGTTCGACGGACTCGATCTGGAGGTCCGGCGCGGCGAACTGGTGGCCATCGTGGGCCAGTCCGGAAGTGGGAAAAGCACACTTTTGCACATGCTGGGCGCTCTTGATACCCCTTCGGCGGGAGAGATATACTGCGCCACAACTCAGGTAACGAATTTGAGCGTTCGTGAGGCGGCCCGGTTTCGCAATGAACAAGTCGGGTACGTGTGGCAATTTCACTATCTGCTGCCGGAGTTTACGGCGCAGGAAAACGTGGCCATGCCGCTGCTGGCGCGAGGCGTTGAAAAGCGGAAGGCGATGCAGGACGCAGCTGCGTGGCTCGCGGAAACGGGCCTTGCAGACCGGGCGGCGCACAGACCCGGCGAGTTGAGCGGCGGAGAACAGCAGCGGGTGGCACTGGCGAGGGCGCTGGTGACGAATCCGCAGCTTTTATTGGCAGACGAGCCGACCGGCGATCTGGATAACGATTCGGCGGACCTGGTATTTGGCTTGATTGAACGGCTGCATGAGGCGCACGGACTGACCTCCGTGCTGGTAACGCACAACCTGGAACTGGCCGGGCGATGTACCCGGACGCTACGTTTGGCGGGGGGCAGGCTGTTGGAGGTTCCCCGGAGCATGTCAAATGCAGAGAAATAAGAACGAGCAAAGGCGAGCGTTCACCCACCACAGTAACCCGCGGTAAGTCTTATCTGAAGGTTGGAACGTAGATCGGATTGGAATTTCGTTCCGTACTTCAGCCACCGCAGCCGATAGTTATCAGAAAAGGAGCACCATGTTCGAACGCTACACGGAGAAGGCGCGGCGCGTAATCTTCTTTGCACGGTATGAGGCAAGCCAGTTTGGTTCGCCTTATATCGAGACGGAGCACTTGCTGCTCGGCCTGTTGCGCGAAGACAAAGCACTCACCAACAGATTTCTGCGCTCCCATGCTTCGGTGGAATCGATCCGCAAGCAGATCGAGGCGCATACAACGATTCGCGAAAAGGTTTCGACCTCGGTCGATCTGCCTCTGTCGAATGAATGCAAGCGAGTGCTGGCCTATGCGGCGGAAGAAGCCGAGCGGCTGGGGCATAAGCATATCGGCACGGAGCATCTGCTGCTGGGATTGCTGCGCGAGGAAAAATGCTTTGCCGCTGAGATTTTGCAGGAGCGAGGATTGAAGCTGGCTGCGATTCGCGAGGAACTGGCGCGCGTGACGCAGGAGAAGGCTCCGCAGCAGGCGCGGCAGCGCGAGAGCAGTTTGCTGGCCGAGTTCAGCCGCGACCTCACGCAGTCCGCGATGGACTCGCAGCTTGATCCGCTGGTGGGCCGCGATGGCGAACTGGAGCGCGTGATTCAGATCCTTTGCCGCCGCACGAAGAACAACCCTGTGCTGATCGGCGAGCCGGGCGTGGGCAAGACCGCCATTGTCGAGGGACTGGCGCAGCGCATTGCCGACGGCGAGGTGCCGAGCTTCCTCGCAGACAAGCGCGTGCTGGCGCTGGATCTATCGCTGATTGTTGCCGGAACGAAGTATCGCGGGCAGTTTGAAGAACGGCTCAAGACGATCATGAAGGAGTTGATGGAGAATCAGAACTCCATTGTCTTCATCGATGAGCTGCACACGCTGGTGGGCGCGGGTTCGGCGGAGGGTTCGCTGGATGCTGCGAACATACTGAAGCCGGCGCTGTCGCGCGGCGAGATTCAGTGCATTGGCGCAACCACGCCGGCTGAGTTCCGCAAGTCGATTGAGAAGGATCGCTCGCTGGAGCGGCGCTTCCAGGCTGTGAAAGTGCCTCCGCCGAACGAGACCGACGCGATCAAGATCATCATGGGCATCAAGGACCGCTATGAGAAGTTCCACGCGGTCAGCTATACCGATGCGGCGATTGAGTTTGCGGTGTCGCATTCGAATCGCTATATTCCGGATCGCTTCCTTCCGGACAAGGCAATCGATCTGATCGATGAGGCGGGTGCGCGCGTGAAGCTGCGGCAGACTTCCCTGCCCGAAGAGATCACCGAGGTTCAGAAGCGGATCAAGTTCATTGTGCATCGCATGGACTCGGCGATTGCGAATCACGAGTTTGAGAAGGCTCGCTTCTACTCGGATGAGGAACGCAAGGAGCGCGAGAACCTGCGCACTCTGCGCGAGAAGTATCACCTCGATGATTCTGCTGCCGGGATCGTTGGCCGCGAGGACATTGAGGATGTGGTGAGCCGCTGGACCGGTGTGCCGATTACTTCGATCAAGGAAGAAGAGACGCAGAAACTGCTGCGCGTGGAAGGAGAGCTGCACAAGCGCGTGATTTCGCAGGAGAAGGCGATCTCGGCGCTGGCGCGGGCGATTCGACGTTCGCGGGCTGGTCTGAAGTCTCCGCTGCGGCCGATTGGCAGCTTCCTCTTCCTGGGACCGACAGGCGTGGGCAAGACGGAGATGGCGCGGACGCTGGCGCAGTTCCTGTTTGGCAGCGAAAAGGCGCTGATCCGATTCGATATGTCGGAGTTTATGGAGAAGCACTCGGTGTCGAAGCTGATCGGTTCGCCTCCGGGATATGTGGGCTACGAGGAAGGCGGCCAGTTGACGGAGCGCGTGAAGCGCTCGCCGTACTCGGTGGTGCTGCTGGATGAGGTCGAGAAGGCGCATCCGGATGTCTTCAATCTGCTCTTGCAGGTCTTTGAAGACGGGCAGTTGACGGATGGGCTTGGCAACACGGTCGACTTCAAGAACACGATCATCATCATGACTTCGAACATTGGCGCGCGGCACCTGATGAAGAAGCAGGGGCTGGGCTTCCAGAGCGAGCGCGAAGACCTGGTGATGGAGAAGATCGAGGAGTTGGTGAAGGGCGAGGTCAAGCGCACCTTCAATCCTGAGTTCCTGAACCGCATTGACGAGGTCATCCTCTTCCAGTCGCTGTCGGATGCGGACCTGATCCAGATTGTGGATCTGCTGGTTACGCAGCTCAACACGAATCTGGCGCAGAAGTCGATTACGATTTCGGTGGACGAGGACGCGAAGAAGTGGATTCTCGACAAGACGCTGGGCGACCGCAGCTATGGTGCAAGGCCCTTGCGACGCGCATTGCAGCGTTATATCGAGGACCCGCTCTCGGAAGCGCTGATCAGTGGGCAGATCATGGATCGGCCGGCGTTCCTGGAGGTCTATATCCGCAACAATCAACTCTTCTACCGCTCGGTATCGAACGCTCCGAGCGATACGGAAGAGAAAGCAGATGGGATTTTGCTCTACAGCGCGTAGAGTTCGATCCATCACAAAACCAAGGGCCTCCGCAGACAATGCCGAGGCCTTTCTTTTGCTATGACGCAAGTGGAATCAGGGGCGTGATCCACGAGCAACGCCGCGATGATACGATGTTTTGAATCTTCTTTGTGGGGAGCAATGCGATGAGCGACACGGTCCAGATAGCGGGTCTCACGTCAGAGCAAGTCACAGGCATTACGCGCGAGTATAACTACGGCACATGGCGCATTCAGAAGACGTGGAAGCCGTTGCATGTGGTGGATGCCGAGGGTTGCTATTTCATGGATGCTGCGGGCAAGCGGTATCTGGATTTTTCATCGCAGTTGATGTGCGTGAACCTCGGGCATAAGAATCCGCGGGTGATTGAGTCGATTGCGGAGCAGGCGCGCGAATTGCCTTACGTTCTGCCGGGGTATGCGACAACGTCGCGCGCGAGGCTCTCGCAGAAGCTGCTGGAAGTGCTGCCGGAGGGACTGGAGAAGTTCTTCTTTGCGACTTCGGGGACTGAGGCGAACGAAGCGGCTTTCAAGATTGCGCGCATGTATACGGGCAAGACCAAGATCATCTCGCGGTATCGCAGCTATCATGGCTCGACTTCGGGGTCGATTGCGGCTACTGGCGATCCGCGGCGCTGGGCAATGGAGCCGAGCGGCAAGGGGCAGGGATTTGTTTTCGCGCCGGAGACGAACTGTTACAAGTGCCCGATCAAGCATACGTATCCGAGTTGCGGCATTGCGTGTGCGGACTATATCGAGCATATGATTCGCAATGAATCGGATGTTGCGGCTGTAATTGTGGAACCGGTGGTGGGAACCAATGGAGTTCTCGTTCCGCCGAAGGAGTATCTGCCGCGGCTGAAGGCTATCTGCGAAGAATATGGCGTGCTGCTGATTGCCGATGAGGTTATGACTGGGTGGGGACGCACGGGTAAGTGGTTCTGCGTGGATCACTGGGGAGTTAAGCCAGATATTTTGGTTACTGCCAAGGGAATAACTTCGGCGTATGTTCCGCTGGGGCTGTGCGCGACCACGATGAAGATTGCGGAGTACTTTGAGGAGCACTATTTCTCGCATGGGCACACGTATGAGGCGCATCCGATGACGCTGGGGCCGGCGGTGACCACCATCGAAGAGATGGAGCGGCTGAAGCTGGTGGAGCGGGCTGCTTCGCTTGAGCCGTATGTACGCACGAAGCTGGAGGCGCTGAAGGAAAAGCATCCGTCAATTGGCGATGTGCGCGGGCTGGGGCTTTTCTTTGGCGTTGAGCTAGTGAAGAATCGCGAGACCAAGGAACCGTTCAACACCATGCGCGATAAGGTGGAAGGCAAGCCGCTGGTGGTCGATCTGGTGGCTGCCAAGATGATGGGCCGGGGTGTGGCGTTGCAGGCTTGGGTGAGCCACTTTGTGATCGCTCCGCCGCTGATTGTGACTGAGGCGGAGTTGGATGAGGGCATCAATGCGCTGGATGAGGCGCTGGCGATTGCGGATGCGTTGGTCGAATAGCAGTGGAATACGATACTACTGCTGTGTCTGTGATACCAATCGTTTCAACGATGCGTCGTACTCGGCCTTCGTCGGTTTGGGATTGGTATTTAACCACCCTTCTCCTTTGGGATTAAATGTGTAGTATTCAGTCAAATATTTTAGAAGCTGAGGACTTATGCGATGGGCGCGCCACCACGCACACCAACTAAAATTCGCGCCTTCAAACTTTGTGATGCCGCTAAAATCGGCGCGGTCAACGACATTGTTGGACAGGTTGACCGACGTGATGTCAGCCCCATTCAGATTGACTCCAGTAAGATCGCAGCTAGAGAAGCTAACAGACGCCAGATTCAGGTTTAGGTGAGCGTCATGGGTCGATTTCAGCAGTGGGAGGATCTCGGTGCAGGTGTACGTAATTTCATTTGATAGGTTGTTCAAGGCTGTTCGATCACCATCTGAAAGCTTTGATTCAATAAAAATATCCCTTTTCTTATCCTGTCCCTTATTTAGTAAGATGTCTGCCTGCGATCCGAGATGAATGTTCAATGCCACAATCTCGGGAATGGAGTCCCAACTGATCGGCTCAAACGTCGACTTAAAAATATCTTCGAAAGAGGCGGGATCATTCGCTTTCTGAGTTAGGAGTTTCAACATTTCCTGATGCGCAAGTTCTTTGTAAGCTGGAGTGGTAAAGCTTTGCAGAAGAGCCTCGGCAGGAGAAAGTTTCTCCGACTCAGATATGAGCTTCAATGCCTCAGTCCAACGCGTTTTTTCTTCCGCTTCTACCTGACGCTGCATATCTACCGCTTTGTCTTGTTCTGACTTACGGAATGAATACGTCTGAAATACGAGTGTGCATGCCAGTACAAGGGTAGTGAGAAGAGGGGTCACCGAAGAAACGAGGTCTCGCCACACGCCGCGGTTCTCTTTTTCTCGATTTCGCTGAATCTCCTTCTCTTCTTCCAATATCTTGATTGTGTTCGCTCGTTCTCCTTCTATCTCATCGAGAGTCTTAATGAAGCTTGCGACCTGATCGAAGTCCGTATGATTTTTTGCTTCTGACAACAGCTTAGTTGCATAGTCTCTTAGGGACGATATGTCTACAGTCACGCAGGTCTCCGTTGCGATTTTCAAGAGTAGTTTAGGTTTATGGTAAAACATAATACGAATTACTTCGAAACGTCAAGGTCAATTGACTCTCCGATTAACTTAGCCCTATTCATCAGCAAAAGATACACAAAGCCTGCTAAAAAGAAGCCTACGAACCAGGAATAGTCATAGACGAAATGCAGTGACGGTACGAAGAGTCCAACCAGTGCGACGGCTACGCCTGTTACCAATGCTGCTATAGCGCGGGGATTGATGCCTTTGGTGTAGTGGTAGATGCCTTCGCGGTGATAGAGCGAGTAGATAGACAGTTTTGTTCGGCGGATGAAGAAGTAATCGCAGATCATGATGCCTGCGATTGGGCCCATCAGGCCTGCGTAGCCGCTGAGCCAGCCGAAGATGTAGGCGTCGGGAGTCGCGAGTAGCTTCCAGGGCTGCATGGCGAGGCCGAGGACGCCGGTGATCATGCCTCCTGTGCGATAGCTGATGAGTCGCGGATATAAGTTGGAAAAGTCGTTCGATGGAGATACGACGTTGGCGCCGATGTTTACGTTGAGCGTGGCAACGAGAATTGCGATCATTGCCACGAAAGCCACGAATGGTTGATGGAAGCGGCCCAGAAGATCGATGGGGTTCCAGATGGGCTCGCCGAAGAGAACTACGGACGCAGATGTGACGGCGATGCCGACGAAGGTATACAGCGTCATGGCAACGGGCAGGCCGAAACCCTGGCCGACGATCTGCGCGCCTTGCGACTTCGAATAGCGCGTGAAGTCGGGGATATTGAGAGCGAGTGTTGCCCAGTAACCGACCATGCCGGTCAGGGTTGGAAAGAATACGGGCAGGAAGTCATGCCAGCTTTGAAATTTGCTCGGCGTGGATAACATCGTGCCGAAGCTGCCTGCCTTGATTCTGACCCAGATGAGCAGAGCGGCGGCCATAACGAACATGAAGGGCGCAGCGAAGCCTTGCAGGAAGCGGATGGATTCGACGCCACGCCAGACTACAGCCATGTTCAGCAGCCAGAAGCCGAGAAAGCAGGCCCAGAGCGCCCATTCCACATGCCCGACCGAGGGCCATATCACGACGAGCATGGAATGGATGGCCTGGCCGCCGATCCAGGATTGAATGCCGAACCAGCCACAGGCTACGAGCGCGCGCATGATGGCGGGGATGTTTGCGCCGCGTACGCCGAAGGGCGCGCGGATGAAGACGGGGAACGGGATGCCGTATTTTGCTCCGGCATGAGCGTTCAACAGCATCGGAATGAGCACGATGAGGTTGCCTATGAGCACCGTTCCAACGGCTTGCTTCCAGTCCATGCCTTTGGCAATGAGGGAGCTGGCGAGCTGGTAGGTGGTGATCTCCATGGACATGGAAAACCACAGCGCGATGTAGTTGTAGGTGCCCCAGGTGCGATGCGCGGGCGTGGTTGGAGCAAGGTCGTCGTTGATGAGGGACGAGTCTTTCCCGGTCAGGATCGCTGTGCCCAAAAGGTCCTCCAATTGGGGAATGAGAATTTGAAAATAGCCGAAAGCTGCTGATACGGCAATGAATTTCTTTGGCTGAGCGCGACGGCGATGTAGGTCACTTACAGGGCACGGGCTGGACGACAGAATCGCAGATAGAAAACACGGCTACGTTGACTGGCCGATGCCGGAAGAGAATGTTTGCGAGTTGCGCAATATCGCAAATTGCGCGACAATTATGCCCGAAATGCGTGGAGAGACTTACAAGCCGATTTCCCTGCACTGACTTGAGCCTGACTACGCCAACCTGGGTCGGAAGCCGATTGAGGAGGCAATATGGCACATGTTATAGAAAAGCCGCTCGGTTCAATTCAATCGAGTACTCCTGAAAAAGATAAGTTGCCCGCCGGTGAGCCTGTGATGCCCGTCAGCCAGCCGTCATGGGCTGACAACCCGGCGCCCGGTGAAGAAGCGCCCGGTGGCCGTAAGTATTTTGGAATGCCTTCCGGGGCCGCTGTCGTGATTGGCATCGTGGTGCTGGCAGCCCTGGTCGCAGTTGGCATCTATTTTGCGGGCTTCAGCCAACGCTCCGCAGAATCGACCGTCGCGTCGGGAGCGCCCCCAGTCTCCCAGGCCGCAACTCCGGCAGCGGCCGCTCCCACATCCAAGGTTCAATTGAGCGCCTCGGATATCAAGGAGATGAAGGCTCGCGACGACTACGCAGCGAACCTCTCCAAGTTTCTTCACGTCAAAATGCCGGACTACAAAAACGTAAAGATCTACGCCGACAGTTGGGCAGGAACGAAAGCTCCGGCGAAGACGCCTCTGGCCGATATCAAGTCCAGAACCGGCGACAATCTGATGCTGGTGTTCTGGTCGCCGGAAGCGGGGACGGCGCGAAGCCTGGCGGCCTTTACCAAGTCTCAGGGCGCGCAAGAGGCCGTCAATGCGGGATTTGCGGAGTTCCAGTTCGTCGATCCCGACACCTATTGCTATGCAACGGTTGTGCCGGTAACTGGGGTGGGCGGAGTGGTCTGCGGAATTCGGTGATGGTCCGAGGAAAAGACAGACCTGATTGTGAAATGAAATTGGGGTCAACCTTTCGGTGGAAGTGTTCCTTGCTTTCGCCTTGGTAGGCTTCTGCGCATGACGATTCCTACCGAAGCGATTGGCAGCATTCCCCGTCCTCCGGAACTGATTGAGGCAATTACCTCCTTTCATCTAGGCAAGTTTGCGCCGGTAGAACTGGAAAGCGCATACGATGCTGCGCTTCGAGATACCATTGGCCGGCTGGAACAGACTGGTTCGCCGGTACTGACGGATGGCGAACAGACCAAGCCAAGTTTTGCAACTTATCCACTGAGCGGCTTGACCAACCTTGCCTCCGACGGAGTCGTTATCCCGTTTGCCGACGGGCACCAGCGGCAGTTGCCACGACTGACAAGCGGACCATTCCACTACGGAGTTCATGCGGCAACGTATCTCAGGGCAGCGCGCACATACACGAAGCGTCCGATGAAGCAGGCAGTCATCTCTGCCTCCGCGTTGAGCCTGCTTTATCCCCCGGACGGAATTGCGGATTATTCGCGCGAAGCGTTTGTTGCCGACTTACTGGACGATGCTGAGGAGGATATTCGCGGCGCGCTGAATGCGGGCGCGGCAAGTGTCCAGATTGACTTTACTGAAGGACGGCTTTCGCTGAAGCTCGACCCTTCGGGTGGCTTATTGCGCAGTTTTATCGCTCTGAACAATCAGGTGCTTGATCGTTTTTCCGCATCCGATCGGCAGAAGATCGGAGTGCATGTTTGCCCCGGCGGCGATCATGATTCGACGCATTCCGCAGATGTGGACTATGCCGCATTTCTGCCTGATTTATTCAAGATGAATGTTGGGCGTTTCTATCTGCAATTGGCCAGTGAGCCGGATAGGAAGCGTGTCTTGCGATTGATCAGCAAGTTGAGGCAGCCGGATCATCTTGTGTTTATCGGCGTAATTGATCCGATCAATCCCAGGATAGAGAGCGCGGAAGAAGTTCGCGACCGCGTTCTTGAAGCGGCGGCGTATTTACCGATAGATCGCCTTGGCACTACGGACGATTGCGGTTTTTCGCCGTTCGCCGACGACATTTCAACCGCTCGCGAAACTGCGTTTCGGAAGATTCAGGCAAGAGTTGAAGGGACTGCGCTCGCAGCGAAAGAGCTGGGGCTTTGACGCTGCGAGCAGGTGGTTTCCAGTTGCAACAATTACGGCTCATCGCGCTCCAGGTGATAAGGGCTACTCGAAATACTTCTGGAGAGTATTCAAGTAGTGCTCGTGCCATCCTGAGTCGAGGTGATCAGCCAGGCCTTCAGGGAAACCTGTGTGGTCCAGCACCAGCGTCGCCCCCCCGCCGTTCGATTTCAGTTCGAACTTCACGATCGAGTAAATGCCCGGGCTCCATGACGCTGGCCGCCAGGCCTGCACGATGCGCTGGTTGGCGATCAATTCGATATTTCTTCCGACAATCTGCCCGCCGAAGAGAGAAAAGGCGCCGCCAGCCTTTGCATCGATCTCCGCCGGCATGCCGGAAAAGGCAGCGAATTGCTTTGAATCCAGCAGCGCCTCGTAGATACGCTGAGGTGCGGGTTTGAAATCGACCTCATAATGCAGGGATGTTCGCGTCTTATTGGCGGCAGAGCTGGGTATCTCCTTCATCGTTGATTGAGGCGTCCCTCCCCAGGCCTTCGAAACGCCAAATGCAGCCAACACAATGGCCAGTCCCTTGACCAGTTGCCTTCGGCTCTCAAGTTCAACCGCCGGGTACGAACTCAGAATTTCTTTCATCGCATTCTCCCCAAAACGATGGCATCGACCACCACTGCATCGGAACACGCAAGTGAATTATGTTCAAGATCATATTTTGGGCGGTAGAATGCGTTGGAATTCTGATAGCACGTTGCAAGAGGCAAGGAGCTTTCATGCCCTATCCGGCCGGTCATAGCGTTGAAATCAGAGGCAAGATCGTTCAAAGCGCGCGAAGACTGTTCAATCGCCACGGCTTCGACAATGTCTCCGTGGACCAAATCATGTCCGGCGCAGGACTAACGCGCGGCGGCTTCTACAACTACTTCCAGAGCAAGAGTGATCTCTATACGGAGGTCCTCGGCTGCTTCTTCACCGACCCGGAATGGAAGAACTGCTGGGAGGGAGTAGAGGTCGACTTATCGTCTGCCGATGTAGGACAACAAGTGGTTCGCGCTTATCTGTCGCGCCAGCACTTCGAAGATGTGGAGAACTCCTGCCCCATGGTTGCGCTGCCCTCCGACGTTACGCGCAGCAGCGACAGCGCGAAGTGCGCTTTTGAAAATGTCTTCAGCGCGATGGTCAGCATATTGGAGCGAAGCATGGCCAGAGAAAGTTCTATCGAGGGCCGGTCTGGACGACGCGACAGAGCCAGTGCCGTCGCTGCGCTGTGCATTGGTGGAATGGTCGTTGCTCGTGCCATGGGTAATCGCACGAGCGCGGACCAGTTGCGCGATGGATGCCTAACCGTGGCCCTCGAACTTGGAGGCTGGCAAGAAGTTGCAAGCGGAAAGACATGATTGGCCTTTCCCTCAATCCGCTGCGCTTGGACGGACTGAGGGGGTTCGATAGCCTTCGCTTGCGAGATGCCGGCCCATCTGCGCGTACATGGATTCCTCCTGCGGCTGCCAGGTAGCCAATCCATCGACATAGCGGTTGTACATGCAAAAGGCTGCCGCGATAAGAACCGTGTCATGGATTTCAAGGTCGGTGGCGCCCTGCTGGCGCGCCGCCTCTATATCTTCCGCAGTAACATGTTTTCCGCCCTGCTGAACCTTGCCTGCAATGACCAGGAGGTGCTTGAGTTTTTCGGAGATTGGCGCCTGCATGAAGTCGGTCTTTACCTGCTTTACCGTGGCCTCATTTCCCAGATGACATGCGGCGGCGGCTCCGTGGCTGGTCTGGCAGAAGTAACAATCATTTCGCGAAGACACATAGGTCGCAATCAGCTCTCGCTCACCGGGAGTAAGGCTGTTTGGCTCGTGCAGCAGTATGTGAGCGAGTTCGCGCATGGGCTTCGCGGTTTCCGGACGGAAGGCAAAGCCGGAGCTGATTCCGGGAAGCCCCCGGGGAAGATCGATATGCGGCATAAGTCAGGCTCCTTGTGTTTCTAACTCGGGTTGAGGTAGATATTCGCGGCTCATGGTCACATAGCCATCTCTGGCGGTCTTTTTGCCGCGCTGGCGATAGAGTTCTTCGTCCTCCGGCTGCCAGGTTGCGAGACCATCCACATAGCGGTTGAACATGCAAAAGGCTGCAGCGATCAGCACGGTGTCATGAATTTCGATATCGGTCGCTCCCGCCTGGCGCGCCTCTTCGACATCGCTCGCTGTCACATGCTTGCCGCCGCGCTGCACTTTGGATGCAATGACCAGCAGCGCCTTCAGCTTGGCGGATATGTCTGCGTGCTGGAAATCCGCCTTCACCCGTCGCACCAGGTCTTCATCGCCATCCAGATGAGCGGCGGCAATCGCACCGTGTACGGTTTGGCAGAAGTAACAGTCGTTGAGATGTGAGACATAGGTTGCGATCAGTTCGCGCTCACCGGGCGCGAGCGAGTTAGGCGCGTGCAGAAGGATCTCTGCCAGTTCGTTAAGCGGCTTTGCGGTCTCAGGACGAAAGGCCATGGGTCCGCGAATGCCTTGCAGACCTTCGGGAAGTTGAATATGGGGCATGGTGGCTGTTAACTCCCTTCTGTAACTTCGGATATGTGTGGCGTGGCAGCATGTGGTGTGGCGAATAGTCTGCGCAATGGAAGACCGCAGAGCACGATGGCGACCCCAGCCAGCGCCGGCCAGGGATCGTGCATGAGAATGAGGAGCGCAATCATGACAGAAATGACGATGAAGAGGATGGGCGCAATGGGATACCACCATCCACGCACTGGCGTTTGCACACGGAACAGCGTGGAAGCGGCCAGCGCAAGGAACAGCACCGCCGAGAAGATGATGTAGGACAACACGCGATCGAATGCGCCCAGCAGGAGCACTGCAAGCGAGAGGCCTGTTTGCAGAAGGATGGCGTTTGCGGGTGTTCCCCAGCGCGGATGCAGTTTGGCGAATGCGGGAAAGAACGCGCCGGACTGCGCCATTGCGTAGCAAACGCGAGGAGCAGCCATCGTAAGCGCGGCCATCCCGCCGCAGACGCAGATCAGCACGCAGATGGAGAGAATACGCGCGCCGAGAGATCCAAAAAGCACCTGACCGAACTGAGCGACGAATGCGGTGTTCGAAGTGAGGCGCTCGATGGGCAAGACAGAGAGAAACGCTGCGCTGATAAGCAGGTAGACGGCTGTCACAACGGCAACGCCGCCGATAAAGGCTAGCGGCAATGTGCGCCTCGGGTTGCGAACTTCGCCTGCGATCTTGCTCGCCTCCCACCATCCGCCAAAGCTGAAGAATGCACTCACCACGCCGCCTGCAATGGCGGGAAAGATCGCCTCCGAACCGGGCCTGCGCACGGTGAATGGCATCAAGTTGCTCAGGTGCGCGTGGCCGGAAACGGCCGCCCAACCGACGAGTGCGAAGAGGATGACCAGCTTGAGGATGTTCACGAATGACATGATCGAGCCGCTCAATCGCGTGCCAAGCAGGTTGATTCCACCGAAGAGGCAAAGCAGCACGACGGGCATTGCGCTCAGCCACGCCGAACCGATGGGAAGAACCTGGGCCAGATAGGGAACCGATCCGACAGCCAGCGCTGCCGCCACGCCCGGATACATGACGATGGAACTCATCCAGCCGTAGAGAAACGCTACCGGTTCACCGTAGCCCGCCCGCAGATAAACATACTCGCCGCCTGATTCGGGAAATCGAATCGCGAGTTCGGAGTAGCAAAGTGCGCCGCACATGGCCATCAGTGCGATGACCAGCCAGACGAGCAGAAGCAGGAGCGGCGATCCAAGAGACCTGGCCATGGCTGCCGGGGTAAGGAATATGCCCAGCGCGATGGATTCGCCGGTGACAACGGCAATGGCCGCTGCCAGACCGAGTTGCCTCTGAGGGCGCGAGGAATTCGAATCAATCGGCACGCGGGAATACTACGTGGCGATCAGCGCTCCCGGCATCCATCGAAAGTTTTAGTTGGTCTCTCAGTCAAGTAGTGCCTCGATGTCGCGGGAGCCGTGGATAACTCGCACGACCTCAATACCCTGGTGTTTGGGTTGGTAGAAAATAAGCCAATTTTCGAAGCCTTTCAGTGGCCAGCGGCGAATCCGACGCAAAGATAGTCTGCGAAAACCGCAGCGCAGACCCATTCTCGGCATGCGCCAATGCTTCGAAGGTTTCGCGGGCAGCCGT
Organism: Acidicapsa acidisoli; assembly: GCF_025685625.1. Lineage (NCBI taxonomy): Bacteria > Pseudomonadati > Acidobacteriota > Terriglobia > Terriglobales > Acidobacteriaceae > Acidicapsa > Acidicapsa acidisoli. The sequence continues at coordinate 1,056,282 of NZ_JAGSYI010000002.1, forward strand.
AACAAATTGGTCAGCCAGCCCAATCCCTGCCTCATTCTCCAGGTAGGCAGTGCAATCGATCAGATCCCGACGGGCTCGGGGAAGAATGAGGACGCTTGGCAAGCTACGAAGCCTTAGCCGACTGAACTACCATTTTGGCGGAGGTCTTACGGGAACTCGACCGCTCTCTTATTTCGTTTCGCAGGGTTGCCCACCACTCCGGGGTCGCTTCCATGGCCTCACCTGAGTTGAGCGCATCCAGCAAGGTTTGCTCCAGTTGCTCTTTCGCGTGACGTTTCTGGTCGGCGCGCACCAGTTCGCGAATATATTCACTTGCGCTCGAATACGCTCCGGCAGAAACCTGCTCTTCAACAAACTGTTTCATTGGATCGGGAAGAGAGATATTCATGGTTTGCATGGAATGCTCCTCTCCAGCAGTGTAATTTCATTGACAAAAATTGGCAATTCCTGCCAATGCACGAAAATCTAAGAATAACCATCCGCGAAAATCAAGGCCCTCACCGCATATATCAGTAATTCACCTTTATCGGGGCTGTGATCCAGGTTGCAAAGGGCTCCCATGCCTCGGACTGGAGGAGCTGAACGGACGGAATATTGCGTTGCCCGGCGCTCTTGCGGAACTCTTCATACAGAAATGCGTCATCGAAACCCGCCTTGGCTGCGTCCTGCTGATTACTGCCGAAGTAGATTGCCTCCAGACGCGCCCAGTAGATGGCCGCGAGGCACATCGGGCATGGTTCGCAGCTGGTGTAGATTTCGCAGCCGGTCAGTGAGAACGTTCCCAGTTGTGTGCAGGCTTTGCGGATGGCGTTGACTTCGCCGTGGGCTGTGGGGTCATTCGTCGTGGTGACGGAGTTGGCGGCCTCGGCGATTACTTCTCCGTCGCGAACAATCAGCGCGGCGAATGGTCCACCGGCGCCCTCAAGCACGTTCTGGGTAGCAAGCTCAATGGCGCGGCGTAAAAAGGCGGGGTTGGGTTGACGCGACATCGAGCTCCAGACCTCCGATACACTTGATTCTCAGGGAATATCGACAGTATGGCACAAGGTTCAGGAGAAAGCTGGAAGACAACACTGACGTGGGCCTTTCGCTCGCGGCGGGTGGCGACAGCGGATGGCTTGCGCCCGGCAACTGTGGTGGTGAAAGCCGACCGGATTGTGGATGTAGCGGAATGGAACGAGGTGCCGGTGGCTGCGCATCTACGCGATTATGGAGACCATGTACTGCTCCCCGGTCTGGTCGACACGCATGTGCATATCAATGAACCGGGGCGAACTCACTGGGAAGGATTCAGGACCGCGACCCAGGCCGCGGCGGCAGGCGGCGTTACGACGCTGGTCGATATGCCGCTGAACTGCAAGCCGGAGACGATCTCGGTGGCAGCGCTGGAGGCCAAGCGGGCAGCTGTGCATGAGAACGAAAGCGGTTCAGTGACCGGAGCCAGCGAAGGCGTGAGCCATGCCTGGGTGGATTGGATGAGCTGGGGTGGTGTCGTTGGGAATCATGGTGGGGGCGGCAACGAGGCTGAGATTCCGTGGCTGATTGAGGCCGGTGTTCCGGGCTTCAAGTGCTTCCTTGTACATTCCGGAATCGACGGCTTTGCATGGGTCGACGAGGCTCAGTTGCGCAAGGCGCTGGCGATGCTCCGAGTCTCTGGATTGCCGCTGCTGGTTCACGCGGAGCTGGCTGGCCCGATAGACCGCGCGACGGCGCTGATCAACTCGTCGAGTTCGGCTGACTGGCGGAGCTACGCCACCTATCTCGCATCCCGGCCCGACGAAGCGGAGATCGAAGCGATTGAGCTTCTGATTGGTTTGGCGGATGTCTTTGACGCCCGGCTGCACATTGTCCACCTTGCAACGGCCAAAGCGCTTCCGGCAATTCAACAAGCCCGGGCTGCCGGACTCAAGATTACGGTCGAAACCTGTCCGCAATACCTCTGGTTTGCCGCGGAAGAGATTCCGGATGGGGCTACGGAGTTCAAGTGCGCTCCGCCGATCCGCAATGCGGACAATCGCGAGGCGCTTTGGCAGGCGCTCCGCGACGGCGTCATTGATATGGTTGCAACGGACCACTCACCATGCCCGCCTGAGATGAAGAACCGCGATTCGGGGCGCTTCGATCAGGCCTGGGGTGGAATTGCAAGCCTGGGACTGGCTTTGCCCGTGGTCTGGACTGGATTGCGGCAACGCGGAGGCGGTCTGGAACTGCTTGCCAAATGGATGGCCGAAGGACCGGCCCGGCTGGCTGGGCTAACTGGCCGCAAGGGAGCGCTGGCTCCCGGTTACGACGCCGACTTCGCCGTGCTGGACTCGGAGGCAGAGTGGACGGTGACGGAAGAGGACTTGCGATTCCGGCACAAGCTTTCGCCTTACCTCGGAGCTTCTCTGCGCGGCAAGGTGCTTGAAACCTACCTGCGCGGAGAATGCATTTACTGGGGGCGAAGCCAAGACTCCGTTCTCGATCCAAAGGCGCGGGGACAAGAGATTCGGCGGACGCCATGACGGAACCAACTGCGACAGATACAAAGACCAGAGCCGCGGCGGCGATTGCCGAGTGTCGCCTGATCGCCACCATGAGCGAAGAGGCGGGACGGACGACGCGCCGGTTTCTGACGCCACCCGTCACCAAGGTTCACGCGCATCTGCGTGCTCGCATGGCCGCGCTTGGGATGTCGGTAAGGGTTGATGCGGTGGGAAATCTGCGTGGACTGTGGCAACCAGCTTCCGGTACATCGAAGCGGTTCGTACTCGGTTCGCACATCGACACGGTTCCCGATGCTGGAGCTTTCGATGGCGTTCTCGGCGTGGTGCTGGCGCTTGAACTTGTGGAGATGGCGCGCGTCCGTTCTCTGCCCCTCGCGATCGAGGTCATCGCCTTTTCAGAAGAAGAGGGCGTTCGATTCGGCGTTCCTTTTCTTGGGAGCCGCGCTGTGGCTGGGCGGTTTGACCCCGCGTTACTGGATCTGCGTGATTCCGCAGGAGTGTCGGTGACGGAATCGATCCGGAACTTCGGGCTTGATCCGGGAGAAATAGACGCGGCGCTCTTAAGCGACGCCGCTACCGGCTTTTTTGAGATTCACATCGAGCAGGGGCCGGTGCTCGAAGCGGAAGGGTTGCAACTCGCAGTGGTAACGGGCATTGTCGGGCAAACCCGCTGCGAGGTGTGCTTCCTGGGACAGGCCAATCATGCCGGGACGACTCCGATGGCGCACCGCCGGGATGCGCTGACGGCAGCGGCGGAATGGATATGCGCCGTGGAAGCGGCGGCGAAGGAGCACAACAGCGGCCGGGATGAAATCATCGCGACGGTCGGCAAGATTGTCGCGGAACCAAATGCGGGAAACGTCATTGCCGGGAGTGTTCGAGTAAGCCTGGATGTGAGGAGCACGCGGGACTCTGTTCGGGAGGCGACCGTCGCAAGGCTGCTCGATCTGGCAGCAGCCATCGCAGCCAGACGCGGATTGAGGTGCGAGGCAAAGCGGCAGATGGAGCAGCCAGCCGTTCCGATGGATGAGCAGTTGACGGCGTACCTGACGGAAGCTCTGGAAGCCGCCGACTTCCCGGTACGGCAGATGCCGAGCGGTGCAGGCCATGATGCTATGGTGATGGCAACACGTGTTCCGACTGCGATGCTTTTTTTGCGCAGCCCCGGCGGCATCAGTCACCATCCGGCGGAAGCGGTTCGCGAAGAAGACGTAGAAACAGCCCTGATCGTCGGTGACGTCTTCCTGCGTCGGCTAGCGACTATTCACACGCATTAACCACATTGACATCTGTTGCTTACAGACAGAAGTGAAAGAGGATTCCGTGCCGCATGGATTGGGAAATACCCGAAGCAGCCTGAAGGCGGATCATCTCCTGCAGACTCCGGACACTTTCATTCGCACACCGCTCCCGGGCGCGAACGGCGTGGAATTCGTGGTGCACACCGGATCGCGTCTCGGCACCGCTTTTACGCAGATGACTGCCGAATTCGCCCGGAATGGATCGCTCGCCCCAGCCGGACCGGGAGTGCAGCGGTTCGTATACGTGCTGGACGGGCTCGTCGATCTGGAAGTCCTGGGAGGAAGAACAAGCGGCGCACTGACTCCCGGGGGCTTCGCCTACATTCCTGCGGATGGGGCCCACCAGATTCGCGCACGGGAGGTCTCGCGTGCGGTTGTGATCGAGAAGCGCTACACGCTCCTGGCCGAAAGCATCTTCGGAACAGGCGCGCAAGCCAACCAGCCGGAGGTAGTCATCGGCGACGAAGCGCAAGTTGCACCCGAAGCGCTAGGCGGCGATGAAGGTCTGCAGGTTCGGCATTTGATGCCGGACGGACCCGGTTGGGATTTTGCTGTGAACACGATGACCTATGACCCCGGCGCAGCGCTGGCGATGGTCGAGATTCACGTCATGGAGCATGGGCTGTTTATGCTCGAAGGCGGCGGAATCTATCGCCTTGGGGACAGTTGGTATCCGGTAACGGCGGGCGACTTTATCTGGATGGCTCCGTATTGCCCGCAGTGGTTTGGGGCGATTGGGAAGACTCCGGCGAAGTATCTGATTTATAAGGATTGGTACAGGCATCCGCTGGCTACGTAAATAGAAATCTGGGTGAGAGAACATGGCCGAAGTGGCACCGCTCGTCGAAATCGACAGATTGATGGCAGAGCTGGCGAAGCTTGCGCGCATTTCCGAGGCCGAGCCGCCGGTCGTGACCCGCATCGTATTCAGCAAAGCGGACCTGCGGGCTCGGGCGTACATGAAAGACTTGTGTCGCGTAGTGGGTTTGTCGATCCGCGAAGACGCCGTCGGCAACACATTTGTCCGATGGCAGGGCGCTGATCCGAAGCTGGCGGCCGTCGCGACCGGTTCGCATATCGATGCCATTCCCAATGCGGGCGCCTATGACGGAGTGGTCGGCGTGCTCGGCGGTCTCGAAGCAATTCGCGCTCTGCAGCGCACGGGATTTCGGCCCCGCCGACCGATTGAGCTGGTGATCTTCACCTCCGAGGAGCCGACCCGCTTCGGCATAGGCTGCCTGGGAAGCCGGATGATGGGTGGAGTGATGACGCCGGACCATGCTCGAACTCTGCGGGACAGCGAGAGCCGCAGCCTGGACGAGCTGCGAGGGCAAGCCGGATTTTCCGGCAACCTGGAGACGGTTTTGCTTTCAGAGGGTCATTTTCATGCTTTTGTCGAGCTGCACATCGAGCAGGGGCCGATCCTGGAAAGCGAAGGGATCGATCTCGGAATCGTGACGCACATCGCGGCGCCCGCGTCGTTGAAGGTGACGATCGAGGGCGAAGGTGGACATGCCGGCGCGATGCTTATGCCCATTCGCCACGACGCCCTGACCGCAGCTGCAGACCTGATTCTGGCTCTTGAGGCCGCGGCAAAATCCAGCGGCGTGATCGATACGGTGGCGACGGTCGGTGTATGCGAGGTCTTTCCGGGGGCGGTGAATTCGGTTCCGTCGCTGGTGCGGCTCGAATCCGACATTCGCGACACGGACGGGACGCGCAGGGACGGGGTCGTGGAAAATTGGAAGGCCGTTGCGGCAGAGGTCGCTGCCAGGCGAGGAGTACAGATCAACTTTGAAACCGTGAATGCGGACCCGCCGGCCATCTGCGACGCCTCTGTTCTGGAGGCTGTTCAGAACGCGGTGAGCAGCGCCGGAAAGACCAGCGTGCGGATGGTCAGCCGGGCTTATCACGATTCTCTGTTCGTGGCCCGGTTCGCTCCGGTGGCGATGATCTTCACGCCTTGCCGAGGTGGCGTGAGTCATCGGCCCGACGAATATGCCAGTCCGGAATGGATTGCCAGCGGGGTCGAGGTCCTGGCGCGAACATTGGCCAATCTCGCGAGATGAAGAGAGAGCAAGAGGTAAACCCTAGTAGTTTTATCTTTATAATCAATCACTTAAACTGCAAAACTAAATGTAAATTATCATAATTTGAAGCGCTCGTCTTTCATTTTGGAACAGTCAGCCACATTTTGGACTATTTTGTGGAAAACCTGTGGGCATCGATCTATATTCCTCTCGCAATTTTCTGCTAACGCATTTATTTATCAGTCCATTACAGAATAAATCTAAAGTTTGCTTCTCCGAGGCAACTTCTTCAAAAAAGATCCCCGGCTCCAAATGGAACCGGGGACCGTTTGTGCTGTCCTTTCAGCTCAGCTCAGGCAACGTGACCAACAATCACGCCGCTCAAGGCCTCAGCATCCTGCGGCCGGGCGTGGAGGAGCGGCAACGCTGCTGCCAGCACCTCCTCGACGCGACTCGCGTAGTGGATCGTGACGCCCTCGGTTTGGGCCGGGGTCAGATCCTCTTCGACGTTCTGGCGGTTGTCCGCAGGCAGAATCACGTGCTGGACTCCGGCGCGCCGGGCGGCGAGGAACTTCTCCTTGATCCCGCCGACCGGCAGTACGTTTCCGCTGAGAGTCACTTCGCCGGTCATGGCCGTAAAGGGCCGGATCGGCGTGTTCGTCATGAGCGAAACCAGAGTCGTGACCATGGTGACGCCTGCGGACGGACCATCCTTGGGGATGGCGCCCGCCGGCACATGAATGTGCAGGTCGACGGAGTTGGTGAAGTCCTCTTCCAGGCCGAGGCTTCCGGCGTTGGAGCGGACCCAGGTCAGCGCGGCCTGCATGGATTCCTGCATGACTTCGCCGATCTGGCCGGTCATCGTGAACCCGCCCTTGCCCTTCATGCGGTTAGCCTCAATGAAGAGGACATCGCCGCCAGCGGGTGTCCAGGCAAGACCGACCGCTACGCCAGCCCGGCGCGTCCGCTCGAAGACTTCCATATCGACGCGAACCTGAACGCCACCGAGGAACTCCTGCAGAAGCTCTTTGTCGATGACCAGCTTCTCCTTGTTTCCTTCGACGTAGCGCCGAGCGACCTTGCGGCAGACCGTGCCGAGCACCTGCTCCAGCCTGCGGACGCCGGCCTCGCGGGTGTAGTGACGGACGATGTGCTTGACCGCCTCCTCAGGGAACTCAATTACCTCGGCCGGAATGCCGTTGCCTGCAATCTGCCTTGGAATCAGGTATTTGTATGCGATATGGACCTTTTCCTCCTCGGTATAGCCCTGGAGCGAGATGATCTCCATGCGGTCGAGCAACGGCTCCGGAATGGGATCGAGCATGTTCGCGGTGCAGATAAAAAGCACTTTGGACAGGTCGAACGGCACATCCAGGTAGTTATCCCGGAAGGTGTTGTTCTGCTCAGGGTCGAGCGTTTCGAGCAGGGCAGCCGCCGGGTCGCCGCGGAAATCGCGGCCGAGTTTGTCGAGTTCATCGAGCATGATCACCGGGTCGTTGGTGTCTGCGCGACGGATGCTCTGCATGATCTGGCCGGGAAGCGCGCCTACATAGGTGCGTCGGTGGCCGCGAATCTCGGCCTCGTCGTGCATGCCGCCGAGCGAAACGCGCTGGAACTTCCGCCCGAGCGCCCGAGCGATGGACCGTCCCAAAGAGGTTTTGCCGACTCCGGGAGGTCCGACGAAGCAGAGGATCGGCCCCTTCATATCAGGCTTGAGCTCGAGAACGCTGAGGTAGTCGAGGATGCGGTCCTTTACCTTTTTCAGGCCGTAGTGGTCGTCATTGAGGATCTCGGCAGCTTTGCCCAGATCGACTTTCGTACCCGAACTGCGTGCCCACGGCAGGGACGCAAGCCACTCGACGTAGTTACGAACAAGGGACGAATCCGATGCCATTGGAGACATCCGCGCCAGCCGATTCAGTTCCTTGAGCGCCTCTTTCTTGACGTCATCGGGCATTCCGACTTCTTCGATTTTCTTGCGCAGCTCGTCGATATCCTTTTGTCCTTCATCGACTTCGCCGAGCTCTTTTTGAATTGCCTTTAACTGTTCCCGGAGGTAATAGTCCCTTTGTGACTGTTGTACCTGATCCTGCACCTCGGTCTGAATCTTGTTCCGGAGTTGCTGGACATCGATCTCTTTGGCGAGAAACTGGTTGATCTTCTCCAGACGCGCGGCGACGTCAGCGGACTCGAGCAGGGTCTGCTTGTCGGTGGTGGTGAGGAACGGTAGCGACGAGGCGATGAAGTCCGCGGCGCGACTGGGCTCCTGGATGTTAGCCGCGATGGTCTGCAACTCATCGGACAGGGTCGGCGATGCGTTGACGATCTGCTGGAACTGGAAGATAACGTTGCGCTGCAGAGCCTCAACCGCTGACGATGCGGCAGCCTCGGCCGCCTCCACGTCCGCGACCGGCTCGACTTCAGCCATCAGAAACGGCTCCGTCTGGCTGAAACGGACGAGGCGCACGCGAGCGGTGCCTTCGGTGAAGACAAAGCGGCTCTGGTTCGGCATCTTCACGACCTTGTGGACGGTGGCGAGTGTGCCGTACTCGTACAACTGGTCGGGCTGCGGCGAGTCCACACGGGCGTCGCGCTGCGCCACGACTACGATAGTCCGTTGATCGCCCAAGGACTCAATCAGCTGAATCGAGCTTTCGCGGCCCACGGTCAACGGGAGCACGGCGTGGGGAAAAAGCACCGTATCGCGCACCGGCAATACGGGAATGGCCTTGGCGGCGGACTGGGTGAGCTCTAGTCCGGACTGGGAACTGGGCTGGGAATTGGAAGATGGATTGAACATTGCGCGTCCTCGTATCAACTTTCCTTATTAGACACTACACAAGCTTGAAAGTTTCAGAAAGGGATTTTCGATACCAGTTCCCTTGCTTCAAATCTCCTGGCGCATCAGGAGTTACGTAAAATCACCGCCCTCCCGTTCCATGTGAATGAACTGTGGCCTGGCTTCGCAGCTTGCAGACCCACTTCCAACGGGAAAAAGCTCCGCAGGCCGCCTAGAGGCAGTCAAGGGATGTATCGGCGCTCTGGTCGATTGCTTTATCTAAAGAAGGATGGCGGAATTGGCCGGAAATATCTGAAGTATTTGGAGATAGTGTAAGGGCTCGCTAATTACTTCCGGGGTTCGCCGCTCCGGCTGAGGCAATTTCAGAGTTAAACAAGCCGGACTGCCTGGAGACATAAGCCTTGAAGCCGCCCTTAGCGGGCGGCTTCGACGTAGCGCCCAAGTTCCTTGACCATGGAACAGTGGGTGCGGAGCGCCTCGATTGCGCGGGTGCCGTCTGCGGGGCTGTGGAGCTGGCAATCGACGTAAAACACGTACTCCCAGGGACGGCCATGGACTGGGCGGGACTCGATCTTGGTGAGGTTTGTGCCTTCCTTGGCCAGTTCCGAGAGCGCGGCAACCAATGTTCCAACCCGGTTTTCGACGGTAAACGCGAGGCTTAGCTTGTTCGCATGGGGGTTCGGTACTGCGTCGGCTAGCCGGCGGAGGTAAAAGAAGCGGGTGTAGTTTTCCGGATTGTCTTCGACGCCAGAGACGAGAATCTGAGCGCCGTAGTAGCTGGCCGCCTCTGCGCTCGCGATCGCCGCAGCGTGACGGTCGCGGAGCTCGACCAGTTGCTTTACGCTTCCCGCCGTATCGTAAAAGGCGAACGACTCCATCTTCGGATGTTCGGACAGAAAGCGCCGGCACTGCGCCAGGGCAACGGGGTGGGAAAAGACGCGGTCGATCTGGTTGAGGGATGCTCCGGAGATCGCGATCAGGTTGTGGCGGATGCGCAGCAGAGCCTCGCGGACTATGGTGACATCGTGCGTCAACATGAGGTCGAAGTGTTCTGTGACGGAACCGGCCAGCGAGTTCTCAATGGGGATGACAGCAGAGTCGACGTCGCACCGGGACAGAGCGGCGAAGGCCTCGGCGGAGAGGGAAAACGGGATGATGCGTGCGTCTTCGCCCATCTCGGCAGCCAGCCGGGTGGCAGCCTCGTGGCTGAAAGAGCCGGGTTCTCCCTGGATTGCGATCTTGGTCAAGATAAAAGGACACTCCTGCAAGGGATGCGGATCAATCTCTGGTTTGTTCTGGACCCTCGCGGGTGGAAAAACGCGTGTATCCGAAAAATATCATAGTGCTGGACAAGGATCTTGCCGCTTTTGGGTGATGCGCATTGGAGAAATGCCACTGAGACGCAAACACTAGTGCTTGAACCAAAGGTCGGCGGCTACAAACGCCAGAAAGACCGTGGCGATCACCCCGTTCATGGTGAAGAAGGCGGCGTTGAGCTTGCGCAGATCTCGTGGGGAGACCAGGCTGTGCTCATAGAGCAGCAAAACTGCGACGGCGGCGATGCCGATACGGCCTGGCCAGCCGAAATAGAAGAGGATGGCGAACCAGCCCAGCAGCACCACGACTGTTAGATGAAGGATGCGGGCCATCCAGAATGCGGCGTCGAGACCGAGGGCCTGCGGAATACTGAACAGGCCCGCAATTCGGTCGTGTTCCATATCCTGGCAGGCATAGAGAATGTCGAAGCCCGCGACCCAGCAGGTGACGATAGCAGTGAGCAGGGCGATGCGCAGGTCTAAAGAGCCGCGGACGGCGATCCAGGCGGCAGACGGCGCGATACCGAGCGCCAGCCCGAGAACGATGTGCGACCAGCGGGTGACGCGCTTCATGTAGCTGTAGCCCAGCAGCACTGCGAGGACGATAGGCGAAAGCTCCAGCGTCAGTGTGTTGAGTTGCCAGCAGGCCAGTTCAAAGACGGCGATCATCGTCAGGATGAAGGCGAGTACGAAGCCGCGCGAGAGCAATCCGGCCGGAATGGCCCGGGTGCTGGTGCGGGGGTTAGCGGCGTCGAGCGCGGCGTCGGCCCAGCGATTGAAAGCCATGGCCGCGGACCGCGCGGAGACCATCGCGACCAGAATCCAGCCGAGGGTTCGCATCGAAGGAAGGCCCTGCGCCGCGAGCAGTGCGCCGGTCAGCGCAAACGGGAGCGCGAAGATCGAGTGCTCCCACTTGATCATTTCCAGCGTGATCCTGGTTTTCGCCCAAAGGGTAGTCATAAAAACGTAATCAGCCCACTCTTCAGTGTACTTGAGGGATCGACGATGGTAGGTTGGAACGAATCTCCGAGGAGGACGCTTGAACCCTCCGGAATCTCTCATTCCTAACCGCATACCTGAGCGCTGGCGCTGGCTCTTTGCTATCGCAGGGTGCCTGGGTTTAGCGATTGCGTCGCCGCCCTTGAGGGCGCAGAGCTTCGATGCCACCAATCTGCGCGTACCGGCAGAGCTGGGTGCAACCGGCGTCTTCATCGGTGGAGATGACCCCGCCTTCGCGCATCCCAACTATGACGACTCGAAGTGGCTCTCCGCCAACGACAAACGACCGGTACGCATGATCATTCCTTCCAGCCAACCGGAAATCGTCTGGCAGCGCATACACGTGAAGGTTTCGCCCGACGAGACCGGATTGGCTGTCAAAGCCTTCGATGTCGCTGATGCCTTTGAGCTTTTTGTGAACGGTCAGAAGTTGCTCGAATCTGGCCGGTTTGCTCCCCTGGTTCGCTACACTGAGGGCGCAAGGCTTGTGGCGCGAATTCCAGATGCTCAGATCGCAACCGGAAACCTTGTGATCGCGATCCGCGAACGCACGAGGCCAACATGGTGGCGGCAATCGAGTGACGTCGCGTTCTTCGCGGAAATGCTCTCTCTGGGGGAGGAAACCGCACTAACCGACCATGTCCGGCTTGGCGTGATCTACCCCAACGCCTTCGGCTGGCTTGTTCAGCTCATGGGCATCGGCGTGAGCGTGGTTGCCTTAGCCCTCTTCACCGCGCAGCGGCAGCAGAAGGAATATCTCTGGTTGGCTCTTCAGGGGGGATCTATATGCCTCGATCTTCCCATCGAGATAATCCAATCGCTCAGAAATATACCTGCTTGGGTCCAATATCTTTATCCGCTTTCGGACGGACTCTTGAATTTCTTTACTGCCCTTATGGTGTTTGCGTTTGTCCACCGGAAACTCCGCGGATGGCTGCGCATTTATATCGTCCTGAGCTGTATCAGTATCGTCCTCGTGAACTGGGTGGAATTGTCCGACATCATCCTCCCGGCCTATTACAGACCGATCATAGATGTTCCCTTTTTTGCGATATTCGCTATTGTGATCCCCGCTGTGCTGATCTCAGATCTGCGATGTGGCAACCGGGGAGCACGCATCCTACTGATTCCTGTGGTTTCCTGGTGCGTGAGCAATGTTCTCTGGGGGGCCGAGATTGTGATGGGTATTGTCCCTAGATGGCACGCGGCAGGAACTCATCTAGCACAAACGATGAATTCTTTTGCGGTCGGGCCATTTATTGTGAACACAGGTTCGGTGACGGCCGCTATTGGCTACGTCTCGCTGACCGTCATCATGGTGCTCCGCTCGACACAGACCAGCCGCCAGCAGGCAGTGTTCGAGGGTGAGTTGGAGGCAGCCCGCCAGGTGCAGCAGGTCATACTGCCAGAGCAGATCGAAGCAATTCCCGGATTCATTGTCGAAAGCGTCTATCAGCCCGCGCAACAGGTCGGCGGCGATTTCTTCCAAGTGCTTCCAACAGATGACCTTGGCCTGCTTCTGGTTATTGGCGACGTTGCCGGCAAGGGCTTGCCCGCAGCCATGCTCGTTTCCGTACTCGTGGGGTCGATTCGAACCGTGGCCGAAGACACGCATGACCCTCAGATCATCCTGCGCAGGCTGAATGAGCGCCTGATAGGCCGCACCAGAGGCGGTTTCTCGACGGCGCTCGCCGCCCAAATCACCGCCGACGGCGCGGTGACCATCGCCAATGCCGGCCATTTGTCACCCTATCTCGATGGGCAAGAGATAGAGCTGCCCGGCGCGTTGCCCTTGGGCGTCGTGAGTGGCGCAAGCTACGAGACATTCCAGTTTCAACTCTCCCCAGGCAGCCGGCTCACCTTCTATTCCGATGGTGTCATCGAAGCGCAAAGCGAAAAGGGCGAGCTATTCGGATTCGAGCGCGGACGCGAGATTTCCACGAAGCCTGCCGCCGCAATCGTGGAAGCCGCGAAGCAATTCGGCCAATCCGACGATATCACTGTTGTAGCCATTACCCGCGTCGCCGCAATTGCAACCGCCGCCTGAGGCAATGGGTACGTACCCCTGAGCAGGCGAACGAAAAAGGTAGACTGGTGCCATGCTTTCAAGACGCCTTCTTTTCTGTCTGTTCGCTGCGATCCTGTTGCCGCGGCAGACGCTCGCTGCCCCAACCCCTGCGCAGGCAGCGCACCAATACACGGCCGGTCATCAGTCTGAGCTGATAAAACAGTTCAGCGACTTTCTGGCTATCTCGAATGTCGCTGCCGATCCGGCCGGCCTCAAGCGCAACGCTGACCTGTTGGTGGATGAACTGAAGAAACGCGGTGCGGACGCTCAACTGCTTTCGATACCCGGCGCACCGTCTGTCGTATATGGACGGATCGATGTTCCGGGCGCTAAACACACCATTGTTTTCTATGCCCATTACGATGGCCAGCCGGTGACTCCCTCGGAGTGGACGGTAACGCCGCCATTTATGCCGGTTCTACGAGAGGTCGACGGAAGCCAACGAATTTACGCGCGGTCTGCGGGAGACGACAAGGCGGCGATCTTCGCGCAGCTTATTGCCCTCGACGCGCTGCGCGGCGCTGGGATTCCGCTGCGCGCCAATATCCGCTTCGTCTGGGAAGGCGAAGAAGAGGCGGGATCGCCGCATCTGGAAGAGATCCTTACCGCGCATCGGGACCTTGTGCATGGCGATGTTTTTCTGGTCTGCGACGGACCGGTGGATCAGAGCGGAAAGCAGACGGTGGTTTTCGGCGCGCGCGGCGATGCCCATCTCGAAGTCACGCTTTATGGGCCTCATCACGGTCTGCACAGTGGCCACTACGGCAATTGGGCTCCGAATCCGGCGATGATGCTTGCCCAGTTGCTGGCTGGCATGAAGGATGAGTCAGGACATGTGCTGATTCCGCACTTCTATGACGGCATCGCGCCGTTATCCAGTCTGGAAAAACAGGCTCTCGAGCGCGCTCCGGTCAACGACCACATGCTCATGGACGCCTTCTGGCTGGGTCACATCGACGGCTCTGGAGCGCATCTGCTTGACCTCATCAACCAGCCGTCGCTGAATGTCAATGGAATCTCGTCCGGACAGACGGGCCCACATGCTGCGAATGTCATTCCGCCGACAGCGACCGCCGATCTGGATTTGCGACTTGTTGTCGGCATCGACTGGCAGAAGCAACAGGAGCGCGTGGTGGATTACGTCCAGTCTAGCGGCTATTTCGTGGTGGCGAGCGAGCCGACGCGCGAGATACTGCTGGCCCATCCCAGGGTCGCGCGCATTGTACACGATCCGGCCAGCTACAACGCTGTTCGCACACCGATGGATCTTCCGATTGCGCAGGAAGTAATTCATGCCGTGGAGGCTGCACGTGGCGACGTCGTACTGCTGCCGACGATGGGCGGCAGTGTGCCGCTGGGTGCAATGGAGCGGGCGGCGCAAACGCGTACCATCACTGTCCCAATTGCCAATTACGACGACAATCAGCACGCGGCGAACGAGAACCTGCGGCTTGAGAATCTCTGGGATGGTGTCGAGACGATGGCTTCGCTGTTGCAGATGGAGTAGTACGGCGAATGTACTGAGCAAAAGCTTAGGCGTAGACTGGAAGACGCTCGCGTCCTCATGCGCGAGTCGCAGCGTGATTGGAAGCCATGTTCTACCGCCGCTACACTCCGCCACCTCCGCTGTCGGCCTTCGTCGACTGCATGTGGTATTCCGAGGGCTTTGAGGGTACCCATCAGCGCGAGCGGCTTCTGCCGAACGGCGAGTCGGGTATCGTCTTCGACCTGCGCGAGGAGCAGCCGGTTCGTAATCCGGTCCGGATATTCAACCCGCAAAACGACGCCCGATTCGAAACCTTCGCCCCGGCTATCTTCTGCGGAGCCCGGACTGACTGCTTTGTGATCGAAACCAGCCAGCAGGAGCGTGTCATCGGCATCCAGTTTAGGCCGGGCGGCGCGTTTCCCTTCCTCTCCATGCCCGCGTCTGAGGTTGCCAATGCGACTTACTCGCTGGACGACATCTGGCCGGGTCAGGCTGCGTCGATTCGCGATGCGCTGATGAACGCGTGCGATTTCCGAGCGATGTTTTCCATCCTCGAACGAGCGCTGCTGGCGCGGCTCAGAAACGCCTCGCCGTTGCATCCGGCGATCGCGTTTGCTATTGCTCGCCTGGCGAGGCCCAGTCAATCCGGTGAAAATGTGCGCGTAGGCGACATTGCCGATCGCGTGGGATTCAGCTCCCGCCGGTTTATGGAGCTTTTTCGCCAACAGACGGGACTGGCCCCGAAATCCTTTCAGCGCGTCAGGCGCTTTCAGCGTGTTCTGCAAACGCTGCGCGCCGAGTCGGTCGAGAATTGGGCTGATGTTGCGTATCGCTGCGGATACTACGATCAGCCGCATTTCATTCATGACTTCCGGATGTTTTCGGGGCTAACGCCGGGTGAGTATGTCGCCGTGGCTACGCCGCATCTGAATCATGTTCCGCTGACCTGAGTTGGCATCGACTGCCGTATGGTTTCTGGGAACAAATTCCACCAAGGCCACTTTTTTACAATCCTTCGCAACTGCGGTGGTCAAGAATGCTTGTACAAGGAGCATTCGTTATGACCGAGAGTGTTATGATCCAGACCCGTAAGGTTCCCGAGGGCTATCACAGCGTGCAGCCCTACCTGATGTTTGTCAACACGCGCGAAGCTATGGCCTTCTTCGCCAAGGTCTTCGGGGCGAAGGAAAAACTCTGCATGCAATCGCCTGAGGGGCGTGTTCATCACGCGGAGATCGCGATCGGCGATTCCGTCGTGATGATGGCGGATGAGAACCCGGCGATCGAAGCCTTTGCAGCGTCACACTACGGAGGGTCGCCGGTCAGCGTGATGGTCTACGTCGACGACTGCGACACGACCTACGCCAAGGCGCTCGAAGCAGGAGCAACCAGTCTTCGCGAGCCCGCCGATCAGCCCTATGGCGACCGCATGGCCGGCATTCTTGACCCCTTTGGCTACAAGTGGTGGGTCGCTCATTCACTCGCAAACAACGCCCAGCGCGGCACGGAGGAAGGCCAATGACTGCCGACGAATTCCGCGAACTAGCCCTCAATCTCAAGGACGCGACCGAGTCCGCGCACATGAAACATCCGGACTTCCGCGCACATGGCCGCATCTTCGCCACGCTTGGCTATCCTGACAGCTCATTTGGCATGGTCAAGCTCTCACCGCAGGATCAAAGACATTTCGTCGATCTGCATCCTCAGGCGTTTGTGCCAGTCAGAGGCGCGTGGGGATTGCAGGGCTGCACCAGTGTTCGTCTTGGGGCGGTCAAGCCGGACGCACTGGCGCAGGCGCTCGATCTTGCCTGGCAGCGGAGCGCCGAGGCTCCTCCGGTCAAAAAGGCGAAGAAAAAAGTTGCCCAACGCACGGCATGAATGGTGCCAATTGCGTGAAATTCCGGCAACTGTAGAGATGAATGTTGATCGCAAGAATTGATTCAGCTTAGTCTTAGGCCATGTCTATCGAGATGAGGACCCCTACGCAGAAGACGCCAGCCAGCGCTCCGGCCTCCGGCACATCGGCAGGGCCGACGCTGCTGCTGCGCGGGCTGCGCAAGGTCTATGCCGATGTGGTCGCGGTCGATAGCCTCGACCTTGAGGTTGCGCGCGGCGAGTGCTTTGGCCTGCTCGGACCCAACGGCGCGGGCAAGACCACGACCATCGAGATCTGCGAAGGTCTGACCACGCCCGATGCCGGCACTGTGGAATTGCTTGGCCTAGGCTGGAGCGCGAACGCCAACGAGTTGCGTCAGCGCATCGGCATCCAGCTTCAGGAGACGCAGTTCCCCGACAAGCTCACGGTTGAGGAGACGTTGCGCCTGTTTCGCAGCTTCTACAAGCGCGGCATCTCGGTCGACGAATCGATCAAGACCGCGCAACTGGAAGAGAAACGAAAATCGCGAGTCGGTGGACTTTCCGGCGGGCAGAAGCAGCGCCTGGCCATGGCCTGCGCTCTGGTAGGCGACCCGGAGCTGCTGTTTCTCGATGAGCCGACCACGGGTCTCGATCCGCAGGCCCGGCGGCATCTATGGGATCTGGTCGACAACCTGAAGCGGGCCGGGCGCACGATCATCCTCACAACACACTATATGGATGAAGCCGAACGGCTCTGCGACCGCGTGGCCATCATGGACCATGGCAAGATCATCGCGCTCGGCACCCCGCAACAACTCATCGCTTCGATTGGCGGCGAGCATATCGTTGAATTTGCATTGAGCGCTGACCTGACGCCGGATATCGCGCCTCTGCTGGCGATCGCAGGCATCCAGTCTCACCGCGTCGATGCCGGACGTCACCAGCTCTCCGTTTCTGAGCTGCATGTCGCCGTGCCGCGCATCTTTGCCGCGCTCAACGACCAGGGGCTGCACCTGAGCGAATTCCGCACCCACTCGGCTACGCTCGAAGATGTTTTTGTCGGATTGACAGGGAGGAATCTACGCGATGAGTAGTTTTGAAAACAGCTCCCTGTTTCAACTGACGATGACGCGCTTCCGGCTCTTTCTGCGCGAGCCGGAGGCTATCTTCTGGATCTTCGTCTTTCCCGTTCTGCTAGCCGTTGGCCTCGGCATCGCCTTCCGCAACCGTCCGGCGGATGTGCTGCAGGTGGGCGCGACGACCGCGCAGCTCACGCAATCGCTCGCCGCCGACAAGGGCCTTGCCGCAACGACGATGGACGAGGCTGAGGGCACGCACGCGCTCGCAACCGGAAACATTCTGCTGCTGGCAATCAAGACACCGGATGGCGTCACCTACAAGTACGACGATACGAATCCTGATGCGCGAACGGCGCGGCTGCTTGCTGACCGGGCAATTCAGACGGCAGCAGGCCGCAAGGAAGCTCTGCCTTCCGGCAACCAGCTTATCCATGAGACAGGCGCGCGTTACATCGATTTCGTTGTTCCCGGCCTCTTGGGGATGAATCTGATGGGCTCGGCGATCTGGGGCCTCGGCTTTGCCATTGTCGAAGCGCGCCAGAAGAAGCTCCTAAAACGACTGGTGGCCTCGCCGATGCCTCGCTGGCAATACCTCGCCTCTTATATCTTGTCGCGTTTGATCATGCTGGTGATCGAGGTCGTGGCTTTTCTGGGCTTTGCCCGGCTGGTCTTCGGGGTGCCTTTGCGCGGCTCGCTTCTGGAGCTGGGCATACTCTGCGTGCTCACTTCCCTCGCCTTTTCCGCATTGGGCCTGCTTGTCGCGTCACGCGCGAAGACCATGGAAGCCGCATCGGGTTTGATGAACCTGGTGATGCTTCCCATGTGGATTCTCTCCGGAGTTTTCTTTTCGGCGAGCCGCTTTCCGGCGATCATTCAGCCATTCGTGCAAGCTTTGCCGTTGACCGCTGCCATCGTCGCGCTGCGCGGCAACATGCTGCAGGGGATGCACCTAGGCCAACTTGTCACCCCGGTTGCAATTCTGCTGGCCTGGCTAATCGCGCCATTCGCCGTCGCGCTGAAGATCTTCCGCTGGAGATAGGCGGTGAGCTACCCGAGCCACGGGAGGGCGGGCTCGAGCTGATGCAGGTCCGACTCGAACTCCGACCACTGCGCCTGGGTGATGGTTTTTTCCTGATAGAGCCGGTACAACTGCTTCTGCACCGTAACCAGACTGCAATTCCTGAGCAGTCGCCGTTCCTTGAACGCGAGAACGAAGCTATGCCATTCCGCGACGCACATTGGAACCTCCTTAGCTCAGGCAACTGTGCCTGAGCTAAGGAGTAGTGGCGGGAAGCCCAAAACCGTTACAGGAAAAACGTGAAAGGGAACCTACAAAGAAGACGAACTGAATCCTAGAAAACCGTGCAACCAGAAGGATTCTATCCTCGAATTTCCGTGGCCGACTTCAACCGCCAGGGCAAGCTTGGTTCCAGCCGATGAATCCCGGCCTCGAACTCCGCCCATTGCGCAGTCGTAATGGAGCGCGACTTATAGTACTGATAAAGCTGCGCCTGCACCGCGTGCAGATTGCAGCCTTTGGGCAATTTTCGTTCCTTAACCATGAGCATGAAACTCTGCCATTCGTTCGGATACACAATAGCCTCCTCTTTATTAAGCGAAAACGCTCGCCATTTTCCTTCTAGCGATTAGTGGTCTCTTACGGAATAACGTTACAAATTGAATTTATTCGGTTCGCTTGATTGTACACTTCGGCGGTCTCCGCCGCTTCAATAGGTGAAATGGGGATAACTGCCGTTACAATCGTGCATCGTTTGAGAACACGCAGTCTGCCGGTCAAACCGTAAAAAAGCCCGGACTTTTCGATCCGGGCTTAAGGCTTTATCGTTTCGGCCATGTGTCTGGATTCGGCACAACGGTAGTGTCTTAGTTCTGCTTGACCTTGTTGTTTGCGTTGTCTTCCGGAGTCTCGTTGGCGACCTGCAGATAGTTCTTCACGCCGAAGACCCCTGGAACGCTGTTGGCGCGCAGATACGCGACATCCTTGTCAGCCTTCGTATCGACAACTCCGTACAATTCGACATTGCCGTTCTGCACCGAGATCCGAATCGGCTTCGCCGGGTCGATCGCGTATTTGTTCAGGCTCGGAAAACCATAGACAGACCGCGCCACTTCCATCCGAATGCGATCGTCCATCTGCGAAACTGGGTCGACCTGGATCTCCTCATTCACGTCCTTGACGCCGGGGTACATGCTGACCAGCGCCATCGCGGAATCTCTGTCAACATAAGTCCTGGCATGACCGGCAAGAGTCACCACGCCGTTCTGAACGTCGACCGATATGGCGTTGAAGGCGTTGCCATAGCCGACGCGATCATATTGCAGCTTCTCGACAAGTTTGGCCTTGAGCTGGTCGTCGGGAACGGATGGTCCCGAAACCTCGATCTGGTTGCGCACCGCTGCGATTCCCTTCACTTTCTGGGCGCGCTTGGCCGCATCGGCCTTGTATTCATACATCTCGACCGTGCCGGTCAGTGTGGCGATGCCGTTGTCTACGGTGGCTTTGACGTTTTGAAACTGTTTCTTGTCGAGTTTGGCGGTTACGGCTGCGGCGGCCGAGTTCTCATCTTCCATGCTTGCCGTCGCTCCAGGCGTCCCAGAAGCGGATAAAGGAGCGGCAAAAGAAGCCTGCGGAAGGCTGAGGAGGGCCCCCATGACGAGTCCGGCGAGAGTGATCCTGCCGGTAATGCGAGTGGGAATCATACCCAAATCCTCCTTTTACGAGCGCTGGAGAGCTTGGCTATTGAATTTGTCCAGATAGGCTCTGAACGCTGCCCAAGCCTTCGACATCCATCGTTCGTTCACTATAGACACGAGGCTCAACGTGGAGTTGTGCCGTTTGGAACGGCGCGGCGGTTGGATGGAAAATATCTTACTTGAATCGCCGCCGGATCTTCACCACCATGGAGAAAATCCCGGATTCATCCTGCGTCAGCACGAGGGAGACGTGGCGATTGATGGCAATTTCCGCCTGGATGAGCTGTTGGGTGGTGGTGTTTACGTTGCTGGCGTAAGTAAAGGTCAGGTTGTTGCCGATCTGCTCCACGACCGTTACCCGAGCCGTCGAGTTGCCCAGCGTCCCGATGAAGTTGGGATCGACTTTGATCGCTCCGGTGCCGAAAAGACGCTGCACTCGGTTGGATACGGTGGCATTCAGGGCCCCGCCGAGCAGCGCGTCGGTCATAGGATTGTCGCCCGCCTGCTGTTGCGTCTGGCCGCTGTAGGTAGTTCCCTCATCCTGCGTGTGCCCGAGGGCAAGCAGCGCAATGATGTCGGCTTCGGGCAGCGGCGGTTCCGAGCGATAGCTGAGTCGCGGCTTATCGGAGCTGCCATGCAGGCCGATGGTGATGTCGTAGTCCTCGACGCGGGCTGTCGCATCCACATCGATAATCGGTTGGATGCGGACCGGATTGCTGAAATTGATATCGCCGCGCTGCAACTCATATTTGGTCCCGCTGATCGTGGTGCTTCCTTCTGTAAGTGATATCCGCCCGAGCAGCGAGGGCGAGGCCAGTGTGCCGCGCAGGTGCAGATCGACGTCGCCGGCCAGCTTTGCGTAGGCGTTCTGGAAGTTGAGTTGAGGCGCAGAGGTGAGGTGAACGTCGAGACGCAGGTGATTCGACGGCGCATCGGGCGAAACGATCGGCTGCGCCGCGCCGGTCTGCGCGGTCAACGCAGCGATGTCCAGGTCGGAATTGATGGCGAAGCGCGTCACCATGACGGTTCCGTTGAGCAGCAGATTGTTCTGCGGTCCCTGCAAGCGAAGATTGGCGTCCGCCAGCGAACTCACACCTTGCGGATAGCGCAGGCGGATGGCTTTCCCAGTCGCGGAAAGGTCCGCGTAAAGACCGTGCTGGAAGCCGAGATATCCGGCAACGCTGAGCTGGCCGCCGCCGCTCATCGCCGTCAGAGAACGCACTTCGAGCCGGTTCTGATTGAATTCCAGGGTCCCCTGAATCTGGCTCAACCCGTTGGGGAAGTCCTGAAGCGCGAGCGAAGCGTTCTTGAACTCGACTCTGCCTTGCAGAATCGGATCGGTCATTGATCCGTGGGCCTGGAGTTGAAAATTGGTTGCGCCGGACGCGATCAGGTCCGGATCGAGCGTCTCGGCGAGGCGCATGTTCACCGAGCCATCCGCCTGCAGATCGAGCTCCCGTTTTCCTGTGATCGCAACCGAGCCATGCAGCTTCAAATCGGTGTCTTCGCCGGTGATTTCCAGAGGATCAAGCCGTGCGACGCCTTCCATGAGTGTGGCGTGGGCTGCGCCTTTGCTCGCCAGATGCACCCCTTCGACGACCACGGCAAGGTCGTTCAGTTTCGCCTCGCCGCGTAGCTTTTCCGGGTGAGCCAGCGGCCCGGAGATATTGGCCGTGCCTTCCAGGTTCGATTGGCCGTTGATGCCTGTGATGTGGAGCAGTTTAAGCAACGCGCCGATATCGAACTTGGAAAACTGCAGACTGGCCTGGGTCAGGTAGTCGGTCTTCAGACTGGTTTCGCCATGCGCCGTGAAATCGCCGGTGGACTGGTGCGAGTTGAGGTCGTATCGGAGCGCGCGTTGAGCCGCTGTGGCAGAGAGATGCAGATCAGCGACGGGTTCGCCGGCCACGCTCACATTGCTTACAGTCGCGTGGGCGACGAAATGCGGGTCGGCTATGGCTCCGTCGCCGATGGCTGTGAAGCCCACCCGGCCCGCGATGGTCACGCCTGCGCTCTTCACCTCGGAGATGCTGGCCAGATCGATCGCCGAACCGCGAGCATCCACCTTGAAGCTCTTATGGGCAAGGTCATAACTGCCGGTCGCGGTAAATTGTCCGCCATTTTTTCCCGAGGATTGCCGGGCTGTCAGGCTGGTGATCTTCAACTGCTGGCCACCAACTGAGCCTACGGCGTGGATGTGGTCGATGGATTCGCCGTACACCGTGAGCTTGTCCAGATCGACATTGCCGGTGCCGGAGAGTCCGTTCGAGCCTGCATCCGTGCCCAATTGCCCCTGAAGACTAACGGAGGCGCTGAGTTTTCCGGCGATCGGGGCGGAGATTCCGGCAAGAGGAAGCAGTTCGCTGAGAGGAAACTGCTCCGCATCCGCCTTCAAGCTCAGCACCGAGCGCGCATCAAACTCGGGCTCCGTATCGCCGATCTTGTATTCGGGGTCATCCGCGTCGAGGTGGCCTTGCACGGTCAGGCTGGCCGCACCGCGCCGAAGCAGGCCGTGGTGGATGACGATGCTTGCCGGGGTGTACAACCCATCCACATCGATGGAGTCCCAGTCCAGAAAGCTCAGAGCTGCATTGGGGTCGGTATTGGCAGAGGGAATCTCGATACCGATGTTGCTCGCCGTCAGATGGCCCTCCACCCGCGGAGTCAGCCAGGAGCTGTTGAACTGGCCGCGAAATTGCGCTTCGCCTTTGAGAGCCACGGGGAGCGCCGCGGAACCGACTCGGTTACCCTGCTTCAGCTCCAAAGTGCGCAATATGCTGTCGAACTCCGAAAGATCCGTCGATTGGAAGACGAGTTCCATCTCGGACGCGCGAGTAATCGGGAAGACACCGAGTGAGCCTTCGCCCTGAACACGGCTGTGCGGCAGCTTCACATCCATCGCGCGGACATTGATCGATCCGGCATCCGCATGGAATGTTCCGTCGACAAAGCCCTGCACCGGAGCTTCTCCTGGGATCGTCGTGCCGGAAGGCGCAAGCGCCAACTGACCGCCGATGGCAAGATCCTGCGCCAAACCGGTCCATTGCGCGGTCGCTGGACCGGAAACCACGGTGTCGAGACCAAGATGTCGATACGGCGGAGCGGCAAGCATGGTCAGGATGGTGTCCAATGACACGCCGTTGAGATTGGCGCGGACCATGCCTGTCGGCACGGGCCATGATTTGTGAGCACGCCGCAAGGCTAGCTGTGCGGCAGGAGTCGGCGTGAAGTCGAGCCAGTTTTCGAACTGAAATTCCCCATCGACTTCCCCACCCTGCACCAGACGGGTCCGGATATCCGAGATAACCAACTGCTTCGCATCCGCACGGAAGCGAGCGGTAAGGGTGCTCTGCGCATCGACAACGGGATCACGGTAGTGAACGGAACTCGATGCAAGATCGCCTGTTACACCAAACTGCGCGCCTCGTCCGGAAGCGGAAGCGTTAAGGGTAACGACCCCCTCTCGCACGAAGAAGAAGCCGGTGTAAGGCGCCAGGACGCGCAAGTCCACCTGGCCGCTCGCCTGCCCCTGCCAGGCGGGATGAGCGAAATCAGTCAGCGTCCCTTTCAGCGATAGTGTCTGATCCAGAGCTGCCAGGCGCAGACTGTCCAGTTGCACGCTGTCGTGAAAGAGCGTGAGCGAAGCATCGAGCCGGCTCTTCGGCGGCGTGAAATTCCCTTGCGCGAAGCCCAGATCGCCGAGGCTGAGCAGAACGCGGTAGCTCCCTGCCGGGTTCGGCTTCGCCGCTCTGGTGTTGGTCGGGCCAATCGCCGCGCCGCTGTCTGGAACCCAGCTTAGCTGCAAATTTGCGTCGCGAGCCTGCAGATCCAACGGAACAACGAGGTCGGCGATATGCAGCGTTCCCTGTTCCACGGCAAGCTGGCCGATCTGTGCATCGAAGAGCGTGTCCATCGCCGGTTTGGTGGACTTGCGCGTTCGGCGCGGATGCGGCTGATTCGTCGATCCGTCCGAATAGACGATCAGATGAAACTCCGGCCGCAGGATCTCCGCTTCGCGCAGGATGATGCGCGGCGAAAAGGTGGAGGTGAACAGGTCAAGGATCGCAATTTGAAAACGGAGCCGGTCGACATGCGCGTAAGGCGCTTCATTGGCGCCTTCGAGGCCATGAATCGTGATGCCATCCGCCTCAACGCGCAGATGGAGCAGGTCCCAATGGAAGGCGCCCATCTCTACCCTGCCGCCGGTGGCGTCCGTGAGTTGCGCGATCACGCGATGGCGCACCGTGTCTTCAAAGGCGGCTGAGCTGGCCCAGTAATACAGCCCGATCACGAGTCCGACCAGGATCAGGACAACCACTCCGAAGGAAATCCCAAGATGCCGCTTCCATCGCCATTTGCGACGAGTCGGCGGATGGGTGGAAGACGGCGTCGCCTCGGGTTCGATCACTTCGCCTGTTTCAGGAGCGCCCGGAACATTGGAAGTTGTCACGGTCTGCCTCCCTTCCCGGGCGATGCGCTCTCTGCCGGTGCGCTGGGCGATGCTTCCGCTCCTGACTCGGGCGGAGCCGCGTCGCGCAACGCGGGATCGAGAATCTCAACCTGGCCCTGATCCTGAAGACTCTTCACCCAGTCGCCCAGCAGAACATTCACCTTCTGCTGCAAGAGAATCTCTTGAATCCGCGGGGAAAGCTTCTCTAAAGATGGTGCGTCTTCAGGCTTTGCATACTTCGGAACCAGCGTCTCCTGATAGTACTTCCGAATCTCGTCCGGCAGGATGCGGATGCCGCTGCGGAAGCGCATTTCGATGAAGCGGAGCAGCGCCATCCGGCGCGCCCAGTATGCGGAAACCCGTTCCGGAGTAAGACCGAGCGTGGCTAGATACGAGGACCATCCCTCTGCGGTGGCGCAATCGTGGCTCTTGCAGGCCGGCAGGCTCTGGCGCAGCTCAGCAAGAGAGTCCTCAAGGTCCTTCGGCGTAACGTCGAGGCCCTGCGGATCTTCCAGCAGAATCTGCTGTTCGATAAGGGTACGGGTGATCATTCGCTCGAGCGCCTTCGCGCGAGTGAAATCGACGCGGGTGCCGATCGGCAACAGGCGGAAGAGGCGCATCTCCAGATCGATATCGCTGGCCAGGATCACCTGGTTGTTGACGACCGCAACAACGCTGTCCAGTGTCTCAGCGTGCGGCGCTGTTTCCGGCTCTGGACTCGCAGGCGCGGAGTCAGCCTGCGCGTGAGCCGGCACAACGCAACAAATCAGCAGGAGCAACGCCGCGGCCTGGGCCGCGCAATGGACTGCGATCGTTGCATTGATCCGCATCAGAAGCTTTGCCCCAGGCTGAAGAAGAAGTTGAAATGCGCACCTTCGCCTTCGTACGGGTTGGTTAGGTTCGTGTCTGTGATCGTGTTGTAGGTCACAGGATAGATCGGAGGGTTGAGATTCCAGCTGAAATCGACACGCACCGGCCCAACCGGCGTGTGATACCGCAGGCCGAGTCCGAGCGCATGCGAGAAATAGTTAAAGCTGCAAGTGCCTTCCGTGCCGGTCGATGTGACCGTTCCGGTCGGCGGCCCTGGCGCCAGGTCGCGGCATCCCGCGCGGTCCTGCTGGCGGAATCGTAAAAAGCTGGGCCAGACATCGCGTGAGTTGTCGAAGACGTTGCCCATATCGTGAAAGAGCACGAAACTCACAGAGTTACCGACATACGGCAAAGTCGGCGGCGGCATGCGCAACTCGGTCGAATTTACGAATACGGCAGCGCCACCGATGGGAAAGCCCGACTGAGGATCACGCGGACCGGCGGAGTTGACGCCGAAGCCGCGATGGGAGTTGCCGCCGCCGGCGTAAAGCCGCTCCGGCAAGGGAATGCTCTCATCCACTGCGTTACCGTAAGCCCGCTCCTGCCCGTAGCGCGTGTTACGCGCCAGAACGAAGCGATGATGGTCCAGATCGTAGTAACTGGAGTTGGACGCGTCCAACTGGTTGAAGTTGGCCTCCGAATCGAAGATTGCCGAAGAGATGAACTCCTGAAAGCTCGTGTAGGTACCGCGATGAGCGTCCAGCGGGGCGTCGCGTGTATCACGAATCCATGTAAAGCTCGGGCCGCCTACGCGCACCGCCTGCAACAGAAGGGGAATCTCCGTGATCGGCAGCGCGACGCTGTCCTGGTTCACCTTTACCCGGCGATATACGAACTGGTAGATGAAGGTATTGGCCTTGCTGAACAGCGTGTGTTCGCCGTTGAACTTCTCCGTCAGGCGCAGGCTGCCTTCCAGTTGCGAGGCGCTGTAGGTAACAACATCCTGACTGTTGTTGTAGCCCGCAGAGAAACTGAAATTGAAGTTCCTGGCGCCGAAAACATGGGGATACTGGTACACGAATTGGACCCGCTGCTCCAGCAGGCCTAGATTCCCGCGAACGGAAACGGTCTGGTCGCGGCCAAAGAGATTGATGCGGCTCAGCTCAAGGACTCCGCGTGGACTCGCGCCAACTGTTCCATTCGGGCCGGGAGAGCTCCCTCCGTTCACGGTGCCGGTCTGCACCTCAAAGCCGCCTCCGTAACTGAGATCCCATCGCCGGGCCTCGGTCGTCTGCAGCAGGACGGTCTTGCGCGGTTCCTCGCCCGTGGGATTTTGAATCACGGGACTGACCTCGTTGAAGAGCGCCAGGTCGTACAGATTGCGCTGCGTATCCAGAAGCGCCGATTGATCGAGTGGCTCGCCTTCTTTCATCGTGATGCCGTGCGCGATGGTCTGCGGCCGGGTGTAATGCAGGCCTGTGATCATCAGGCCGCGCAGGAAAACCTGCTCACCTTCGCGAATGTGAAAGATAATATCCACCTGGCCGGAGGCTCCAGTCTGTTTATCCGGCTGCTGATTTTCCTGCGTCTGCTTGTCTGTTTTCTGTGTACCCTGAGGCGCGGCCTGGGCGACATCGACCTGGGCCTGATCGAATCCGCGGCTGAGGTAGTAGGTGAGCAGGGCCTCGCGATCGCCAGCCAGGCTCTCCGGCGAAAGCGGCTGCCCCGGAGCGGTATTCAGGAGCTTTGTCAATTGAGCCGGCGCAATTCGCTCTGTTCCCTCAAGCTGCACGGAATGAATGCGCTCCTGTTGCCCTTCTTCGATGTGGTACACCACGTCGAGGCCGACGAGCTTGCCGTGTGCCCGGCTTCGACTCTGGCTCTGGTCCTGACTCTGACTCCGGCTCTGACCCGCGCCAGGTTGCGCCCCGTTGCCCTGGCCTCGATTGTCTTCGTCCAGAATCTCAGGCGTCACCTTCACGTGCGCGAATCCGTTGTTCTGGTAAATGGCTTCCAGGGAACTCACATCGGTATTGACGAGAGACTGGTTGTAGACACCCTCACGATCAAAGGCGTCCCGCGCGCGCACGCTTAGCCGTTCCTGCAGCGTGGGCAGATCAAAGTATTTGGCGCCGGCAATCGTTACGCTGCCCACGCGATGCCGCGCACCCAACTGCACGTGGAAGGCAATATCGACCAGATCGGCACTCGGAGGCTTCTGCTCATGCTGCACCTTCACGTCAAAGAAACCAAGCCGCTGACAGTAGTTCTGAAGCCGCCGGCTGCCTTCGTTAAGGAGGTCTTCATCCACGCTTCCTTCTTCGTAGATCGGCAATAGCTTGCGCATCTTCGCATCGCTCAGCTTGACGCCGTCAACGGAGACATGGACGACCGGCCCGCGATTGGCGAAAAACTGATAATCCACCGCTTTGTTCGCGACGATGTACTGCTTCGACTCTTGCCTGACCTCGGCCTCCAGCCGCTGCTCCTTTCGGTAGTGATTCTCCACACCGTTGAGCGCCCTCGAAGTGGTTTCCTGGTCGACGGTATGCCCTGATTTCAGCTTCGAGTAGCTCCGGAATTCCTCCGGCGTCAGTCCGCTTTCTCCACTCACGGACACGGCTCCAATCTTCGCGTGCGGCCCGGAATCGACGGTAAAAGCGATATCCACAAGCTGGTTCTCCGGGTGCTGGGAGAGCGAATACGAAAAAACCGGCTCATAGTAGCCGCTGTCGGCCAGCGAATGCCGCATCGCCGCCTCGGCGCGGTCCAGACCGGAGGCGACGAAGCGAGTACCGGGCGTCAGACGGCTGATACGGGCCAGCAGGGAGTTGGTGTTGCTGCCTTTTGCTCCGTTCACGCTGACCAGGCCGATAAAAGTCCGTGGCGTTCCACGAAAAACGAGTACCACGCGTCCGTCCGCGATGCTTCCCTGCGCCGTAATCGAGTCATACAGGCCGGACGCGTAAAGCCGGCGCAGACTTTGGCGAACGTTCTCGGCGCGAAGCGGGACGTTTGGCTGCTGCGGCAACTGATCCGGCAGCGGAGCGAGCCGCGGCGCGGCGACTCCTTCGAAGTCAATGCGCAAGACCGTCTTCCCCTCCAACGCCTCAAGCCGGTCCTCGGCCGTTTGCTCGCTCCCCGCGAAATCGCCCTCATAGGGGCGTGGACTGGCTAGACTGGCCGGCCTGGCTGCGGAATTTGATTCCGATGCAGCCCCTTCCTGCTGCGGCGACGGAGCATCGGGAAGAGATTCGCTCCCGGCCGACTTGTCAGTCGACGGTTGGCGAGTTTCCGGACCGATTGCCTGCGCGACGGCTGCGAATCGGCCATTTCCATCCAGCGTTCCCAGTAGACAGGCAAAAAACAGGCCTGTAACGCGGAGCGGGCCTCCGCGAAAGCCCGCGCGAGATTTAGTCCGGTTCGTGGGCTCCTTTTTCGCTTTCACTGTGAACAGAATGGCTCCAAATCTCCAAAACACGAGCGACTTCCCGTCATGCATCCGAGAAGCACCGTTACCCCAACCAGAATCCCAGTGGCCACTCGGAACCCAGGCCACCCAAAACGCGCGAAGGCAAGGGAATCCGGTCAATCCTACCAAATACCTATCGCCGCCCCCTGATCTGTTTCGGACGCGGCGAGGAATCCGTTTTCGCGCACCAAGGTTCTCTTTTTCAACGCCGTTCGGGTTCGCCGACAGATCCAGAATCAGGCCCCATCGGACGGTACCCTATTGCGCTTAACCGCTGCTCCCTATACTAATAACCTCAAGCGAACTACGCCGGGGCAAATGCTCGCAGCCCGCTCCGAGCCTGGTTCACGATCTGGCAGACATCCCGGGGCATTCGCCAGGCCGGATGAAGCAAAGCCTCAACAGCGACTGGTCAAGTGCTCAGCCTTGCATTTGGACGGACAGATGCACCTTTTAGGTTCGAAGGACTCCCAATGGGCTTATCGAAATCCCCCGGCGTGACTGACACTGATCTCCCGGCCGCTGATGCAACTGAGACCGCCAAGGCCGAAACGGGTTACGATCCGGTCCGAGAAAGCGCTCAGACGCAAACCGCCGAGAATGCATCCAATACTCAGGAGCAGGAGGATTCTTCAGACCGCGACCGATCAGAAGGTGCGCGGACGGATCGCTCCGAAGAATCAGTTCCGGCATCTACTGGACCGGCGAAAACGCAGGATGCAGGCGCGGAAGGCGAATCGGCGGAAGCTGTCATCCTCGCCCGGGCACAATCGGGGGATCATGCGGCATTTGCCCAGCTCTATTCGGCTCATAAGCGCCGGGTCTATTCCTTATGCCTGCGCATGTTGGGCAACGTAGCAGAAGCCGAGGACCTGACGCAGGAGTCTTTCTTGCAACTGCATCGGAAGATCGCAACATTTCGTGGCGATTCAGCTTTCTCGACCTGGCTGCACCGCCTTACTATCAACGTGGTGCTGATGCACCTTCGACGTAAGGGCCTGAATCTCATCTCGTTGGATGAGGCGCTTGATCCTTCGCCAGACCACGGTCCCGCGCGCAGCTTTGGGGCGCCGGATTTGCGTCTGACTGGCTCGATCGATCGCATGACACTGGAAAAAGCGGTGGAAAGCCTCCCGGCGGGATACCGTCTTATTTTCGTCCTGCATGATATTGAAGGATATGAACATAACGAAATCGCAACCTTGCTTGACTGTTCCATTGGAAATTCAAAGTCTCAGCTCCATAAGGCCCGAATGAAGTTGCGGGAAGCGCTGCGCGCCCCTGCGGATGAGGAGATGGCCAAGTGACCCAACCCCAGGATAGGTACCGCACATCAGAAGAAGTCAAAGAAATCAATCGGGACATCCTCGACGCAGATTGCGCCAGATTTCAGGCCAGTATGCCGGAACGCGTCGGCGCAGGCGAGGAGTTACAGGCAGATCCCCACATGCTTACCTGTGAGCGATGCAGCGCACTGGTGCGCGAACTCGAGTACATTGCTGAAGTAGCGCGCCAACTGATGCCCATCGAAGAAGAGCCCCGCGACGAGCTCTGGGCCAATATTCAATTGGCGATCGAGCGCGGAGACGCCTGAAATGCCGTCTGGGAATTCGGATCGAGTGCCGATTGAGCTTGCCGTAGAAGCACCTGCCGGAGTGCGACGGATTGTATTGACTGGATTTATGGGCGCGGGAAAGACGACGGTCGGGCGCTTGCTGGCCCGGCGTCTATCTTGGCAATTTCTTGACGTCGATGCCGAGATCGAAGCCACCACGGGAACCACAATCGCGCAGATCTTCCAGAATCGCGGCGAACCCTGGTTCCGTCAGTTCGAACAGGAGACAATCCGCCGGCTGCTGGCCTCCGAATCGCTCGTCCTCGCCCTAGGCGGCGGCGCAATCGAAGATTCGCACACCCGCAACCTGCTTCTAACCGGGGACGGCACGCGCCTGGTCCATTTGGAGGCCACTCTTGAAACCGTTCTCACCCGCTGCCGGGGAACGGAACCGCTGAGACCCGTCCTGCAGGACCGGGACAATCTCGAAGATCGCTACCGGCGCCGTCTGCCACTCTATCGCGCATCACACTTGACCGTCGCGGTCGATTCCCTGCCCCCGGGCGCGATTGTGGAGACCATTCTCGAATCGATCGGGTCAAACCAATCAATCGGTCAGCCGATCGTCGGCCAAATCAAGGAGCTGCAACGTTAAGGAAGGAATCCGAAAGGAAATCCGGCCCGGATTTCCTGCCTTTTGGCAAAACTGGTTGGACCCTTACCATAGTGCGGAAGCATCCAAGTTTCAGCCTTGCTATCATCAGGATAGTTTGCGCCTTACAGAAAACCGGCGGCGTTGCCGCAAGTGAGGTCTTCCCTTCCGAATGTCCACTGCCCCTTCAGCGACCGCCAAAGCGGGAATCCAGTTGCCCGCTCCGGCAGCGGGATCGAAGTCGCCGACAATTTTGGAAAAAGCATCCGGACCGGGAAGCGCCTCCGCCGTGCTGCATCCCGCACCGGGCGCCACGGCTACATTCATAGGCGACCTGCGCGAACTCTTCAAATTTAAGGTGACGGCGATGGTCCTGGTCACCACCTGGGCCGGTTTCTACCTTGGATCGATGCACTCCGGGATCTCCAGCATCCAACGCGGCCAATTCGAAACCTTGCTGGAAACCCTTGTCGGCGTGGCACTTGTCTCCGCAGGCGCAAGCGCGCTGAACGAAGCCCTGGAGCGCAAGACCGACGCCAAGATGATCCGCACCGCCCAGCGGCCCATCGCGGCCGGACGGATTTCGCTCTTCCAGGGCCTCGCGCTCGGTCTGGGAGCAGTCATTTCCGGTGGTCTGTGGTTGCAGTACTTCACCAACCAGCTCACCGTGGGCCTGGCGCTGCTGACCGTCTTCCTGTACGTAGCCATCTACACGCCGCTCAAGCAGGTTACGACGCTCGCCACATTCCTCGGGGCATTTCCCGGCGCGGCAGGTCCGCTGCTCGGGTGGACAGCCGCGCGCGGCCAGATCGAGTGGCCCGGCATTGCCCTCTTCGCGATCCTTTTCGTATGGCAGTTTCCGCATTTCATGGCCATCGCCTGGCTCTACCGGCATGACTACGGCCGCGCCGGCATCCGCATGCTCCCGGTTGTGCAGCCGGACGGCTTTTCCACCGTGATCGAAGCGCTTTTCTATGCGGTGCTCATGATTCCAGTGAGCCTCGCGCCCTGGTGGCTCGGCATGGCCGGGCTGACCTACGCGATCCTGGCCACGGTGCTGGGGCTGGTTTATCTTGGCTACACCATCCGCTTCAGCCGCATTCTGCGCGCCACGACTGAGACGCAAAGCCGCATGTTCGCCCGCGATCTGTTGAAGGTGAGCGTCCTCTACCTGCCGCTGCTGCTCACCGTCCTGATGCTCGCCGCGACTGTGAAATAGCTCTCATTTTTCCTCATGATTCGCGAAGAATCGCCAACGACGAACTAACACTGACCTGGAATTATGACGACTCAAACCACAGCCCACAATCGACAAATACCTCCCACAGCCAGTCCCCGGCCGTACATCGCAGCGATCGTCGCCATCAGCCTGGTGGCCACGCTGTTCCTCTTCTGGCTGATTTATGTTCATCCGGCAGCGGACGCAGCCAGCGTCGAACTCACCTTCCTGCCCGCGCTCAACGCACTGTTCAACGGACTCAGCGCCTCGGCCCTGCTCATCGGCTACACGTTCATCCGGGCGAAGCGAATTCCTGCTCATCGCGCGGCCATGTTCACGGCCTTTGCGTTTTCGTCTCTTTTCCTGGTCAGCTACATCGTCAATCACGCCTTGCATGGCGAAAGCCACTATCCCGGCCACGGCCTCATCAAGACCATCTACCTCGGAATCCTGATCAGCCACGTCCTCCTGAGCGTGATCGCGCTGCCTCTGGTTCTGACGACTTTCTTCTTTTCTCTCAGCGGCAGAATTCCCATGCACCGCAAAATCGCCCGCTGGACCTTCCCAATCTGGTTGTATGTATCGGTGACGGGCGTGGTTGTTTACGCAATGCTGGCCGCGGCGCGGGCATAAGCTGAAGACGAAGGGACGAATGCTCGCAGCCCCGATGGCACCCAAGCGCCAAACAACCGGTCAGGATAACCTTCTACCCGACGACGGCACGACCCAGCTACTACGCTGGGGATCGCTCATCATGGCCGTGGGAGTGGTGGCAATCGGCCTCCTGATGACACTGCTCGGCGGCGTCGGTGTCGAAGGGGCGCGCTCAAACTCCGGCTGGCTGGCGCTGATTACCGGCATGATGTGCCTTCCTTTCGGCTTGATGCTGACCGTCCTGGGCGCGGCAAAGTGGCTGCGCAGGCGCAGTCTGAAACGCGAACTGGGACGCGATCAGGGACGCAATCCAGGGCGCAACAAATAGCAATGCGGCCTTAACTCAACCCCGGCTGGCAGAAGACAGGCGAATCCTCTGCTATTCTTTTTCCTTACGTCCCGTGATTGGGCAAGTGGAGCGAATTTTATGGCAAAGAGCGTAAACAAAGTAATTCTGTTGGGAAATGTGGGCAAAGACCCGGATATTAAGGTTCTGCCGAGCGGGCAGCCCGTGGCCAACTTCTCGATTGCGACCAGCGAACGGTTCAAAGACCAGCAGGGCAACTGGCAAGACCGCACCGAATGGCACAACCTGACCGCCTACGGGAAACTGGCCGAGATTGTGCGTGACTACGTGAAAAAGGGCAACAAGCTTTACGCCGAGGGCCGCCTGACCACCCGCAGTTGGGACGACAAGGAAAGCGGCAAGAAGGTCTACCGGACCGAGATTGTCGTCGGCGACATCTCGCTGCTCTCAGGCCGCGGTGAGGAAGGCGGAAGCTCCGGCGGAAGCTATCAGCAGCGCGGCAGCAATTCCAGCAACACATCGAGCTTCGATCAGCGCCCTTCCGGCGGTGACGACTACGCACACTCGGCAGAAATCACCGACGACGACATACCCTTCTGACCACTTTCGAGGCCATGGATGCGCAACTGATGACAGGGCGCATCCATGGAGCTTCATCAATCCATGGATGCCCGTCCGCAGAAAGCACGGACCACCATCCTCACTAAGCCTTGTTCGTGGGTTGATCCTCTTCGCGAAAGCCTTTAATTCCATCCCGAAATGCGCGAAACCCTTCGCCGATTCCCTTGCCCAGTTCCGGAATCTTCTTCCCTCCGAAGAAGAGCACGACGATTCCAAGGACTACTGCGAGGTGGGTGGGGGTGAATAAATTTTCAAGCATGAGGAGTCTCCTTTCGATGAGGCTCGTTTCAACAATTGGTGAATGCGAGGGCGAAGACTGAATGTATCTGACGATCAGTCGTGCCTCTCGGATTGATATCGAAGTCAATTCAGTGCAGCAATAGACTGCCCATTAGAGTCGCCAGCACAACACATGTGATGGCGACATAGATGCGGTCACGCTCCAAAGCAAAGCCGACAATCGAGAACGTCACCCGGATGATCGGGGTGAGCAGGAGCGCTATGATTCCCAATTGCGTTATGGCCAGCCCACGTTCTAGCTGGGTAACGCCATGAAGTTCGAATGCCTGACGCAGCATCAGACCAGGAAAGGCATAGAGCGAATGAGTGCCCTCAAAAAGATGGAAAGATACAGGCTTTGCATCCGGAGCTGTCAGAAATAGGAGTCCGCCAACAATTCCGGTTATGCTCGCTACGAGGACACCGCCGCGCAGGGTAGCCCCGATCAACCGTTGCAATTTCGTATCAGTCAATACAATAGCGCTCATAGCCTTCCTCTCAATCCCTGCGTAATCATCTGGACTGCAATCACTACGACAACCACGGCAAAAATGCGGCGTAATGTCATTACTGGCATACGAGGCAGGAGCCTTGCTCCAAGCATTGAGCCCCCAAGTACACCGAGCATAACCGGTAGTGCGATGAGCGGATGAATGTATCCGCGCTTGAGATAAATTGCGGCGCTCGCAACCCCTGTCACACCGATCATTAAGGAACTGGTAGCCGTCGATACTTTGAACGGAATGCCCATGATGCGATCCATCGCAATTACCTTAAGAGCTCCCGACCCGATGCCCAGCATTCCGGATAGCACGCCTGCCACGTACATCAGTCCGAAGCCCGACTTTGCGCGTGATACGCGATAATCGACTGTTCCCTCTGAGGAATGAAACACGCCGTTGAGCTGAAGCGTCTCGCAGAGAGGGTCCGCCGCCTGATTCCGATTCTGCTGTTTCTTTGCCTGAATCACCTGCCAGGCTGAGTGAAGGAGTACTGCGCCAAAAAGAATTGCCAGCGCGTTTGTTGGCGTCCTGCTGGCGAGGATTGCCCCACAGATTGCGCCCGCCGTTGTTGCCATTTCCAGAAACATGCCGATGCGTATGTTGGAGAGGCCGTCCTTCACATATGCCGCAGCCGCACCTGAGGATGTTGCGATAACTGAAACCAGACTTGCTCCGATGGCATAGCGAATATCCACACCCAGTAGAAGTGTGAGCGCGGGAGTAACAACGATCCCGCCGCCAAGCCCCGTCAACGCTCCAAGGAGGCCGGCCGAGATAGAAACAAGAAAGACAATAAGTGTGAATTCATACGCAGTCATTTTTACCTTTCATCACCGCGCGAGTGAAACAC
Organism: Acidicapsa acidisoli; assembly: GCF_025685625.1. Lineage (NCBI taxonomy): Bacteria > Pseudomonadati > Acidobacteriota > Terriglobia > Terriglobales > Acidobacteriaceae > Acidicapsa > Acidicapsa acidisoli. Next base: position 1,091,791 of record NZ_JAGSYI010000002.1, read on the forward strand.
GGCGCGGAATACTGGGTTGGAACCAGTCGTCCGCGCCGGCTGGAGATGGAATTGGATTATCCTGCGATGACTGCCTGCTTCTCCGAAGGAATCTTCTTGAGCGTTTCCGCATCGAGATTCAAGTGAGAAGTGGCCATTTCCGGCGGCATGCGCCTGATCCAGTTGTTCAAGGAGATATCCAGGAATCGCGGTGCTTTGAACATTTCAAGGAACACAAGATCTTCTGTGCCAGTGTTCTCGATGTAGTGTCCTGCGACTGCGGGAACAAAGCCCACGTCATTCGCATTAAAGTCCATCGTGCGAGCTCTGCCTTCCGGCATAACGATGGTCATGCGGCCCTTTCCAGATAGCCAGAACTGCCACTCCGTTGCGTTGGGGTGCCAGTGCAGCTCGCGCATCCCTCCCGGCTTGAGACGTACCAATCCGGCTGCAACGGTGGTGCTGGCCGGAAAGTTCGACGAATCGACGACACGTACTTCGCCGCCCGCGCTCGTGAATGTAGGGGCCATCGATCCCATCTTGAATGTGTACTGCTGCGGCGCCTGGACGCGGCTTCCTCCAATTGCGGCCTTGTCTGCGGCCAGCGATTGCGGCAGGTCTGCCGGGAAGATATACAGCTGTTCTTTCGGGAGCTTCGCGATATCGCTCGGTGACAGACGCGAATTTTTGGTCAGGATGTCTGGCGGAATGTGGGCAACAAACTCGGAGAGCAGGAAGGTATTGTCCTCTGAGAAATTCCCTTCATCAAATACCAACAGGAACTGGCAGCCGTCTTTCCCAAGCCCTTGAATCGAATGCGGATATCCGGCCGGGAAGAACCAAAGATCACCTGGGCCCACGTCATCGATGAACATGGTTCCATCCGGATTCAACACCGAGACGCGTGCAGTTCCATACTCCATAAACGCCCACTCGTTGGCTGTATGCCAGTGCAACTCGCGGAAGCTGCCCGAGGTCAGGCGCATGTTTACTCCGGCGAGATCTTTCGAAGTGGGAAGCTCTCTTTGGGTCACCTGATGTGTCCAACCGCCCTCTTCAACGCGCTTACGAGAAAGGTCAAAAGAGTACCAGACCGGGCCGATCTCGCCGTGGTCTGTCGGTGGAGGTGTATTGGTGTGCGGATTCTGTTTGAGCAGTACCCGATTTTCAGGCCCTGGATCGCTCGATGAATTGTCACCCTCTGCTTTGGCCGTGTCATCGCGCTGTTGCGCATTGGCCGTCAGACCCGCCATTGCAACTGTTGCCAGCGCGGCTGATCCAACTCCCAGGAAACTACGTCTCGACACTCCGTCGAGAAATGGCTTCTCTTCATTCTGATCGCTCATGTCTCTCTACTCCTTGTTTATTACAGTGTTTCGAAGTGCCGTTTAAGGCCGTTGCACTTTCAATTACGATTACAAAAGAGCAGCCATAGATTCGTCCAATCGTATTATTCGCATTCAATAATTAGATTTTGTTATTACAGAAAAAACGCATAGAAGGGCATGGCCAGGAAGAGACGCAGATCATAACTTGACTTATCGTTTTTGCATATAACTTAACTAATCGTCTTGCATACCTTGCGCGCAACAGAGACGAACGATTCGACAAGGGATGAGTTATTGCCTGCTCGTGTGGCAAGTGCGATCTCGGAATGTTCTGTTGATTTCGACAATGGCTTCATTACGATATTTCTCGACTGAGCACGAACCACGGATTGCGGCAGGATTGCAATGCCAGCGCCTGCCCCAACCAACGCAATCGCGGTGTACATCTCACCTGTTTCCTGAACAATATTCGGGCTGAAGCCTTCGCGGTTGCATATTTGCATAACGGAATCAAAGAAACCAGGCGCCCAGCGCCGGCCATATGCGACAAACGGCTCCTCCCGCAACTGCGCAGCGCGAAGCTGCTTCTCCTTGGCAAGCCGGTGTTCTTTCGGCAATATCACCACAAATTTCTCTCGATGGATGATGGTGATGCTCAACTGATCATTGGATAGGGGTAATCGTACAAACCCAATATCAAGGGTCTTCTCAAGCAACCCTTCTACCTGATTGGCAGTCTGTATATTGATCAGATCGAGAGCCACTTCAGGATGTTGTTTCCTGAACTCGATTACGATGCCGGGAACAATTTCGAGCGCCGCTGAAGAAACAAAGGCAATCTTGAGCCTTCCGAATTCGCCACGAGCTGCCTTTTGTGCACGATCCGCAGCTTGCCTGGCCCGGGCTAAAGTGGCTCTGGCCTCTTCAAGAAAGATCGTTCCAACATCGGTAAGCTTGACCGTTCGCCGGTTGCGCGCAAGCAGTTGGACGCCGAGTTCTTCCTCAAGTTTCTGGATCTGGCCAGTGAGTGCCGGTTGAGAGATGTGAAGCTGCACTGCTGCGCGCACAAAGCTCAATTGATCTGCCACGGCGACGAACGATGTCAGGTGCTTTAGCTCCACTGAATTCCTTATCTCGCAGCCCGCTATCCCCATCATAGTATCGGGCCTCAGACTCTGCGATGGTCAGGATCAGAACAGGCCGTCAGCACTAAAACAATTGCCCGGAAGTCAGCGCGAAGTAACCAATGAGGCGGGTTGCGCTCCGGCAGCAATCACAGGCTCACGAACCAGCGCCGCGGCCTGTTGCAGACTCAACCCGGAGGGCACGGGCGTAAAGCCGCCGCGAACCTCGCTCGTCTCGCGCGCGATGGTTTTGAACAGCATTGCGCGGCCAATCATGTGAACCTCCAGCCGCTGCGTCTTCCAATCGCCATTGCCGGAAGCGGAACTGCCCGCATTGACGTGGGTTCTCTCTAGCCGGAACCACCCGCCCTTGTACAGACGGCCCAGGAATCCATAGCCGAAGTCCACATTCTCCTGCAGCTTGCCATCGAGGCGCACCAGCCGCTTGTGATCCACGCTGATCCAGAGATCGCCAGTCATCGCGTGAAAAATGCGCGATTCAATCGAGTGCGCTGGATAGTCGGGATTGGGACGGAAGCGCATGTGATAACACGCGCATTCCGGCATCTGCGGACTCCTAGCTTCTTCCTCCGCAGGCTCATAGAGAAAGGCATCGGGAAGAAGCGCGAGGATGCGGCCAATGCGATGCTCGTCGTCTGAATATTCTTTGCGATGCTGTGCCTGCTCGCTCGGCGAAGTCAGCAAATGCTGCAGCCTGCGGTCTTCGTCCTCGCGGGCATCTTCCGAGAGAGGGTGGCCGTTGTTCAACTCCAGCCGTGCAACCGGACCATCTGGAGTCTCGACCGCTTCCTGCATTTGAGTCTCTTTGCTGGAATGCCGTTCGATCCAATAGCGCCAGTAGCCATGCGTGTCATGATCGTGAAGCTCGTTATAGACCACCTCGCGAACCAAATAAGCGGAATTCCCGTCCGCCTTCGCTCCCGCACTTCTGACCGCAAATGGGGACTCTCCGCCCGCCGTGATCGGGGCGAGCGCAAGCCCCAAAACCGCCGTCACACAACAGAATCCGATGAGCTTTCGTATTTTCACGATTGTCTCCAGTCGAAGTGGTGTTGGTTGAAGTGGCCTTACGTTTATTAGACTGCTGCAAATCAAGTAAAGGGTGTACGAAGCGGATGTGAATTGACAGAGAAAACCGGTACAAAGCCCAACAAAAGCCAAATCGGAGTTAATCGCGCGCCCTTCTGTCCCAATTTGGGCAGAAAATAGCCTTGAATTGATACACTGGCGGCATGATGGACGAAGTGGAATTTCGCAAGGCGGCCGATGCGGCCATTGAAGAACTCAAACAGGAACTCTACGCCTCCGAAGACGACGGCAACTTTGAAGTAGAAGAGCAGGCCGGCGCGCTTTATGTAATCTTCGAGGAACCCGAAGGCAAATTCGTGATCACACCTAATACTCCAGTGCAACAGATCTGGATCTCCGCCCGCAGCACCAGCTTCAAGCTGGATCTCACCACCGAAGGCTTTGTCCTGTCCAAGACGGGCGAGAAACTCGGCCCGCTGGTGAAGCGCCTGATTGAAGAGCACACTGCCTGATCTCGCCCCATTCAGCCAATACCCCATCCGATGAAGCTCTCCATAGCTATCCTGGCCTGCAACGAGGCGGCGAATCTTCGCCGTACACTCCCCAGCGTTGCCTGGGCCGACGAGCTGGTCCTGGTCGATTCCGGCTCTACGGACGATACGGTCGCCATTGCAAAGGAGTTCGGCGTCAAGGTCTTCATTGAGCCATGGAAAGGCTACGGGCCGCAGATGAACTCCGCCATCGACAAATGCACCTCACCCTGGGTCTTTTCGCTCGACGCGGACGAAGAGCTGACACCGGAGTTGCAGACCGAGATTCGGGCGCTGCTTGTAGGCGAGCCAAAGTTTGATGCCTACTGGGTGCCGCGCCGCAATCAGATATTCGGCCGCTGGATGCGCTACGGCGGGCAGTATCCCGACTATAAGCTGCGCCTGTTCCGCCAGGGAACGGCGCGCCTGCCCGAAGATACCGAACCGCACGCGACGCCTAAGTGGCCCGGGCCCAAGGGTAAGTTACGCGGCGACCTGCTGCATTACCAGTATCCGACCGTCGCGCTCTATGTCGAACATATGAACCGCTACAGCTCCGCCAGCGTCCCGCTCGTCCTGCGCAAAGACCGAAGCTGCCGCGGTCTCTTTGAATTCCTGGCCATGACGGTTGTGAATCCCGTACTTACCTTCGTGAAAAACTATTTCTTTCGGAGCGGCTTTCTGGATGGCCGCGAGGGGCTGCTTTTTCATCTCTATCACTCGGCTTACACGAGCTGGAAGTACGCCAAAGCCTGGGAATCCACCCGATCTTTGAAGTCAGATAGCCCACGCTAAAACCCCGTTTCTTCGAAATGTCAGTTTTCGGTACTTTCCTTCTGGAAAAGCCTTTTACTCCATACTTCAATTCTGTTACAAATTGACGGATGCCAAAGGTACCGTCAGATTCGAAGCCTGGCCATGTCAACCTGAAAATGCTGGCCGAGCATCTTCAGCTATCACAGACAACGATTTCGCTGGTCTTAAACAACTCTCCGTCTGCGAAATCGATTCCGCAGGAAACGCGCCAGCGCGTCCTGGACGCCGCCGAGAAGTTGAATTACCGGCCTAACTACTTCGCGCGGTCGCTACGCCAGAGCCGCAGTATGAGCGTCGGCGTGCTCGCGCCCGATCTCAGCGAAGGTTACTTTACCCGCGTAATGAGCGGCGTGGTCGAGGAACTGACACTGGCCAGGTACTTCTATTTCACCGCATGCCATGACTGGCGTCCCGAGTTGCTCGAAGAGTACCCGCGCATGCTGGTGGAACGCGCCGTAGACGGCTTTCTGCTCCTGAACACTCCAGCTGAGATCGACGTGCCGGTGCCTGTGGTGGCAATCTCGGCACACGGCTCCGAGGCAGGCGTGACGCATATCGTGCTTGACCATCTCAAGGCCGCCGAACTGGCCCTTGGTCATCTCTACGAGCTTGGCCACCGGCGCATTGCCTTCATGCGCGGACCGAAAGCCATCCCGGACTCGGACTTTCGCTGGGAAGGGATCGAGCAGGCCGCCCGGGCACTCGGATTGGAGCTGGACGCCAGCCTCGAAACCCGCATCGACGCCGGAAACGGCAACGGAAGCTGGAGCGAAAAGACCGGCCACCACCCCATGTCGCCCGAGATCGGCTACCTGCCGATGAAACAGTTGCTTGCAAGAACCCGCGCCTTCACCGCAGTCTTCTGCTTCAATGACATTGCCGCAATTGGCGCGATTCGCGCCCTCAGCGAGGCCGGATTGCGCGTCCCGGCCGATGTTTCCGTCGTCGGCTTCGACGATATTCAGTCCGCCGCTTTCTGCACGCCCAGCCTGACAACAGTTCGGCAACCACTGAACGAGATGGGCAAGCGCGGCGCGCGAATCCTGCTGGAGCGCATCGCCAACCCCGAAAAGACAGAACTCGCAGCCGAAGTGGTCATGGAGCCGGAGCTGGTTGTGCGGGAGTCGACCGGCCCGATCAAGGCATAGACGAAGTTCTGCAAAAACCGGAATATTCGAGTAGGATAGAATCCTATTCGGAGCGGATTTATGCGAACAACTCAGCAATTCAGCATTACGCTAACGAACGAAATGGCACAAATGGTCCGTGCCAAGGTCGAATCCGGCGAGTATGCGAGTGAGAGTGAAGTCATTCGCGATGGACTGCGGACCCTGCAACTCCATGAACGGGCGCTGGAAACCTGGCTTCGGGAGCAGGTTGCTCCGGCTTACGATGCGATCAAGGCCGATCCGTCCAGGGCTGTCTCGGCAGACAAGGTGCGCGCCTCGCTGGCTGCTGCCCGTAAATCGACACTGCGCGCCGGATGATCTATCGCGTTATCTATACGCCCGAGGCAGAGGCTCAGCTTGTAGCCCTCTATTTCTATATCGCCGCGGCAGCCTCGCCAGAGATTGCCGCTAAGTACACAGAAGATATCGTGAGCCAATGCGAGAGTCTCGCGACCTTTCCCCTGCGAGGCACGGTGCGAGAAGAGATTCGTCCAGGTTTGCGTACGATGGGCTATAAGAAGCGAGTTACAATCGCCTTCGATGCTACAGATGGCCAAGTGACTGTTTACGGAATCTTCTATGGCGGACAGGACTTTGAGACGGCATTGCGCGAATAGGTGCTCTTTGCTGCGACCTCAAGACCCTTCGCGTACTCGGATGGCGTCCATCAAACATAGGTAGACTTGCCCGCGTAGTGGATCGAATAAGATTCATATTGATCGCTGTCGTCGTATATCTCGAGCTGTGTGCCATTCTCAAAGCCCAGACATAATACGCTGCCCGCTGACATCTGCGACGAGACAATTGCTACATTGAGCAACTTCAGGAGGAAGTCGGCTTCTTCTCTGAAATCCTCAGATTTCTTGCACGCACCGTCCCCGTCTACGCATCCGATCGAGGACCAGATCGAGACCGTGGCCAAGGTATCTCCCTGAAAGTTAAGAATGAGATCATGCGGACCAAAGCAAGCCTGAATCAGTGTCTGGCCGACGAAGAAGCTAACATCGGTATCCGGGCTCAGTCCATGCATTCCGTATCCCTACTTCTCCAGCATCTGCAGGTCCAACGGCTTCTCCAGCAGCGCAGACATCTGACCAATCTCCTTCAACGCGCGTTTGAGCGACGAAGTCTTGCAAGGCTCAACCGTGACCACAAACGGCAATTTATCGAGCGAAAATCCCGGCTTCTGAAGGATAGCGTTCAAATTGATGTTCTCACGGGCCAGCGCTCCGGCAATGCCGGCCACGATGCCAGGCCGGTCGCTGACCGTGAATCGAATGTAGTGCGGCACTTCCAGCTCGGTGCCAACCGTGGCAGGCTTGCTGGGAATCGCTATCCGGCACGATCCCTGGGCCAGCCCGACCAGGTCGCTCACCACTGCGACCGCAGTGGGATGGCCGCCAGCGCCATGACCAGAGAAGACGACATCTCCGCCATAGTGGCCGGTGGTGACAACCATGTTTTCCGTTCCCCGCGACCAGGCCAGCGGTGAGGTCAGTGGCACCAGCATCGGCCGGACGGTCGCGGCCAGATGGCCATCGACGCGCTCCGCGCGGGCAATCTGCCGGATCGTGCAATTCAAATCCCGGGCATACGAGAAGTCGATAGCCGTAACTTCGGTAATCGGGCAAGCCAGAATATCTTCCGGATGCACCTGCGCCCGTAGCGCCAGACGGATCAGAATCGACAGTTTAGCCCGTGCATCGTATCCGGCCACGTCTTCCGTGGGATCGGCTTCGGCGTAGCCCAGCGCTTGTGCTTCGGCCAGCACAGCGCCGTATTCCGCGCCAGCCTCCATTTTGCTGAGAATGAAGTTGCATGTGCCGTTCAAGATTCCTTCCACACGATCCACGCGATCGCCGGCAAGACCGTGCTCCAGGCCTGGAATGACCGGAATGCCCCCGGCAACTGCGGCTCCGTAAAGCAAATGCAGGCCGTTGGCGGCGGCCATCGATTCAAGTTCGAGGCCGTGATAGGCGATCAACTTCTTGTTCGCGGTCACGACGCTTTTTCCGGATGTCAGGGCCTTGCGCACCCAGTCTCCGGCTGGCTGCAATCCGCCAGCGAGCTCGACGATGATGTCCGGGCCTCCCGGCGAACGCGCCAGGATGGATTCCGTATCCTCGGTCCAGGTGACCGAAGCCGGAACCCAGTCAACTCGCTTGCGGTCGACATTGCGATTGACGATGTGCGTCAGTTCCAGGCCAGCCGGGGCCGATTCAACAAGGATGCGGGCCACCGAACTGCCAACGGTGCCAAAGCCGAAGATGGCGACGCGGAGCGGACGGGAAGAGTTTGTCGGAAACGAAGACGAAACGGACGCGGAGCTTTGAGACACGGAGACTTCCTCTTGTTTGAAACTCTTGTTTACTGCATAAGGGTACGAAACCAAGGCGCGAAGGATTACGGGAATTCGCGTTTTTCCGATAATACCTGAGGCGATGCCTCCGGGAATGCGGCTCGTGTACGATAAAGTCGGATGCGACGGACTCTTTCCATTTTAATGCTGCTGGTTCTCGGATTGGGACAGGCAGCTCCCGCAAGCATACTGGCGTCTGGCCTGATGTCCGGTCCGGCTTCAGTATGGTCCGGCAAGGTGGATGAATCGCGCCTGCCCGCTTGCTGCCGTCGCAATGGCAAGCATCATTGCGCCATGGACTCGGAAGCGTCACAGGCGGTTGACTCCAGCGGCGAGACGACGATTTCCGCTCTGGACTCATGCCCGTTCATGCCCCACGCGTTGACTTCGACCGCTCCATCGGTCATGGCAATCGCGGCTTCGGCGGCCAATTCATCGGCCCTCGCGTCCGAGCTACGCGTCGAGCACGGCGTCGTCACAGCAGCTCAAATGAGCGAACGCCGCAGCTGGTCTCAGCGCGGACCGCCCGAAGCGCAAATCCTCTAAAATTCCCATCTTCAATTCCACTCCGGGCCTGATCACCGGGGGAAGCCGTGCGATTCAAGACGCGGCTAACAGCGGCACGACTGATAGCCAATATCGGCCTGCCGGGCGCGAGTGCATCTACTAACTCGCATTCCTGTTTCATTTTTGGAGTTTGTATGCGTTTACGTACTTTAATTACTGTGGCCTTCCTGTCGTTATGGGCAGCTTTTGGATCGATTCCGAGCCTGGCTACAGTATTTTCTTCTCTGCATGGCGTGGTTCACGATGGACAGCATTTTCCTGTCAAGGGAGCGGAAGTTACGATACACGCCGCTGATTCGGACTTCGAATTGACGGCAACAACCGATGGTAACGGCCAGTTCGATCTGGCTTCTGTGCCGCTCGGCACCTATCGCATTCACGTAGAGGCCAACGGATTCTCCGACGCGGAAGAAGTCGTGACTCTGCTCTCGGGGACCCATCCTGTGTTGCACTTCGCCCTGAATGTAGCCAGTCTCAAGACAACCGTCACAGTCAATGGAACGGAGAGCCTGGTCGACTCCGTCACGCCTACGACCCTGGTTTCGCGCGCGGATATTGACGAAACCCCAGGCGCCGGCCGCACCATCGGCTCGCAGATGATCACCGACTACGTCCCCGGCGCATATATGACCCACGACATGCTCCACATGCGCGGCGGCCACCAGACCACCTGGCTTCTCGATGGAATCGCGATTCCCAATACCAAGATCGCCTCCAACGTCGGCCCGCAGATCGATCCCAAAGACATCGACCAGTTGGAAGTCGAGCGCGGCAGCTACGATTCGGAGATCGGCGACCGCACCTACGGCGCCTTCAACGTGCTGCCAAGAAGCGGCTTTGAACGCAATCGCGACGCCGAGTTGCTGGTAACGGGCGGCACCTACGATACTGGCGAAACCCAGCTCTCGCTAGGCGATCACTCCGCCCGAACCGCCTGGTACACAAGCGTCACCGGCTCGCGTTCCAACTACGGCCTGGCTACGCCGGTAGCGGCTGTCTTTCACGACGCGACCAACTCCGAGAGCGTTTTCGCGTCCGTAGTGCGCAACCAGACCCCGAAAGACCAGCTCCGGTTCACCGGGCAGTTCCGCAATGATCACTTCGATGTACCCTACGATCCCAGCAACACCGATTACGAATTCACCTCGGGCTACTACGACTCTTTCGGCCTCCGCGACGCGCAGACCGAGCACGATGGGTTTCTCATCGCCAACTGGGTGCACACCATCTCGTCCAAGGCAATGTTCCAGATCGCTCCCTTCTACCACCTCAACGAATCCGACTACGACTCGCTTCCGACCGATCCGACCGTGGCGACCACGTGGCACCAGCGATCCAACTACGCCGGCGCACAAGCCGACCTCCGCGCTGACGTAGGCAAGAGAAACAGCTTCTCCGGCGGCCTGTACTCGTTTTTCCAGAACGAGAGCGACCTCTTCGGGTTCATCGTCAACGACGGCTCAGCGCAATCCCAGCCCAACACCACAGGCGTGGCCAACGCAGGGCTAGTCGAGTTCTACATTTCCGACCACCTGCGCGTGAACCAATGGATCACGCTCCTTGGCGGAATGCGCTTCTCGATCTACCACGGTGGTCTCGACGAGAGCGCGGCCTACCCACGCATCGGCGCAACAGCGGAGATCCCCAAGCTGCACTGGGTCCTGCGCGGCTATTACGGACACTTCTTCCAGCCCGCCCCGCTAGAAACCGTCTCAGCCTCCGTGCTGAACTACGCAAGCAACCTGCCGGCCGGCGAAAACACCTTCACTCCCATCCCGTCCGAACGCGACGAAGAGCACCAATTCGGCATTCAGATCCCCTACAAAGGCTGGGTGCTCGATGTCACCAACGTGAAGAACCGTGTGAACAATTTTCTCGATCACTCGAACCTCGGCGAATCGAATATGTATTTCCCGATTGCCGTCGACGGCGCATTGGTTCGGGCCTGGGAAACAACGCTCCGTTCGCCGCGACTGGCGAAACTCGGGCAGTTTCATTTGACGTATTCCAATCAGATCGCCGAGCAGCGCGGCAACATCATTGGCGGATTCACCTGCAGTATTCCCAACGACCCGGCCTGCTATCTCGGCCCGGACTACACCCCGGTTGACCACGATCAACGCGACACCCTGAACACCGGATTCACGACCAATCTTCCGGTGCATACATGGTTCTCGACGAACGTGTACTACGGCTCAGGATTTACGAATGGCCTTGCGGGTGCCAACGAGGGCCCGTACAACGGAGCGTACCTGCCGGCGCACACTACCTTTGATATTTCAGGCGGCCATGCGTTCGGCGAACGGCTTCACCTGTCAGCAAGCGTGCTCAATGTTACCAACCACCGCGTCCTGCTCGATAACTCAGTTACCATCGGCGGATTCCACTACAACGATCCGCGCATAATTTCAGCGCAGTTGAAGTATCGCTTTCACTTTTGATCTGCAACGACAGGAATTAACTTGCCTCCACGGACGGAAGTCGTGTAATGTTTGCGCGCGTAGCGGCGAAGACATCCAGCACAATTCCGCTATAGATTAAACCCGTGGAGGAGTCCCGTGTCTCTCATTAAGCGCTCGTTCGCTGAGTGTTTTGGAACTTTTTGGTTAGTCTTTGGCGGATGTGGCAGCGCGGTGTTTGCCGCTGCCTATCCGACCCTCGGCATCGGATTCGCCGGGGTCGCGCTGGCCTTTGGGCTGACGGTGCTGACCATGGCCTTCGCCATCGGCCACATCTCCGGATGCCACCTGAACCCGGCCGTCACTGCAGGACTCGTGGCAGGCAAGCGATTCCCCGCCAGCGAGGCCTTGCCTTACATCCTCGCGCAGGTTGTTGGAGCAGTTCTTGCAGCCGGTGTGCTGTTCGTAATCGCCAGCGGCAAGGCCGGCTTCAGCCTTGCCGGAGGATTCGCCTCCAACGGCTACGGTGACCACTCCCCCGATCATTACTCACTCATGGCCTGCCTCGTGGCGGAGATCGTGCTGACTGCGTTCTTCCTCATCGTCATCATGGGATCGACCGACTCACGCGCCCCCAAGGGCTTCGCGCCCATCGCCATCGGGCTCTGCCTCACGCTGATTCATCTCATCAGCATTCCCATCACCAACACTTCGGTGAATCCAGCGCGCAGCACCGGCCAGGCGCTATTCGTGCAAGGATGGGCGCTCGAACAACTCTGGCTCTTCTGGGTGGCTCCGCTCGTTGGCGGCATTCTCGGCGGCCTCATCTACAACGGACTGTTCGGGAAAGAAAATTAAGTCCACAATTGCTTCAACTCACAGACAGCAGGCCGGGGAGCACTTCCCCGGCCTTTCCTGTCACCACGTGCGTAAAGGCAGATGCATTCAGCGGAGCTTCCGGACCGACATAAACAGTCCTCGCGCCGCCCTGCCGCGCCCAGTGGACAAAGTTGGCCGCCGGATAAACAGACCCCGAAGTACCAACGACAAGCATCAGCGTAGAGCGGCGAATCTCGACCGTGATCCAATCCATCTCCAGCGGCGTTTCGCCAAACCAGACGATGTGCGGACGCAGCAGCGCTCCACAGGCACATCGCGCAACGTTGGCCAGTGTTGGATAGAGCGCGTGATCTGTTTGCGGCGGTTCGCCGCACTCCTCGCTGCATCGCGATGTAAACAGCTCCCCATGCATGTGGACGAGACGCCGCGAACCGGCTTTCTCATGCAGATTGTCCACGTTCTGCGTGCATAGAAGATAACGCTCGCCTAACTCCGACTCCAGCTTTGCCAGCGCAAGATGCCCAGGGTTCGGCTGCGCTTTTTCCGCAGCCTCGCGCCGGGCCGAATAGAACTGCCAGACAAGCTCAGCGTTGCGATCCCATGCCTCCGGCGTGCAGACATCCTCAATACGATGGCCTTCCCAAAGCCCATCCGCAGCGCGAAAGGTCGGCAAACCGCTTTCCGCGCTGATCCCAGCGCCTGTGAGCACAAATACCTGATCCTCTGCGGTGATTTCAATCGTCGACACAAGAGTCCTCTACGGAATCAGCAGCAGCTTACCGGTCGTATTGCGCGAAGCAATGTCGATCTGCGCCTGCGCTGCCTCGGCGAGCGGGTAGGTGTGAGAGGCGCGGACCTTGAGCTTGCCTTCTTCAATCCAGCGAAAGACGTCTCCGGCCCTCCATTCAAGATCCTTGCGGGTAGCAATGTAATCCTTGAGCGTTGGGCGAGTCACAAACAGCGAACCTCGCGTGCTCAATTGAATCAGGTCGAACGGCGGCACCGCTCCGCTCGACCCGCCAAAGAGCACCATCATGCCGCGCGGGCGCAGGCAGTTCAGCGATTTCTCAAAAGTCGTCTTGCCCACCGAGTCGTAGACCACATCCACGCCGCGCCCTTCCGTGAGCCGCTTCGTCTCGGTCTCGAAATCAGCTTCGGTATAAAGAATGACCTCGTCCGCACCTGCTGTGCGGGCCAATTCAGCTTTCGCCTGTGTCGAAACGGTGGCAATCACTCGTGCCCCAATCGCATGAGCCATCTGAACCAGAAGCTGACCCGTCCCGCCCGCTGCGGCATGAATCAGCGCCGTATCGCCGGACTTGAGCGGGAAGGTCGAATGCGAAAGATAGTGCGCCGTCATGCCTTGCAGAATCGCCGCAGCAGCCTGCTTCAAATCCAAGCCAGCCGGCACTCTGACCAGTTGAGTGGCCGGGACCAGTGCATATTCCGCATAGCTTCCGATCACGCCGGTAGACGCAACCGCATCGCCAACGGCAAAACCGTCCACGCCGTCGCCAAGCTGCTCGACCGTTCCCCCAGCTTCCATTCCCGGAATCAGCGGCAGCGGAGCCTTGTACCGGCCCTCGCGAAAGTAGATCTCGATGAAGTTGACGCCCGTAGCCGCGATCTTGATGAGCACTTGCCCCGGACCGGGCGTAGGGATGGGAATCTCGGCCACGGTAAGCACTTCCGGGCCGCCTGTCTGGTGAATCTGAATAGCTTTCATGACTTGCTCAGAATACCCTGTCCGGGGTGCCCTCTGCCCCTCGAATCATAGGCGTCGGGGATCAAGTGATTCGTTGTACAGAATCGAGAGAGGCATCAGCGCTTCAATTACACGATTTGCTTTCTCGCATCATTGACGGGCTGAAAGGGCTAAACCGTCTTGGCATTTGGAAACTCGACTTCGCCCCAAAATCCCCTCCATCTCTCTTCGGGCCCTACCAAGCTAAATACGACTCCGGTCTCCTTCTCCAGAAACCATCTTTCATCGTGGTAGGTGCGTCGATCACTGCTGACTGGAATTTCAAGAACATATCCGCGCTCGATCGTCTCACTGAGCATTCGTTGAACTTCCCTGTAATCTCGCTCGGAGGCGAACTGTCTACCAAGATACATCTCACGAAAGACCGTCATGACTCATTCACTTGGCTGTTTGCAGCCGAAGCACCCAGTCATAACTGCCCGGAAGCGAAGTCGGCAGCGTCACTTCGAGATCATCCGCCTTCTGGCTCCATTTCAGCGGCCCGGAGTTACCCAACAGAGTTATCTCCGAACCCGGCGCGGCAACCAGGTTATGCAGCACAACCGTGGAAGAAGCGGGCTTGCCGAAAAGCGTGGCATAAAGATGCCCGTCCTTCTGCGTAAAGCGCAAGTCGACAGTGCGGCCCGCAGCATCTTTCTGATTCGTCGTTCCATTGGGTCGCGTCCACGGATGAGTTCCGTAAATCGCCTCGCCATTCTGTTTGAGCCACACGCCAAGCTTCTCCAGGCGGTCGAGCTGAATCGGCGGAATCGTCCCGTCTGCCTCCGGACCGACGTCAAGCAGCAGATTGCCATTCTTGCTGACAATGTCCACCAGCAGTTCAATCAGCTCCTGCGGTGCGATGGTCTGCGCATCGCCCTCCGCGCGGTTGTAGCCGAACGACATTCCCAATCCGCGGCATTCTTCCCACTTCTTCTTGCTGATCTGGTCGAGTTTCGCATACTCCGGCGAAGTAAAGTCCGAGTGAGGAACGCCGAACCGGTCATCCACTACCCCATCCGGCGTCGAGTTATAGTAGTCGGCCATGATCTGCAGCGGCTTGCCCGACTTAGGCCAATCAATGTCATTCCAAAGCACCGCAGGATGATAGAGATTGATAAGTTCTTCGATCTGCGCGTCGGCATAGACTCCGTAAGCCGTCGATTCCGGCTTTACATTCTCATAATCCGCCGGCTTTTCGATTGGCCCGCGATTGAAGGTCCAGTCATATCCTCCCGAGTAATAAAGCCCCATCTTCAGGCCGGACTTGCGCACCGCCTGAGTTAGCTCCCCGACTATGTCCCGCTCCGCCTGCAGATTGCCCTGGTTCGGGTTGACCACCTTGCTCGGCCACAGCGTAAAGCCCTCATGATGCTTGGTTGTGAGGACCACATACTTCGCCCCCGCATCGCGGAAGATAGCCGCCATCTTATCCGGGTCCCACTTCTTGCTTTCCTGGTTAAAGGTCGAAGTGAAGTCGTAATAGTTATGATTCGGCCCGAAATGTTCGCGGTCATACTGCGCCGTCGGCGAGTTAGGGATGCGCACGACGTTGTAATACCACTCGGCATAGGGATCGTTGACGATGTAGTCGAGAGACGCGAAGTCATGATCTGCGTGCTGCACCGGTGCCCATCCCGGAACGGAATATAGCCCCCAGTGGATGAAGATCCCGAGCTTGGCATCGTCATACCAGGCTGGCAGCGGATGCTTATCGAGCGACTCAATGGTTGGCTCGTAATGCGCCAGCTCAGCATTTTGGGCGCTTGCTGCGATGGATACGCTTACAAAAAGAATCGGCGCGATGGCAAGAATCTTACGGAGCAATGGGATCTCCCTCTTTCGACAGCACTTCGGAACAGATTGGACAGACAGAGAAAGTGTACACAAAGCAAGGCACGCGAAGCCACGCACCAACGAAAAACCCCGCTCCGGCAGCCGGAGCGGGGGTCGATTTCGTCTTGTACTGAGAGCGCTAGTTGCCCGAGAGCAGACTTGGCTCTTCCGGAGCCCGCAGCCTCACCAGCCGGTCAATGGCATACGGCGCGCGATGACTGCTCGTATGGTAGTGGCGCACCTGCAACTCACCCAGCAAGCCAATGGCCAGCATCTGGATTCCAGCCACAATCAGCACAGCGGCCACCACAAACAGCGGTCCGTGCTCATCCATCACATTCTGGTGGGGATGAATCAGCTTGGCCACCAGCAGGAACAGCGAGAACAGCATACCGGTGACAATACCCAGCGCCCCAAACCCTCCGAAAAAGTGCAGCGGACGGCTCATGTGCTTGAGCAGGAAGCGGATCGTCAGCAAATCAAAGAAGACGCGGAAGGTGCGGCCAATGCCGTAGTGGCTCTTGCCCCGCTCACGCATCACGTTCTTGATCGGAATCTCGCAGATGGACGCGCCATACCAGGCCGCCAACGCCGGAATAAACCGATGCATCTCGCCGTAAAGTGGAATGTTATGAATGATTTCCCGGCGATACGCCTTAAACGTCGTGCCGAAATCGTGAATATCCACTTCCGAAAGCTTGGCCATCAGCCAGTTGGCGCAACGCGACGGAAAGCGGCGCATGACAAAGTTGTCAATCCGCTCCTTGCGCCAGCCGCTGACCACATCGTAACCCTCTTCGAGCTTCTCGATAAAAGCAGGAATTTCATTCGGGTCGTGCTGCAGATCGCCGTCCATGGCGATGATGAAGTCGCCATTCGCGTTGTCGAAGCCCGCCGCCAGCGCCGAAGTCTGCCCGAAATTTCGCCGCAACTTGACCACCAGCACACGGCTGTCGACCGCGGCAATCTCTTCAAGCAGCTTGTAAGTGCGGTCGCTGGAACCGTCGTCGACCAATACCAGCTCAAAACTGTCGCCTACCTGTTCCATTACGGATTTGAGTCGGGCGTATAGCTGGGTTACATTCTCTTCTTCATTGTGGAAGGGGACCACGATGGAAAACTTCGGCATATTGACATTATAGATGCGCGTCCAATGCAAAAGGCGTCAGAGGAAGTTGATATAGCAACAACTTTTTCCAAATGACTACTGACAGGATGCTGTCAGTATGGGTGGAGCAATATCACTCTTAAGCGTGACTTTTCACGCGGGGAGATAGAGATGACAAAGGAAAAGCGCCTCAATAACGTGGTCTGGTTTGAACTGCCGGTTACCAACCTGGACCGCGCCACCCAATTCTACGAGACCGTCTTCGATACGAAATTGGCCACCGATCAGCGTTTTCCGGGGATTGCGATGTTTCCGAAACGCCACGAGACAGC
Source organism: Acidicapsa acidisoli (assembly GCF_025685625.1). Lineage (NCBI taxonomy): Bacteria > Pseudomonadati > Acidobacteriota > Terriglobia > Terriglobales > Acidobacteriaceae > Acidicapsa > Acidicapsa acidisoli. The sequence continues at coordinate 1,108,972 of NZ_JAGSYI010000002.1, forward strand.
CACCACCGGAGCCCTCGCCGTCACCCACGACCCCAAAATCGAAGGTCGCCCTTCGACCGACGGAGCCGTCGTTTATCTCAATTGCGATGGCGAACTGGATGCCGTGCTGAAGCGGGCCAAGGCAGCAGGCGGAGAACTGTTGCAGGAGGTCGCTCAACTGCCCGGCGAGATGGGTTGGATTGCCCAGTTTCGCGATCTGGACGGCAACCGCGTCGGCTTGCACGCTACGTTTTAGGCGGTTCCTGTGCCAGATTGCCCCGTTGGGATAGGATGCCATCATCATGCGTCGGGCCGACCGGCTATTTCGAATCGTCCAACTGCTGCGCGCGGGCCGGCTGCAAACCGCGCGCAGCCTTGCGCAAAAGCTCCAGGTCTCCGACCGCACGATTTACCGCGACGTGCAGGATCTTCAGCTCTCCGGCGTCCCCATTCTGGGCGAAGCCGGGGTCGGCTACACCCTGCGGCGCGACTTCGACCTTCCTCCGCTTATGTTTGATCGAAGAGAAATCACGGCCCTCGTACTCGGCAGCCGCATGGTGGCGTCCTGGGGAGACGCCGAGCTAGCCGCTGCTGCCAACGACGCGCTACGCAAGATCGAAGCTGTTCTCACCCCGGCGCTGCGCGACCGCATCGATGCCGTTCCACTGTACGTCCCGGGGTATCACCTTGAAAATCAAGGCTCTACGCGGCAGCTGCTGGAGCAGTTACGCATTGCCATCGATAGCCGCCAGGTGATCGAGGTTGCCTATTGCGACGAGAAATCTCAGATCACCGAGCGCAGGTTGCGTCCCCTGGCGCTGCTCTTCTGGGGGAATGTCTGGACATTGGTGGCCTGGTGCGAACTCCGGGTCGATTTTCGCAGCTTTCGCGTCGACCGCTTTCAGAGTCTTCGCATCTCCGAAGAGCAATTTAGTCCCCAACCGGGCCAGTCTTATGAGGATTATCTGGCGCAAGTCAAGATTCAATTCGGCACCTGACAAAAAGGCCAGCGCAGAGGGGAGATCTGCGCTGGCCTGCTGCGTTGCGTTATATAGGATTACCGCCAGTGGCCTTCAACCATGACGTAACCGCCGTTCTTGTGTACCCAGCGATGGGCAACCCAGTGCGCGCCAGGATGGGGTGGACGATCCCAGCGGCCTGCAACCCAGACGTAGCGTTGTCCGTCCCAGCGTTGATAACCATCGATCCAGACAAAACCCGGTCCCGGTGCGGGGCCGCGTCTTTCGACAACTGGCGCGGGCGGTCCAATGCGGACCACAACCTGCGCAAAAGAGGCGGCAGGTAGCAGAGAGACAGCAAGCAGCAAAGCTGGAAGAAATTTCTTCACTTGTGTTGACTCCTTCTCGGTGAATTCTTAGAGCCTCGCCGTTTAGCTGGCGGGCATCCGGTCTTTCTATTGCATAGAACGTCGAACGACTCGAATTAGTTGCGTTTCTATGGTTAAAACATGAGGAAAAGTCAGCGTCTAGACCACCGAAGCTGTTGCCTGGCCTACACTTGCGAGCTCTTCAACAAGAACCTGCGCAGCCTTCCGGCAAGCTGCCCCATCCGCATCATGATGCGTCACCAGGCGCACCGATTGCGGGCCTACGGCGCTCATCAGAATGCCTTTCGCCTTGAGGCTGGCCGTCAGATCCACCGCTGGCACCGTGCGCAGCGAGAAAATCACAATGTTGGTCTGCACCGCATCCAGATCGATCTCGACGCCCGGAATCTGCGCCAGCGTCCCGGCGATCATCCGCGCATTGGCGTGGTCTTCGTGCAGGCGCAGCGACATCTTCTCCAGCGCAATCAGTCCGGCGGCGGCCAGAATTCCTGCCTGGCGCATCCCTCCGCCCAGCGCCTTGCGGTAGATGCGGGCCTCATCAATGGCGGCCTTGCTGCCCACCAGCATCGATCCGACTGGCGCCCCCAGCCCTTTGGACAGGCAGAACATCACCGTATCGAAGCCGCTCGTCAGCTTCCGGACACCGTCAAAAACATCCCCGCCCAGAGTCGTCGCCGCATTGAAAACGCGAGCGCCATCAAGATGAACCGGCAAACCGCGCTTCCGCGCTTCCGCCCAGATCTCTTCCAATACTGGCAGCGGAGTAACCGTCCCGCCAGAGAGGTTGGCCGTATTTTCGATCTCGATCAGGCCGGTATCCGCGCGAAACCCTCCGCGTTTGAAGATCACCGGCGCAATATGATCCCAGGTCAGAATGCCGCGAGGAGCCGCGACCGCGCGAATCATACACCCGGAAAAGCTCGCTGCCGTCGCCATCTCCCAGTCCAGGATGTGAGACCGCGACTCGCAGATAATCTCCTGCCCGGGCCGCGTATGCAGCCGAATCGCCATCTGGTTGCCCATCGTTCCCGTAGGCACAAAGATGGCGGCTTCGCGGCCAAAGATCTCGGCAGCTCTGCGTTCCAGTTGATTGATGGTTGGATCTTCACCATAGACATCGTCGCCGACATCGGCGGCAGCCATGGCCGCGCGCATCTCGGGCGTAGGCCGGGTGACTGTGTCGCTGCGCAAATCAATGACGTTATCGGGCGTATTCTCTGCTTGGGCTTGGTACAAATTAGGCATTGTAATCTCCGGATGAAATCCGTCTCAGTTGCATTCCATCCCAGTCTAATTTGCAGCAGTACAGATATGAAACGTGCCGGGATTGCGATTAAGCAAGGTCGCGGAAATCACCCGTTCAGCGCGCCATTTCTACAGCGGAAGCAAGGCCCAGGAACTCGGCGAAAACATCATTGGAGATAAGACGCCCGCGACTTGTCAGCCGCACAATATCGCCTTCCATAATCAGCAATCCGTCTGCAGCGAGACGACGCGCCGCATCCACCGGGGGCTCAATTGCCGACGCGCCAAACTCACCGCGCAAGTCGTCAATGCGAACACCTGAGTTGCAGCGTAGCCCAAGAAACCAGGCCTCTTCCAATTGCTGCGCCGAACCGAGCCATGCCGTCTCCGAAGACGCTTCCGAGTTGCTCAAATAGCCAGACAAATCGTCCGTCGTTGTTGCTCTCAGCACGGCGCGGTCTTCCTCAACCGAAGATCGCAGCATCGACGAAGCATCGAGGCCAACCCCGAGATATGGCCGCCGCTGCCAATAGCGCAGATTATGCCGGGAAGCCTGGCCTTCCCGAGCGAAATTCGAAATCTCATACTGCTGCAGTCCCGCGTCGGCGAAGGCGAGAATCGCGTCTTCATACATCCGCGCAATGGCATCATCAGTCGGCACCAGTCCGGCAGAATAGCGAGCCCCACCCGAGATCAACTCCCGTCCCAGCCGCGAATCCTCGTCAATCTCCAGCATGTAAACGCTGGCGTGCGGCACACCCGTCTCCGCCAGAACCGAGAGCGATTCGCGCCACGAACTCATCGTCTGCTCGGCCAGTCCAGCCAGCAGATCGATGTTGAGATTTGCGATTCCAGCAGCACGCAACCGGCGTAGATCGTCCAGTACCTGCGTACGGGTGTGAAGCCGTCCGCTCAACGCAGCTTCCCGATCCACAAAAGACTGCACACCGAGGCTCACGCGATTGACGCCCGCCTCGGCCATGCTCGCAAGAGTCTCATCGGAGAGCTGTCCTGGTGCGCACTCGATAGTGATCTCTGCATCCGCATCCACTTGAAACCGGTCGCGAACAGCCGCAAAAATTCGCGTGAAGAGTTCGGGCGCGAGCAGCACCGGCGTCCCGCCTCCAAAATAGATCGTGTCAACCTGCTTCGGTAAATCGACCTGCATGGATTCCGCCCAGGATGGCGCATTCGCAAGATCTTCGAGCAATCGATCCACGTAGCGGGCATGGTCGCTCGCAGGATAGACGCCCGAAGCAAAGTTGCAATACGTGCACTTGGCGCGGCAAAACGGAATCGAAAAGTAAAGGCCGAGCGAATTGTGAGAAGAAGCTGGCATTCAAAGGTATTTTCTCATCTCCGGCCCGAACACAGTCCTACTGGCCGATTGCTCCATGAATCGAAGCGAATGAGACGAACTACAATCTGCGCAGTGCGCATCCAAATTGCATGGCGCTGCGTCCATTGTTTTGTTTGTGGTAAAGAACAGGGCTGCATGACTCTGATTGCAACAACCGAATTTCAACCCGGCGTCCCGGAACGCCTTCCGGCCACGCATCGCCGGCAACGGGATATATGGGAGCTTTCCGGAGTGTATTGCCTCATCCTGCTTGCACTCTGGACTCCGCGGCCATGGCAGACATATCTCGCAATTGCGACGCTGGCCCTGGTTCTAATCGTCACGTGGCGCTCGTTCGACGGCTCGCGAGAAATGGGCTTTCGCGTCGCGGGCTTTTGGCGTTCCGTCTGGGTTGTAGCTGTCGCGCTTGCGCTAGCCGCTGCCGCTGTCGTTTTAGCAGCTCATCTGCAAACGCTGCACGCACCCTCGTCAGCCGGTCTTTTCCTATCGCGCTACTGGTCGTACACCATCTGGTCATTCCTGCAGGAGTTTCTGTTGCTGAACTTCTTTCTACTTCGTTTCATGCGGTTAGTTTCAAACAGGTATCTGGCCGCAATTGCAGCTACCGGACTGTTCGCGCTGGCGCACCTGCCAAGTCCCATACTGACTGCGTTGACTCTAATATGGGGCTACGCCGCATGTCTTATCTTCCAGCGTTATCGCAACATTTACATCCCGGCTATTGCGCACGCTATCTTCGGCATCTGCATCGCAATTACCATTCCCGGACCCATCGACCATAACATGCGCGTGGGCCTCGGCTATCTAACCTATCGCGAACACGCGCATCATCACGGCAATCATCAGCGCAGCCAGATCGACCACACGGTATCAACCGTGGCATGTGTAATCGCGGAAGCTCCGACGCGCCGTTCCTGACGCCATGCACGGCCATAGAAGACACCGGCCAGAATCGCCAACAACACATATTGCCAATTGAAGCTGGTAGTCCGCTTATTCCAGTGCGATAACCCAAAGAGCGCCGCGGTAAGAATAAGTGCAGGATAACGGCCAATGCGGCGCTCCAACAGGTTCTGCATCCACCCGCGAAAGAAGAGTTCTTCCGGCACGGCGATAAAGAAAAACGTGAAAAGATACGCACCACTGAACTGCATCGGCGAGGGCCAAAGATCATGGAAATGCAGGAAGCCGATGCCTAAGCCAAGAACGATCGCAATCGGCGTGTAGAAAAGAAATTCGCGGAGCCCTAACCGCAGATCGCGCAATCGCAGCCGCAAATCGAAGCCCACGCCGTCAAGCCGACGGAGCATCCCGAAGCCGTAAATGCCCGCGTCGAGCAACAGGATTTTGTTGAAGACTGCGAAATGCGCAGGCCATGCAGGCTCAAACCAACGCAGATCGACAGCCATACCCAACAAGATCAGAACGAGATAGTCGCGCCAGTTCCCACGTTGCTCGGCATCGGCGCAGCGAGCCTGATGCAACATGACTGCAATCGCGACCGGCAGTGTCGCGTAAAGTGCCAGCCAATACCACCGGAAAACTCCGAACGAGATCCCAACGATGCCATACGGAACACACAGGGTAGCAGGAGCAACAAGGCGCGCCGCCACGCTGAGCTTCTCAGTGACAGTCGCAAGTTGCCGTCCGAAAAAAGCTCCTGCTAGATACGGGGCGAGCGTCAGCAGAGCCGCGATCACAATGGAAAACGTTAGCATCGATTAGCTTTAGTTCAGCTTTAGTCTAGCCTTCCAAGAGTTCGCTCTCAAGGTGCGCACAGCCAGCCATAATTCTTATCGATTGTTACAGCAGAAAAGGGATGAGCATGCTCTAGCGTCTTGAGCTGGGCTGCTCGACGAGAAGATGAGACCGGAAATAATCCAGAGTTTCATTCAGGATCATTTCACTGCATCGATGGTTTGCTTCGTCCTGCTCCAAATCAGCCTCACGAGCCCGCGTTGATATTACATCGAAACAAGCGGGGCATGCGGACTCATATTCCCCGTATTCGTTGATTCTCCGCAGGAAAACAGGGGGCTTTTCACTCGACATGGACGGGTCCTCGGATTGGACCCAAGGCAACTCAATAGCTCAACCTGGCTCGCTTAAAGTATGTCTGTCCCATCGCGCCAGACGTTTCCTCCATCTCGACGGGATGAAGGCTGCTCTTAACAGGAATATAGAAAATAATTGGCGACTTGTCACCGAAAACATACGCTCAGTGCAGCGAGGTGATGTGAGTGGCGCGGTAAAGTCTTGAATTATTATGCGGTTCGTGCCAATTTAATCAGACCAGATGAAGTGGAAACTCGACAGATTTCATCGGCAAAAAAGTGGGACGAGCACTATTCGCCCGTCCCACTCATAATTTGTTCTGACAACCTTATCCGAGTTGCTTGATCTTCTCCCGAAGCGCCTTTGCTGCAGCTCCAGGATCCTTCGCGCCATAAATCGCCGCGCCCGCAACAGCGATCGTCGCTCCCGCGTTCTCAACGCCTTCGATGCGGTCGGTATTGATGCCGCCTGCAACAGAGAAAGGCACGTCCGCCTTGCGTCCTACTTCAAGCAGCTTCTCAATCGAGTAGCCGGCCTGCGCCTGTTCGTCGAGACCAGCGTGCAGTTCGACCCAGCTCACGCCGAGCGCCTTCAGTTCTTTCAGGCGTGCTGCCTTATCGACCACGCCGATCATGTCGGCCACAACGGCCTTGCCGTGCGCCTTGCCGGCCTTCACAGCGCCTTCGATCGTGCTGTCGCCGGCGGAGGCGAGCACAGTCATAATGTCCGCGCCGGCCTTGAATGCCAGATCAGCTTCAAGTTCGCCCGCATCCATGGTCTTCATGTCCGCGAACACCAGCTTATCCGGATAAGCGGCCTTTACATTGGTGACAACGCTGAGGCCCTGCTGCTTGATCAGCGGGGTTCCAAGCTCAATGACATCGACGTGCTCCGCTACCGAATTCAGCAGTTTCAGCGCATCCGCGGTTGAAAGAAGATCAATTGCAACCTGTAGTTTCATCGTTAACTCTCTTTCCTATTACTTCGTGAAGATTGGGCCGTATCCACGGCCATTAAAAATTGTTGAGTGACGCCGCACAGTGATTCTTTTCGCACCCTGAGTTGCTTACTCAAGGTTTGCGTGTCGCTTATAGAGCTCTTCCGCGCTCTCGCCCCATTCGCGCCACATCGCATGAAACATCGAATCTGTAAGCAACATCACACTCTGCTCGAAGAGCGCACCGGCATACTGCGCGGATGCTGTCCCATTCAGGTTCTGCTTGGTCGCTGCGGGAATCACAATCAGCCACTGCGCCAGGTTTGCCAACTTCGAGTCGCGCGTCGCGGTGACAGCCAGTACCTCGGCGCCGACCTTCCGCGCAACTTCGGCTGCATGTACCGCGCTGGCGGTGGCGCCCGAACCGGATGCAACCAGAAGAAGATCGTCCGGACCAATCGCTGGAGCGGTGACTTCTCCAGCCACGTGAACCTCCAGCCCAAGATGCATGAAGCGCATCGCAGCCATCTTCAGCGCCAACCCACTACGTCCTGCACCTGCGACGAAGATTCGCTTTGCTGCGAGGATTCTCCGTTGGGCTGTTTCGATTTCTGCTTCGCTCACGGCTGCGAGCGACTGCTTCAATTCATCAAGAATCAAAACCTGATTCAGGGAATAACTCTGCGGTTCTAATACGCCAAGCGACATAACTCTGTCAGAATGACATCGTCCCGCGTGCGAATCAAACTGGAAATTCTGATTAGTTGATAGCTTATTTCTATCAGGGCAGTTGTAATCTAACGAGGCGATTTTACCCGAAACTTCTGATAGGCGGTCAGCATCGCGCGAATCGCACTGACCATCTCGGGCGAATGCGCCATCTCCATAAACGCATGTACCGCAGCCGGAAGCGGATTGCTCTTTACGGTCACGAATCCGACATTCGCCTGCTCCACCGGCTTGACAATGGCAATGGCTCGGAGCGACGACACCGATGGCAGAGTTGATGCCAGCGATTGCGGCAGCACCGTCGACCATCGTCCTGTATTCAGATGGGCTGCCAGCACTGCTGTTGAATCGGTGTAGATCATCTTCGACGCTCTTTCAAGCTGCAGCTCCGCGCTGCGCGGCATTGCCGAGCGCAAAAGGCAAAGCGGAAGTGCGGCAACATCCGCCCAGCTCACGCGGTCTGCTTCTCCCGCGTCAGTTGATGTGAACAGAAACATTCGCTCGCGATACAAGGCGAATGCGTCCAGCCCGTCCGTCATCGGTTCGTCGATATAGGTGAGCGCTACGTCCACCCCGCCGTTACGCACGGCGTGTAGCAACTGGGTCACGTCGCCGGTCTCGGTCGACATCTGTATATCCGGAAATTTTTCAGAGAAGGCGATGCTCAGCACCGAACTGATCGCGGAGGTTGCCGGCAGCATGGCCAGTCGGAACGGCCCCTGCATTCCGTGTTCGCGGAGTTCGTGCAGCTCGCGCTTCAGCCGCACGCAATCTTCCATCATCTGTTGCGCCCAGGCGAGCACTCGCTTTCCTTCGGGTGTAAATCCCTCGAATTTACGGCCGCGCTTGACGATCAGCACATCCATATCTTCTTCGAGTTGCTTGATTCCGGCGGAAAGGGTCGGTTGGGAGACATGACATTCCGCAGCGGCACGGGCGAAGTGGCGCTCTTTATTCAAAGCGAGCAGGTACTCAAAATTTCTGATAATCAAGGCTGTTTATGCGGTTTAAGGCCGTCCCCTTCAGTCTCTTAGCTTCAAAGTTGCCAACTCCAATTGGACGCGGCAGGCATCGTGCCGGACACAGCATTTTTAGCTGCTCTGTAGGGAGGACGGTGAGACTCACTGCCGTTCTATGGAAATGTTCCACGTGGAACATTTTTGGGTGGGATTTCCGGCTTGTGAGTGTCAAGTGGAATTTCCTGCATGTGGTTTGTTTTCGGTGACATGAATTTGCGCAACATTTAGCCGTTTGTGCATTGGTTTATGGCTTGCGTTTTATATATAGCGTGCATGCTATCTTCCACTTCCATGACTAACATTTTGCGACAGGAAGAACGGATTGCGAGGGATGCCGCGTTTGAACGGATGCTTGCGGAACTTAGACCGGAGTTTGGATTGACGGAGCAGATCAGGAGGGCTCGATTGCGCGCGGGGATGACCCAGGCGCAGCTTGCGCGGCGAATGGGTACGACGCAGTCGGCGATTGCGCGGCTGGAGGCAGGGCTCGGATTGCCGAAGATCCGGACGCTGAAGAAACTGGCGGAGGTGACCGAAAGCCGCCTGGTGCTGAGGTTGGATGAGGGGCTGGATGAGCGGATTCGGTAGGATGGTCGGGTGAAGGAGAATCTCTATTTATGAGCATGGTTCTGGTTACGGGTGGTTCGGGATTTATTGGCAGTCATTGCATTCTGCAACTGCTGGCGGCGGGGTACCGGGTGCGGACGACGGTAAGGAATCTGAAGCGCGATGAGGATGTACGGGCCATGCTCGCGGCGGGTGGGGCGGAGGCTGGTGATCGCTTGACCTTTGCGGCTGCCGATCTGGAGAAGGATGCGGGTTGGGCGGAGGCTGTGGCGGGCTGTGAGTTTGTGCTGCATGTGGCTTCGCCTTTTCCGCTGCGCGTGCCGAAGGACGAGAACGAACTGATTGTGCCCGCGCGCGAAGGGACGCTGCGCGTGCTGCGAGCGGCGCGGGATGCGGGTGTGAAACGGGTGGTGCTGACCTCGTCGTTTGCTGCGATTGGTTATGGGCACGAGGCGACGACGACTCCGTTTAATGAGACGACGTGGTCGAATCTCGACGGAAAGGTGAATGTTCCTCCGTATATGAAGTCGAAGACGCTGGCGGAGCGGGCGGCGTGGGAGTTTATTGCTAAAGAGGGCGGCGGGATGGAGCTTTCCGTGGTGAATCCGGTGGGCGTGTTTGGACCGGTGCTGGGGCCGGATTATGCGACCTCGATTGTGATTGTGCAGCGGCTTATGGATGGCGGGGTACCGGGGTGCCCGCGGCTGAGCTTTGGGGTAGTGGATGTGCGCGATGTGGCGAATCTGCATCTGCGCGCGATGACCGACCCGGCAGCGAAGGGCGAGCGCTTTCTTGCGGTTGCGGGGGAATCCGTCTCGATGCTGGAGATGGCCCTGATCCTAAAGCGCCGCATGGGTGCGGCAGCCAAGCGGGTGCCGACGGGGCAATTGCCGGATTGGCTCCTGCGGACGATTGCGGTCTTTGATCCGACGGTGAGGCAGATTGTGCCGGAGCTTGGCAAGGTGAAGAATGCTTCGAATGCAAAGGCGCGGCGGGTGCTGGGATGGGTTCCGCGGTCGAATGAGGAGGCGATTGTGGCTACTGCCGAGAGCCTGATGAGGCTTGGGCTTTTGAAGGATAGTGCGAAGAGGTGAAGTTCGCGCTTGATCCGAAACCGTCGAAACTCCGGGGCTGAAGCCCCTTTTCGCTATTGGTTGTTCTCAGCGGCCTGAAGGCCCCTGCTCCCTCCGGTGACGCGTGATTTGGATGTACGATTTTGGCCGAGACGGGAGAGACAAATTCAGCAGTCCGGCCTTGAAACAGACTCGGAGTTCGCTGGGGAGGCTGGGGTCACTCCTGTTCAGGGGGTGGGCTGGGGTTTCGGTGGAGCATTCGGATAGGACTTTTCTACTTCGTCTTTCAGCCTGCGGAGGAGCATGACGTTCGGGCCGCTGAGGCCGCGTTCCTGTTCGCTGCGCCAGATTGGGCCCTTGAGTTTGCCGTCCGATTGGATGGTGTAAACCCATAATTGATCTTTTTCTTCTCTCAGACCGTCGGGCGAGGGGTTGCCGGTGCCGCTTTGTGATGCATCTGCGGGGTCCTGAATGGGAGAGTGGCCGCCTGGGATTCGCAGCGTGCCTGGAGTTGCGGAGTTGGGCTGATCGCGCACTATCCGGCCTTTGTAGACGACGAGGATCAGGTCTGCGTCGCGGCGTGAACGGCTGAGGGTGTAGCGGCCCCAGTCCTGAATGCCGTCTTGGACATCGAGAATGGCGTTGCGGTCGTCGGGATCGAGCCGGATGTCGGTAATGTCGACGCCGTCGCGGGTTTCAACGAAGACCGTGTGAGCGGTCTCGAAGGCCTCGGGCAGAGATGGCTTCTTGGACTTGGCTGTTGCCGAATCTAATCCTGCGAAAACCAGTAAGAGCAGGAGCACCGCGGAGTTGCGCCTCATGCTGCACCTCGTTGCGAAGCGTAGTATGGCACGGAGGAACGGCCTTGTGCCTTCGCTCATCGATAATATTCCCTCGGTGAGGGCAATGGACCGGGAATCAGCAATTTGACGTGTGATAGAGCGGGCTTTCAGCCTTGTGATCCCTATTCCGGTCTACCTTACCCAGGCCGATGGCCTGGGTAAGGATAATGACGCGCCGTTGGCGCTGTATCAGTTTAACGAAGAGACAGAAGTCTTCCCGCTACAATGGTTCTGAAGCGAGATCCCCCGGCGGATCATCCAAAGGGTCCAGACATCCTGAATGGCAGACGAGACGAATACGCCGAAAAAGGCTGAGGACGAGGTTAGCGGCAAGGCTTACGATGGCCGGCTGATGATGCGGCTTGGCCGGTATTTGGGGCCATATCGGCTGCAGGCTACGATTTCCGTCATTGCCGTGATTCTGAAGGCTGCTTCGGATGTGGTGGGGCCATATCTGGTGAAAGTCGGGCTGGACCGGTATCTGACTTCCCACGCCACGATCCTTTCGGCTGGTCCGAGCACGAACTGGCTGGGGCGGCGGCTGAGCGATGATCCGTTTACCGGGCTGGGGCAGTTGGCTTCGCTTTATCTGGGAGCGCTGCTGCTGGCGTATGGGTTTGAGTTTACACAGACTTACCTGATGCAGTGGACCGGGCAGAAGGTGATGTTTGACCTGCGGCGCGAGATCTTCCGGCATATGCAGCGGATGCATATCGGGTTCTTTGATCAACATGCGGTGGGGCGGCTGGTAACGCGGCTGACCTCGGATGTGGACGCGATCAATGAGATGTTCACGGCTGGCGTGTTGTCGATGATTGACGACGTGTTTGCGCTGACGGTGATGGTTTGCGTGATGCTGGCGATGAACTGGAAGCTGGCGCTGCTCACGCTGAGCGTGCTGCCGCTGATTGTGGTGGTGACGAATCTGTTTCGCAAGTCGGTGCGCGAGAGCTACCGGCGGGTGCGCGGGGCGATTGCGCGGATCAACAGCTTTACCCAGGAGCATGTGAGCGGGATGTCTGTGGTGCAGCTCTTTAATCGCGAGGAGCGGGCCTTCAACGACTTTACGAAGGTGAATGAGCTGCACATGATCGCCTTCAAGGACACGATTTTTGCCTATGCGCTGTATTACCCGGCGGTGGAGATCCTGTCGTCGATTGCGATTGCGCTGGTGATCTGGCGGGGTGGGTTTGGGGTGATCCACTCGGCTGAGGCGGGAACTTCGATGGTGGCGGGCGCGGTCACGATCGGGGTGCTGTCGGCGTTTATCCAGTATTCGCAGCGGTTTTTCCGGCCGATTATGGACTTGAGCGAGAAGTTCAATATTTTGCAGGCGGCGATGGCGGCCTGCGAGAGGATCTTCAAGCTTCTCGACACGCCGACGGAGATTGTTTCGCCTGCTGAGGCGAAGGCCGGGGATGGGTCGAATCGGATCGAGTTCCGGCATGTTTGGTTTACCTACCAGGCGCTTACGGAGGAGCAGCGAGCGAAAGTTGCGGCGGCTTCGGCGGCGGAGTTGGCTGCTATGCCGGATGTTGAGTGGATTTTGAAGGATGTTTCATTTGTCGTGGAGCCGGGGCAGACGGTTGCGATTGTCGGACACACCGGCGCGGGCAAGACTACGCTGACGGGCCTGATGATGCGCTTCTACGATGTGACGCGTGGTGCAATCTATCTGGATGGGGTGGACCTCCGGGAACATGATCTGGGCGCGTTGCGGCGGCATTTCGCGGTCGTCTTGCAGGACCCGTTCCTATTTACCGGGACGATTGCGGAGAATATCCGGCTGGGCGCGGCGGAGATTACGGAAGACCGCATGGTGGCTGCGGCGCGCGATGTGAATGTGCTGGAGTTTGTGCAGGGGCTGGCGAAGGGGTTTGATGAGCCGGTGCTGGAGCGCGGGAATTCGCTGTCGACGGGGCAGAAGCAGCTGATCAACTTTGCACGGGCGCTGGCGTATGATCCTCGGATTCTGATTCTGGATGAAGCTACTTCGAGCGTCGATACAGATACGGAGATGAAGATTCGGCTGGCGCTGGAGCGGATGGTGGAGGGGCGGACTTCGGTGCTGATTGCGCATCGGCTATCGACGGTGCAGCGTGCGGATGTGATTCTGGTGATGCACAAGGGGCAGCTGCGGGAGTTTGGTTCGCATCAGGAGTTGCTGGGGCAGCGGGGGATTTATTGGAAGCTGTATCAGTTGCAATATAAGGATCAGGAGCCGGGGGCGGCTTCGGCTGTGCTGGCGCCGGAGCTGGCTTCGGGGTTGGCGCTGGGGGACTGAGGCGTTTTTTCACGCGAATTGGCTTCTTCCCGATCGAATATATATCCCGGAGAAAATGGAACGCGCAGATTGTGCAGTAAATCCAGTGCGGCTAGACGTCGCTGCATTTCCTCTGGTGTGAATTTGGAAGTCATCCTCTTCAGTTTATCTTCGAAAGCATAGAGCGGGCTTTCAGCCCTGTTCGTCTCCGCATTCGCATTTTTCCCAGGCCGATGGCCTGGCTGGGATAGCGTCGCGCCGTTGGCGCTGGGATGCTTGTACGATAGAACATCTTGCTTAGAAACCTATAAGCTGAATGAGATGCAGAAGACATCTCCGAACATTTTTCTGTCTGCGGGTGAGGCGAGTGGCGAGGCTTATGGGGCGTTGCTGATCTCGGAGCTGAAATCCCGTTGCCTTGGTGCGATGTTCTTTGGCATGGGCGGAGAGCGGATGGAGGCTCTGGGCTGCGAGCGGGTCGTCAAATCGGAAGACGTGGCGGTGATGGGGATCACTGAGGTGATCCGGCATTTGCCGCAGATTTATCGCGAGTACCGGAAGCTGAAGGCTGCGATTCGGCAGCGACGGCCGGATGTCGCTGTTTTGATTGATTTTCCGGATATTCATCTGAAGCTGGCGGAGGAGTTTCATGCGCTGGGGATTCCGGTGATCTTCTTTGTGAGCCCGCAGCTTTGGGCGTGGAAAAAGGGGCGAATCCGGAAGGTGCAGCGGTTTGTGGACCGGATGCTGGTGATCTTTCCGTTTGAAGAGCCGTTTTACCGGGAGAGCGGGGTGAATGCGACGTATGTCGGGCATCCGCTGGCGGATTTAGAGTTACCCGGGGTTTCACGCGCTGAGTTTGCCGAGGGAAACGGGCTTGACCCTGGCAATCGCTGGATTGGGTTGTTGCCGGGGAGTAGGGCGAAAGAGATTCGACTGAATCTGCCGGAGATGGCGCGAGCGGCACGGCTGCTATTTGAGCGCGATCCGCATATGGAGTTTTTGCTTCCGCTGGCTCCGACGCTGACGATAGCGCAGGCGCATGTGGTGACTGGGCTGCTGTCGGAGTTCGCGGATGGTCTACCGGTGCGCATGGTGCGCGATGCACGGGCTGCGCTTTTTCATGCGCGGGGGGCGATTGTGGCGAGCGGTACGGCGACGGTCGAGGCGGCGCTGATTGGGAATCCTTTTGTAGTGGTGTACCGGGTGTCGCCGGTGACGTATGCAATTGCCAAGCGGGTGGTGACAGTGCCGCATGTCGCGATGGTGAACCTGGTGGCGGATAAGCGTCTTGTCCCTGAGCTGATTCAAGATGACTTTCAGGCAGGTCGCATCGTCCAAGAGCTAGAACCGCTGTTGGCAGATGGGGATTCGCGCGCGGAGATGATGGCTGGCCTTGTGGCGGTGGGGGAAAAACTGCGCGCTGGGCGGGGATCCAAGGCGACGGCAATTGCCGCGGTGGCCACAATTGTGCTGGAAACGGTAGGATTAGCGAGTTAGCGCGCGTTCCGCGCAATGGCGAGTTGGCAGGTTAGCGGGATTTATGAGAAAGATCAGGTACAGGATGATTTCCACTATGCGGAAACAATGGACTCAGTTCCCTTCTCTCTTGACCGCTGCCTTGGCTATCACAGGTCTCTCGCTGGCGTCGCCGGGAGTGGTTGCGGCTCAGACTTCGCTGGCGGCTAACCGGATGGCGATTCAGGGCTATGTAATTGACGCGGAACTGGACCCGGCCGCTCATCATCTGGTGGCCACGGCGGTGGTGACTTTCACAGCGCCGGAGACTGCGGACCAGGTGACATTTGGGTTTCATCCGGCGCTGAAGCTGACGAAAGTAACCGATGACGCGGGCAAGCTGTTGACCGGGGATCGGACGGCGGACGGAAGTATTCGGATTTCTCCAGCGACGCCTTTTGTGAAGGGGAAGCCGGTTCGCTGGACATTTGCGTATGAAGGCACGATCTCCGGAAACGAGGACGGCCCGGTCGAAGGACTGAAGCTGGCGGCGATTCAGGAGCCGGTTACTTATCTCCTGTACCCCGCGCGGTGGTTTCCGACGACGGGCTACCTGACAGACCGGTTTACGGCGCAGATGCATATCAAGGTGCCGCAAGGTATGCGGGTGCTGGCGAGCGGAAGCGAGGGTAACCCGACGGAGGTGACGCTGGCCGACGGCAAGCCGGGAGATCAGTTCAATTTCAATTGGACGAAACCTGGGTTTCCTGGAACGGTGATTGCGGGACGGTTTGTGGCTCCGGTTTCTCCGAGTGGCGCGGCCAATATTCATGTTTATCTGACGGTGAGCCATCAGCAATCGAGAAATGAGCTGGCTGAGACGGCGGCCAAAGAAGTTGATTTCTTTACCAATATCTTCGGCGCGCCGGAGTCGGGACGGCTGAATGTGGTGGAGTTGCCGGACGATACGTTGCCTGCGGCCTGGGCGCCGGAACTGGCGGCGATCATGGGTTCGCGGACGGGAGATAAGTCGGGGATTCGCCTGCTGGCGAACACGATTGCGCACCAGTGGTGGGGTTCCGAAGTCAGCCCGAATTCGATGAACGATGCGTGGATTACCAATGGGATGTCGCGCTATGGCGAACTGATGTATGTAGAAGACGAGAACGGCAAGACGGCGATGAAGACGGCGATTCAGGATGTTTCGGCGGGCGCGCTGGCATACGATACGACGCCGCTGTCGAGCGCCGCGCGGTTGAGTCCGTTTTCGCCGCAGTTCCAGTCGATGACGCTGGAAAAGGGCGCGATGGTGTTCCATATGCTTCGCTGGGAAGTCGGCGACGACATGTTCAAGAAGATATTGAAGGGCGCGTTGAGCCAGTACACCGACAAGCCGATGCGGTCGAGCGATTTCGAGAAAGTCGCGGAGGCGCAGAGCCAGATGCAGCTTACTCCGTTCTTTGCGCAATGGGTGGACGGTACGGGTGCGCCGCAGTTTGTGAATAAGTACGCGGTATACCGGCTGGGGAATAACAAGGGCTTTCGTACGATCGGCGAGGTGCAGCAGGATCTGGACTTATTCCGGATGCCGGTGGAGTTGCGGGTAGAGACCGACGGCAAGACGGAGATGAAGAAGGTGGACGTGGTCGGCTCGGACTCGCAGTTTGTTGTGGATACTTTTGGAAGGCCTCGACATATCGCCATCGATCCGGATAACTGGCTGCTGAAGGCTACTCCCGACTTACAGGTGAGAGTGGCAATCCTGAAGGGGCAGCAGTTAGTGGCGCAGGGAGATCTCGCGGGAGCGCTGGGCGAATTTCAAAAGGCGCTGGAAGCGAATGCACAGAGTTCGCTGGCGGATTATCGCATTGGCGAAGTGCTGTTTTCGCAGCGCAATTACCAGGCCAGCGCCAATGCTTATCGCGATGCCTTGCGCGGCGATGGCGATCCGCGATGGACTGAGGTTTGGAGTCATATTCAGTTAGGGAAGATATTCGATGTTACGGGGCAGCGCGACCGCGCTGTGAACGAGTATCGCCAGGCCGTGCAGACGAATGACAATACTCAGGGAGCGGTGAACGAGGCGCGGCAATACCTGCAGAAGGCATACCAGCGGCCGGATACGGACTAAAGAATACGGATTAGATAGGATGCTTCTGGATTTGCGATAAAGTTCAATTGCAGGATTTCTTCCAATAGATAGCCGAAGGGCCTCGCCCTGAAAATCAAAGCCATTACGCTCGCGTGAAGATTTCTTTCGCGCGGGTGTTTCCATTTGGGAACCATCTCGTCTGCCGGGTGCCAGCGCGGGAAATTGTGGGAGTTACCCCGTCAGGTTCCACGCATTGCGACGAGGACGGTATGGCAGGCTGGGCTTGAAGCTCTGCGACGAGTTGATGCAGAGCTTCGGGAGATCCAGTCGAGATGCGAATGCATGGAAGATTGCTGTCCGCTGCGCGGGCCTTATTGAAGTCGCCGTTTGCTCTGATGGCAGGGATGGCGATCACGGCCCTGATTCCGGTTTGGGCGCAGACGCCATCTCTGGTGACAGCAATCGTGGAGGAAGCCAATCGGGTGACGCTGGCGGGCAATGTCTCTCCTGTGGTCCGGCCCGGGAGGGACCTGGGGCTGGTGGAAGACTCGTTTGAAACGGGACGGTTGTATCTGATTTTGAAGCGGTCGAATCAACAGGAGCAGGCACTGACGGAATTTCTGCGAGATGCACACACGCCGGGGACGGCGAGTTACCACCAGTGGCTGACGCCGGATGAATTTGGCAAGCGGTTTGGAGCTGCCGACTCGGATTTGGCTGCGGCGACGGCGTGGCTGGAATCGCATGGATTCGCGGTAAACAAGGTGCATCGGGGGCGCATCGCAATTGAGTTTTCGGGGAATGCCGCGCAGATCAGGGAAGCCTTTCACACGGAGATTCATCGATACGGCGTGCAAAGGAGCGCGTTGAGCGAGACACGGATTGCGAATGCGGGCAATCCCGAGATTCCGGCGGCTCTTGCTTCGATAGTGTCTGGAGTTTCACCGATGCAAAGCCTTCGAGCCCGGCCGTTGCTGAAAGAGATGGGCAAGGCGCGATATAACGCAACGACGCATGAGGCTGAGCCGGAGCGGACTTATCCCGCTTCTCCGACGAATGTGACGTATGAGCTTGGGCCTGCAGATTTTGCGGTTCAATACGATGTCGCGCCGGAGTACAACACGGGTATCACGGGGATTGGTCAAAGCATTGGCATTCTGAGCTATTCGAATGTTGATTTGAGCCTGGTGCAGGCGTATCAGAAACTCTTTGGTTTGCCGGCAAACCTGCCAACTGTCGTAGTGGATGGCAACGATCCGGGAGAAAACGCGGACGCAACCGAGGCTTATCTCGATCTTGAGCAGGCCGGAGCGGTGGCTCCGGGCGCGACGGTGGTGATGTACACCTCGGCGGGATCGGTTTTGACCGACCCGCTGCTAACCTCGGGGTTGCGCGCCGTGGAAGACAACCTGGTGAGTGTGATCAGCGTGAGCGCGGGCATGTGCGAAGCGGAACTCGGCGCGTCGGGAAACGCGGCCTGGGCTGCGCTGTGGCAGGAAGCCGCAGCGCAGGGGATTACTGTTTTTGTGGCTGCGGGAGACAGCGGATCGGCGGGTTGCGACGACTCTGAGACGCAGAGCTTCGCCCAGAGTGGGCTGGCGGTGAATGGGTTGGGGTCGACTCCGTACAACGTGTCGGTCGGGGGAACGGATTTCTATTTCAGCGACTACGCGGCGAACGTGAGCACGCTGGATAGCCAGATTGGCTCGTATTGGGGTGCGTCTTCTAGCAAGACGCCCGTGGTTTCCCTGCTGCAGCCTTCGCCGGAGCAGGTCTGGAACGACGCCTTCGGATTGAACGCGAACGATGGCGGCGTTTACAAAGCCGCCGACTCGACGATTATTGCCGGGGGTGGGGGTGCGAGCAATGCCGCGTTATACCCCGGCTCGGGGACGGTGACCGGTTACCCGAAGCCTTCGTGGCAGGCGGGTGCGGGCGTGCCAAACGATGCGGTGAGGGATCTTCCGGATGTATCCCTGTTTGCGGGCGATGGCGCCAACTTTGTGCAGTATCCGATTTGCGCGTATCCCGGCGATTGCGGGAATACGACGAGCGATGGCGCGGTGCAGATTACGAGCGTTGGCGGAACGTCGGCGGCGGCGCCTGCGATGGCCGCCATTCAGGCGCTAGTGGATCAGGCAACGAAGAGCCGGCAGGGGCAGGCCGATTATGTGTATTACGCGCTGGCGCAAAAGACGCTGGCTGCGAAGCCCTTCCGCGACATTACGACCGGTGGAAATGAGGTGCCTTGTTTCGCCGGAACGCTGAATTGCGTTCTCGGAGCCAGTGGGCCAACCAAGGGCGACTATGTAGAGAGCGGCTACCCGGCGGCTGCGGGGTACGACCGCGCTTCGGGACTGGGCACAGTGGATGTGGCCAATTTGATCGCGAACTGGTCTGCTGCGACGTTCAGGCCGACGACGACAACGCTCAACATCACTCCAACCACGTTTGCTCATGGAACTGCGGTGGCGGTGAAGGCGACGGTTGCGCCCGCGAGCGGCTCTGGAACACCGACCGGCAGCGTCGCGATTACCAGCACAGACCCGGTGGCGTACACGAATGGGCTGGGAGTACTGACGCTTGCGAACGGGACGGTGAGTTCGTCGATGAGTAAGCTGCCGGGCGGCACGTATGAGGTGAGCGGCGAGTACTCGGGAGATGGGAGCTTTGCAGCCAGCACTTCCACCCCGGCGACGGTGACGGTGACGCCGGAAAAGGACGTGCTCAATGCCTCCGGCTGGGTGCTGAATCCGGTTGATGGCAACCTGTACCCGTTGCAGGCGGGGATGTCGATTCCTTATGGTGCGGTGGTTTATGTCGACGTTGAGCCTGCGGGGGTAAACGAGGGGACGCTGGCGCAGGGACGGTATACTCCGGCAACGGGGGCGGTCACCTTCAACGACAAGGTGGGAACGGCGACCCAGACGGCAACGGTTCCTCTGAATAGCGAGGGCGTGGCGGAGTGGACGCCGGGGTCGCTGGCGGTAGGCAGCCATGTGATTGGCGCGGCTTATGCGGGCGACGCCAGTTATGAGGCGTCGACGCTGGCCGCTGCGGCTACTCTTACTGTCTTCAAAGGCACTACAACGATCTGGTTACAGCCGATGGAGACGAGCGTGGCTGCGGGGAGTAATGTCACGGTGGATGTGCTGCTTTACGCCGATTTTCTGGCGTTGAGCGGGACTCTGCCTACCGGGACGGTCACGGTGACGCTTGGCAGCCAGACGCAGACGGTCGCTTCTCCCTTTAAGAGCTGGACGACGACGGGTGGGGCTGTCGAGGAAGCCGTGGTGACGTTTTCCAAGGTGCCGGCGGGAATTCTGCCGCTTTCCGCTACGTACTCGGGGGATGCGAACTGGTTTGGGAGCTCGGGCCTTTTCGGGTCGGTGGAATCTCTGGCGGCTAAGCCTGCGCCGGGTGTGACTTTGACTGCGGCGGCGACTTCGTTCACCCCGGGCCAGACAGTAACTCTGACGGGGAATGTGACCGGGACGGCGGCTTTGGGCGCGCCAAGTGGCGCGGTTATTGTCAGCTGGGCCGATGGGAACGCCCCATCCAACGCGGCACTGACGGCGGCGTCTTCAACGGCTGCGGCGTGGTCGCTGAGTTTTCCGGCTTGGCAATTGGCGAATGGCGCAAATACGGTAGTCGCCACCTATATGGGAGATTCGCATTATTCCGCGCAGTCTTCTGCTCCGTTGATTCTGACGCTGAATGGGGGCGACTTTTCGCTGACCACTACTACTCAGGAGGTACTGGTGACGCCGGGTAATTCGGTGGTTGGTACGGTTGCGGTTGCGCCGATCAACTCGTACAGCGGAACGGTTGCGATTGCGTGCTCGGCTCCGGCGGGGATCACCTGTTCGGCAGCGACAGCTTCGCCGAACGTGGGTGTCGGCGTTTCGGATGCGATTACGTTTCATGCCGCGAGCACGGTCGCTGTGGGCACGTATCCAGCGGTAATCACCGCAACTGGTGGTGGGCACACGCATACGGCGCAGATTCTCGTTGCCTGTACAATGCCAGCGACCTCGCCAACCTTTGTCCCGGCTGCGGGCACTTACACGGTGGCGCAGACGGTGACGATCACCGACGCGACTCCAGGCGCTTCACTCTATTACACGACGGACGGAAGTGCGCCGAGTGGCTCGTCTGCCCGGTACACCAGCCCGATTGCGGTCAAATCGACGGCGACTGTGCGAGCGGTTGCGATTGCTCCGGAGTATGCGCCGAGCGGCGTCGCGTCGGCGAGCTATACGATTTCGCCGACGCCCGCTACGCCGACCTTCTCGGTGCCATCCGGGACTTATACCAGCGCTCAAACAGTGGCAATTGCCGATACTACGTCGGGCGTGAGGATTTACTACACGCTGAACGGGGCAAACCCAACGATCCAATCGACTTTGTATATGGGGCCTGTACGAATCGACAGCTCATACACATTGCAGGCGATCGCGGTTGGGGAGGGCGGCACGCCAAGCAAGGTTGGCTTTGCCAGCTATCTCCTGAATGCAGCTGCTCCGGTTCTATCTCCGCCAAGCGGTCGCTATCCTGGGATCGTTACCGTGACTATGGCTTCGGCTTCGCCGGGTGCTTCCATCTTCTATACAACGAACGGCAGTGCGCCTACTGCGGCATCCACGCGTTATACAGCGCCGTTCGTTGTCCATGCCTCGGAGACCTTGTCCGCGATTGCCGTCGAAACGGGGTTTACCTCCAGTTCGGTCGTAAAGGCGGTCTATACCATGGGTCCAGTAGGATCGCCCCCTACTTCTCCCGTGCAGCCAGTGGCTGCCTCTGCTCACTGACTTCGGAAGCTTGCAAGGGCTGCCTTCGTGTCGGCGATACACTGGAATTTCGGTTGCCTGCTCGCGGCCGGATGGATCTGGGGGATCTCAAACATTACACGGGACGCACAACTGGCGCATGGGCTTTCCGGTTCGCTGGAGGCGCCGGACTGGCCGCCGCTCACTTTGCCGGAGGTCGATGCCTTGCTGCGGCGATATCCTCAGGCGGGCGGAGCAGAGGAGTTGCTGTCGTTCAGTCCACGGCCGTTTTCCGCAGCGAGTGTGGTGGCGACACCGATGGGAAAGGTGTTTGTGAAGCGGCATCACCGGTCGGTGCGAGATCGCGAGGGACTGCTGGAGGAGCATCGGTTGATTGCTCACCTTGCGGAGGCGATGCGAGATACGACCCAAGACTCCATCCCGTTTGTGCAGCTCGTCCAGATTGTTCAGCCTGTGCTGGCGAATCGGAATGGAGAAACCGTTGCGACCTCAGGCGAGTGGACTTATGAGGTTCATCCGCTGGCGGAGGGGGTCGATGTGTATGAGCAGGCGCTTTCGTGGACGCCGTTTCTCTGTGCAGGCCATGCTCGGGCGGCGGGCCTGGCTTTGGCGCGACTGCACCGGGCGGCGCGGAGTTACGAGGTTCCGGCGCGTAAGACGCAGCAACTGGTGAGCAGCTTCACTATTTTCGCGGGTGGCGCGCCTTCTGAGCGAATGGAGTCCTATCTGGAAAGCCGTCCCTTGCTGCGCGAATACGTTAAGCAACGAGATTGGCAGGCTTCCCTGGATAGGTTGCTGATGCCTTTTTACTGGAAGCTGGAACCATGGCTCAGTTACTTGCCTCCGCTTTGGACGCATAATGATTTTCATGCTTCAAATATGACGTGGCGGGTATCTTCGAACAGCAGTTGCGAAGACGCTGAGGTTGCTGGAGTTATCGATTTTGGGCTTGCTGACCGGACGAATGCGGTGCATGACCTGGCGACGGCAATCGAACGCAATATCGTCGAGTGGCTGCGGATTCAAGATCCGGGAGCCGATGTGGTTCATCTGG
Source organism: Acidicapsa acidisoli (assembly GCF_025685625.1). Taxonomy (NCBI): domain Bacteria; kingdom Pseudomonadati; phylum Acidobacteriota; class Terriglobia; order Terriglobales; family Acidobacteriaceae; genus Acidicapsa; species Acidicapsa acidisoli. The sequence continues at coordinate 1,131,783 of NZ_JAGSYI010000002.1, forward strand.
ATCATCTGGATGCATTTCTGGCTGGTTACGAAGAGTTATCTCCGCTGAGTTATGAGGAGGCAAGGGCCCTTGCGGCAATGCTTCCACTGATGCATTGCGAATTTGCGCTTTCCGAGACGGATTACTTTCTCAGTATTCTGCGGTCGCCGGAGAAGGCGTTTCTGGCGTATGAGGGGTATTTTCTGGGACATGCGGCGTGGTTTCGGAGTCCTGATGGGCGGAGGTTGCTGAACCATTTGGAGCGGTGGGCCGAAAACCGTCCATCGGACGGGGGTGGGCGGTAATGGCGCACTTGGCGCAGTGGCTTAGCGAGCACTGGTTTGAGTTGCTGGCGGCGGCGATCAGCGCAGTGGATGTGTGGCTAGCGACGAAGCGCAGTATGATTTCGTGGCCGGTGACGATTCTGGCCAGTGCGCTCTACCTGGAGCAGTTTCGCGAGAGCAGGCTTTACTCGGACATGCTGCTGCAAGGGGTTTTTGTGGCCTTTGCAGTGTATGGATGGTGGCACTGGCATCGCGGTCTGAAGGCGGAGGGTTCGGTGCGTGTGGTAACGCCCGGCGTCGCATTACTGTTGCGCGACGCGGCTTTGGGCGCGCTGGGAAGCCTGCTGCTGGGATATTGGATGATGAAGCATACAGATGCTTCCCTGCCCTGGCTGGACGCGGCGTTGACGGGATTCAGTCTCGTCGGTACGTGGTGGGGGGCGCGGAAGTATATCGCCAACTGGTGGCTGTGGATCGTGGTGGATGTGATCTACATTGGCGAATATATGTACAAGCATCTGAATCTTACAGCCGGACTCTATGCGGTTTTTGTTGCGCTGGCGGCCCTTGGGCTGCGCGACTGGCGGCGGGCTCTCGCGCAGCAGAGCGCGATCACGATGGCAGAGTCCGGATTGGCAGAGGCTTGAGCGGATTGAGCAAGTGCATTTCCCTTGACACTTGCGCTGGCGCAGGCACTGTGAAGACTCGCATGCGGGTTTTTCCGGTGCATTTTTCGCGGACCTTTTCGACGCAACGGCTTGGGCTTTACGATCCAACGGCAGACGCTGGAAAAGACCATTTCCGGAAGGCGTTTTTCTATCGGGGTGAGCCGGCTGCGATTGATTTTCTTCGCGACGGCGAGTTTCTCCAAGTGCGGGCTTACGGCAGCTTTGCAGCGCCATTGCTGACAGAGACGCTTCAGGGGTTGAGCCAGGACGATCTCTATTCCAGTTTTGCCACCGAGGACAACGGGGGGTGGCGTTTGCATCGCAGTCTGCCGGGCTTGCGGCTGCTGCGGGTGCCGGGAATTGGGCCGTCGACGACCGAGTCGGTAATGGGTTACGGGGCGGGCGATGCGGATGCGGCGATTCCGGGGGATCTGCACTTGCCGCACTTGGTGAGCTATGCGCTTGCGGGGAACCGGAGGGTTCGGATGAGCGAATGATGGAGTTGCTGGAGCCGTTTCGCGGGCATCGGTTTCGGATTATCCGGCTGCTGTATGAATCGCGGCTGGCTGTGCCGCGCGGATAAGAGGCAATTCCGGTCATTTCGCACCTTGAGTCCGCTGCTGGTCATCTCATTTCTGTAACAAGTTTGTGATATTTTCGAGGATGGCAGTCTATGCCGTAAGGGGTGTTTCGTTGGCAATTAGGGAATTTATCAAGCATCACTATCGCCACTTTAATGCGGCTTCGCTGGTGGATGCGGCGGAAGGCTACATCAAGCTGGTGGATGCCGGCGGCAAGATGTTTTTGACGATGGGCGGGGCGATGAGCACGGCTGAGCTGGGCCTGTCGCTTGCGGAGATGATCCGGCAGGACAAGGTTCATGCGATTACCTGCACCGGCGCGAATCTGGAAGAGGATGTTTTCAACCTGGTGGCACACGACTTCTACGAGCGGGTGCCGCATTATCGCGATCTGACCCCGGAAGACGAGGTCAAGCTGCTGAACCGGCACATGAACCGCGTGACCGATACCTGCATCCCGGAGATGGAGGCGATGCGGCGCATCGAGAAGGTGGTGCTGAAGGAATGGATGCGCGCGGATCAGGCGAATGAGAGTTATTTCCCGCACCAGTTCATGTATAAGATTCTGCTTTCGGGCGAGTTAAAGGATTCGTATCAGATCGATCCGAAGAATAGCTGGCTGTTGGCGGCGGCGGAGAAGAATCTGCCGATGTTTGTGCCGGGCTGGGAGGATTCGACGCTGGGCAATATGTATGCCGGGCATTGCATCTCGGGCGATGTGAAGAAGGTGCATACGGTGCGCACCGGCATTGAATACATGATGGAACTGGCGGAGTGGTACACGAAGACCACGGCTGAGATTCCTGTGGGATTCTTCCAGATTGCGGGCGGCATTGCCGGAGATTTCCCAATCTGCGTGGTGCCGATGCTGCACCAGGACTTGCAGCGCGAGCATGTTCCTCTGTGGGCTTACTTCTGCCAGATCAGCGACTCGACGACGAGTTATGGTTCGTATTCGGGGGCGGTGCCGAACGAGAAGATTACGTGGGGCAAGCTTGGCGTGGATACGCCGAAGTACATTATCGAGTCAGATGCGACGATTGTGGCGCCGCTGATCTTTGCTTATGTTCTGGGCTGGTAATAAGGACGTATAAGTCAGGCCCGGTCGCGATAGAAGCGATCGGGCCTTTGCTTTTGGCCGATGAAAGTCCAGGATTGACGGATGGACCCGGTGCGGGTATAAACGCGGTATGTCTTCAGAACGCTGCGCCTTCGGAATGGGTTGTCGCTGCAACTGTTGTTGCGGACGGTGTGCGCGCCGGCGTTCCGGAGGTTGGGGTCTAAGCTAAGCTTTCCCGACAAGTTTTGTATCCGGCCTGTACGCCAGCATTCGCTGCGTACAGGCCTTTTCCTTTTGGAGCGGAATTGTATTGGAGGGATGAGTATGCCGGATGATTCTGTTGAGGTTGCGACGGTAGCTAACAAGCGTGGATTGACGCTGGATTGGTGGGCAGTATTGCTCGCCCTGGGGCTTGCCCTGCTGGTGCGGGTGGGTGTGTTGCGACATATTTCCTGGTAAGTGCGAGAGACCTATGGCGACGAATACTCTAGCGATTTCGAGCGAAACCGAGAATCCTCTCCGAGGCGTGGTCAGATTGGTTCCCGGCATTCTGCTGCTGGCTGTCATTGGCTACGCGGCTAAGTGGATTGAGCAGTCCATCAATGGGTACACGAAGGCCCACCATATCGTCTTTTCTAACATTGAGTATGTGCTCTGGGCGATTGTGATTGGCCTGGTGATTGGGAATCTGGTGCGCGTTCCGGAGATATTTCGCGCTGGGATCGATACTTACGAGTTCTGGCTGAAGGCGGGAATTGTGCTGCTTGGCTCGCGCTTTCTGGTGGGCGATATTCTCAAGCTGGGCGGAATCAGCCTGCTGCTGGTGTTTGTGGAGATTGGCGGCGCGTTGCTGTTGATGACGGCGCTGGGGAAGGCTTTTAGGTTGCGGCCAAAGCTGATCAACTTGCTGGCGATTGGTTCGGCGGTATGCGGCGTTTCGGCGATTATTGCTGCCAAGGGTGCAATCGACGCCGATGACGAGGACGCGTCGTTTTCGATTGCCGCGATCTTGGCGCTTGGTGCGATCTCGCTGTTGACGTTTCCGCTGATCGGCCATGCCATTCACTTGAGCGATCATGCCTATGGTGTGTGGGCGGGGCTGGCGGTGGATAACACGGCGGAGGCTACGGCTGCCGGCGCACTGTTTTCGGATTCCGCCGGTAAGATCGCGGTGCTGACGAAGACCTGCCGAAATGCGCTGATTGGCTTTGTGGTGCTGGGATATGCCATTTACTGGGCGCGGCGTGGACAGGCGGGCGTAGTCGGGAACAAGGCTGCGTTTCTATGGCAAAAATTTCCTAAGTTTGTGCTGGGATTTCTGGTAATTTCGCTGGCTGTTTCGTTGCAGACCTTCAACGCCGACCAGGTGAAGAGCCTTGCCAATCTATCGCGATGGGCCTTTCTGCTGACCTTTGCAGGTGTGGGGCTGAGAACTAACTTCCGCGAGCTTTCGAAACAGGGGCTCAAGCCGTTCGCAGTTGGTGTGCTGGGAGAGGTGTTGATTGCCGTGTTGACGCTCGGCCTGGTGGCGGGCGCGGATCGCATCTGGGTCTTGTAGGCGTTAGGCTGACGGTACAACCACACGCGGTCGAATGCCTTCGCCGATTGGCCCTTTGTGGTGCAATCGCGCGTTGAGCCACTCTGTCATCTGGCGCTCCCAATCGGGTACGTTGGGTAGTTTGTTCCAGCCGCCGGTACCGTGTTTGCCGCCGGGGATGCGGATGATCTCGCAGCGCACGCCGACCTTGTGCAAGGCGGTCTGAAGATTGGTCGCCTCGGAGAACGGGATGTATTCATCTTGGTCGCCGAGGATTTCGAGAAGGGGTGGATCGTTCTTCGAGACGTAGGTGATAGGCGAGGCTTCGCGGATGGCTTCTTTCTCTCCTTTTTGCGCGATCAGGGGATCAAGCAGGCGATGCACGTCTGCGTTCAAAGGAACGAATTCGAAGCTGCTCTGCGCGTAGAGGCTCACGACCGCCTGCGCCTGTGCGCTGACGCGGTCTACAGGGTCCGTTGCGGCGGGGTCGCCGGGAGCGTTGAGCAGACCGACCATGTTACTGAGAAAGCCGCCTGCTGAGCCTCCGACGAGGGCGATCCTGTTGGGATCGGCGTTCCATTGCTTAGCGTTGTAGCGGATGTAACGGATGGCCCGCTGGACGTCCAGAACCATGTAGGGATAGGGATATTTTGGCGCGAGGCGATAGTTGACGGAGAAGACTGCATAGCCGGTGGGGGCGAGGAAATCCGCCACATAGGCTTCGCCGCTTTTGCTGTCGCCGCCGTGGTAGCCGCCGCCGTGAATCACGATGACGATGGGATGGTCGCCGCTTCCTTTGGGCGCGTAGTAGTCCATGGTCAGCGGTTGCCCGTCCGCGGTTCCGTAAAGGATGCCGTCCTGGGTCGGTGTTCGCGTCTCGGCTGCGTTCGCGCGGATGGAGACAAGGCAGAGTGCGGCAACGGCAAGCGCCACGGTCTTGATTAAAATTCTCATTTTTGTATCGATCTCCAGAGAGTGATCTTATATGCGCAATACTTCTTCGAAGGGGTACTTGCCATGGTAGACGTTGTCAGGCGGTTTTGAGATTCCGTTATGAGCGGCGCTCTCGATTTATATTTATTTATATCGGTGAAAAAACATCTATGTCGAAACGTGAATTTCAGACTGAAGTCAATCAGCTCCTGCAACTGATCATCCACTCTCTTTACTCTCACCCGGAAATCTTTCTCCGCGAACTCATTTCGAACTCTTCCGACGCACTTGACAAGCTCCGACACCTGACGCTAACGGACGATGCGTACAAGACGGTTCCCTTTGAACCGCGCATCGATCTGGAACTCGACGAAGAGGCAAAGACGCTTACCATTGCCGACTCCGGCATTGGCATGAATGAAGAGGATCTGGTATCGCATCTCGGAACGATTGCGCGCTCCGGCACGAAAAACTTCCTCTCGCAGCTCTCCGGCGACGCCAGGAAGGATTCGAACCTGATTGGCCAGTTCGGCGTGGGCTTTTATAGCGCGTTCATGGTTGCCGACAAGATCGAAGTCGTCTCGCGCAAAGCCGGGGAGGACAAAGCCTGGCGCTGGATCTCGGATGGTCAATCGGGATTTGATATTGAGCCGGCGGAACGCTCGACGGTCGGCACGACGATACTCCTGCATCTGAACGAAGAAGGCAAGCAGTACGCCAACAGTTGGCGGCTCCAGGAGATCGTAAAAAAATACTCCAACCACATCGCTTTTCCGATCTTCCTCACTTATGACAAGAGCGAGTGGAATGCGGAAGAAAAGAAGTCCATCAAGACTCGCACTACGGAACAGGTAAATGCCGCCAGCGCACTGTGGCGCCGATCGAAGAGCGAACTAAACGACGAGGATTACAAAGAGCTTTATAAGTCGATTAGCGGCGACTCGCAGGACCCGCTGTTCTGGTTTCATACCAAGGCGGAGGGCAGCCTTGAATACACTACGCTCTTCTACATTCCGGCCAAGGCTCCGCTGGACCTGTATCAGGCCGATTACCGCGTGGGCGTCAAGTTGTACGTGAAGCGCGTCTTCATCATGGATGACGCGAAGGAGCTTTTGCCGCAATATCTGCGGTTCGTTCGCGGCATCATTGACAGCGAAGATCTCCCGCTCAATGTGAGCCGCGAAATCCTGCAGCAGAATCGTGTGCTGACGAGCATTCGCACTGCGAGCGTGAAGAAGATACTTTCGGAACTCAAGAGCATTGCGACCAACAAGCCGGATGAATATCTCAAGTTCATCGGCGAGTACAATCGACCGCTGAAAGAAGGGCTTTATGGCGACTATGCCAACCGTGAGACGCTGCTCGATCTCATACGTTTCAAGTCAACGAAGGTGGATGGGCTGACAAGCCTCGCGGAAGTGATGTCGCGCATGAAGGAGGGACAAAAGAGCATTTACTACATTACCGGCGGCTCTGAGTCCCTGCTGCGTACCTCGCCGCTGCTTGAGATTTACCGGAAGAAGGACTTTGAGGTACTTATCCTCGAAGACGAAATCGATGAAATTGTCTTTGCGGGAGTGGACAAGTACGGAGAGATCGATCTCAAGGCGGTCAACAAGGCCTCGACGAGTGAAGATCTCAAAGAGGAAACAGAAACCGGCAAGGAAGAAAAGGCCGAATCGCTGAAGCCACTGCTCGATAAGCTCAAGGCCACATTGGGCGACCGGGTCAAGGATGTGCGTGCCTCGGTGCGCCTTGCTGACAGCCCATCCTGCATTGTCTTCGACGAATCGGAGCCCTCGTTGCAGATGCAGCAAATGCTGCGCGCCATGGGTCAGAAAGATGTTCCGGCACCAGTGCCTACGCTGGAGGTCAATCCGGATCACGAGATCGTCAAGAAGCTCCTCGCCCGAACTGACGACGCGATCACCCAGGACGCCGCGTGGTTACTCTTCGATCAGGCCCTGCTCATGGAAGGCGTTCCGCTCAAGGACCCGGCGACGTTCGTTCAACGTCTCAACCGCATGCTGAGTCTTTCCGTTTAGATGTTGATTCGAGTAGCTGCGCATTCGCGCAGCTACTCATTTGCGCAAGGCCCAGCGAGACAGAGTGGCCAATCACGACAAATGCTCTGGATTTCAAAATCGGATCGCAGCCAGGGCAAAATTGCCAATTCGGTGCGCGAACTGGTACCTGCACAAGTTCCGTCACATCTTTGCTACAAGAATCCTCCGGTCCGTCGATATCCGGAGGCTGCAGGTCACGCCTGGGCACAAGAAGATTGCGACCATTAGGAAATATTTGAAGCCGTTGCGCCTCCTGAATATCAGACTGCTTCCAGATTCATGCTTTGCATGATTTCTCCTGCGCTGTATCACAGGTCTAACACCAACAGAACTAGAACTTCACCGAGGCTTGCTTGTATTTCGGCGCAAGGGTGCCACCTTCGGCTAGCTTTTTCATATTGCGGAGCATCTTCTCGAATAGCAAATGGTAGGTTTCCATCTGCCTCTGTCGCAAGGCGTCGTCTGGCTCCGTGGAGCTATCCCACACCAGGGTGTAGTAGAGGGTAGTGCGTTCCGATCCGAGCGGACGCGCCTCAAGTGTTCCGTGGTACATCGTGGCCCTTTCTGCTGCCCTTCGGCCCCTACTTAAAAGAAGCACTCAGCGTCCAGTCATCTTCAGTGCGGCTTCAGGAAGGCGGGCGCCTTCGAGTTTCAGCCTGGAAGAAGCTTCGTCGATCTGCTTGAGGTCATTCTCGGTCAGCTCGACGTTCACCGCGCCGAGATTTTCCTCGAGTCGATGTAGCTTGGTGGTTCCTGGGATCGGCACAATCCACGGCTTCTGCGCCAGCAGCCACGCGAGTGCGACCTGTGCCGGTGTCGCGCCTTTGCGTTCCGCTACGGCCTTGACCAGGTCGACCAGAGCCATGTTGGCCTTGCGTGCTTCGGGCGAGAAGCGAGGCACCATGTTCCGGAAGTCTGTGGGATCGAACTTCGTGTTCTCGTCGATCTTGCCAGTCAGGAATCCGGCGCCAAGCGGGCTGAACGGCACGAAGCCGATTCCAAGCTCCTCCAGGGTAGGCAGAAGCTCGGCCTCCGGTCCACGCCAGAACAGCGAGTATTCGCTCTGCAAGGCGGTGATCGGCTGGACTGCGTGCGCCCGGCGAATGGTTAGATCTCCGGCTTCCGACAAGCCAAAGTGTTTGATCTTGCCCTCGCTAATCAACTCTTTGACTGCACCAGCCACTTCCTCGATCGGTACGTCAGGATCGACGCGGTGTTGATAGAAGAGATCGATGTGATCGGTGCGCAAACGCTTCAGGCAAGCGTCGGCCACAGCCTTGATATGCCCGGGACGGCTATTGGTTCCGGAACCGCGCTTGCCAGTCTCAAGATCGATATCGAAGCCGAACTTTGTTGCAATCATCACTTTGTCTCGAATGGGCTGGAGCGCCTCTCCCAACAGTTCTTCATTGGCGAATGGCCCATAGGCTTCGGCGGTATCGAAGAGAGTCACACCACGGTCATGGGCGGTACGAATCAACTGAATCATCTCGCCTTTATCGGCAGGCGGGCCGTACCCCGAACTCATGCTCATGCAGCCTAGCCCAAGGGCCGAGACTTCCAGATCTTTACCTAATTTGCGCATCTGCACTGTTCTTCTCCATTCATTTGTTCAGAAGATGTGCAATTTTATCGGTTTGCAACGGCACATTGCGTCCCAGTATCTCTGAATTAGTCTGGAAACAATCCATTTGCCTTGCGAACGATCTGATCTGCGTCTCGATGAAGAACCAGTCCAGGCACTTCAATCTTCTTAAGACCTCTGTGATATCTGTCTCCGAAAAGGCTTTGATGCAGTCGTAAGAGGCGATGATCGAGGATTGCATTTCCTGTAGTCAGAACGCATCTCGAACGCCCTGCAACGGCTTTGCGTCCGGCTTGTTATAGCCGCAAAAGGGCGTTTATGCGGAGCCAGAACTCGCCTCAAGCGATTTCCACAAAACGACTCACTTTATTTACTCACCTGAAATCAAAGAGAACCACGGCGATGCTTCGCGTCAAACTATTTCGATTGGCCGGTGCTGGACATCCGCAATCACAAACTCTTGCAGATACCTTGCCGCAAAACGTCCGATTTCGAACACACCCTATCAATTGTGAACACAGGTCGCGATCGTAAGATCGCTAACCCATTTGAATCAAGCAGCTAACGCAGAATCCCTATGGTACGTAAAATGCTTTCATTGTGTTCAAGCCGACGTGTGTGGAGGTTAGGCGATGAGAGTTCTGCTGCAGGATCTAGGTTATGGATTCCGCCAATTGCGCAAGACGCCAGGGTTTACCGTGACCGTGCTCCTCACGCTCGCCCTCGGCATAGGCGCCAACTCGGCCATCTTCACGCTGGTCAATGCCATTCTGCTCCATAACCTGCCAGTGGTAGACCCCAAAACCCTCATCCGCATTGGCGATAGCGACGACTGCTGCGTCAATGGCGGCTGGAACGACAACGGGGACTATTCGCTCTTTGCCACAGACACCTATTACATGTTCAAGAAGAGCATGCCGGAATTCGAAGAGCTGGCTGCGATGGAGTCCGGCTACGCCTGGCGGCCCATTACTGTTCGCCGGGCAGGACCCCAGACCGTGGCGAAGTCCGTTATGGGCACCTTCGTCTCCGGCAACTACTTCCGCGTCTTTGGTCTTACACCCGCGGCGGGCCGGCTCTTTGTTGATGGCGACGACCAGAAGGGCGCACCTGTTACCGCCGTGATGAGCTATGACGCATGGCAGCAGGATTATGAAGGCAATCCGAGCGTTGTGGGAAGCGCGTTTTACATCAATACCAAGCCAGCTACGATCATTGGTATCGCGCCGAAGGGATTCTACGGAGACCGTATCGATACCAATCCTCCCAAATACTTCCTTCCCATGAATTCGATGGATCAGGTCATTGGCGCACCGTACTTCACCGATCCCGACACTCAGTGGGCCTACATCATCGGTCGGGTTAAACCGGGAACTTCCCTCCCGACCCTCCAGGCCAAGGCCAGCACGCTGCTCAAGCAGCAGTTTACGCCGCTCAAGACATTTGCCGATCCGCGCGCCAAGCAGGTTCTCCCCCGCACCCATGTGACGCTCACCCCTGGCGGCGGCGGTATCCAGAACATGCAGGATGGTTACAAGGATCACTTGAAGCTGCTGCAATGGATCGCCGCGCTGGTCCTTCTCGTCGCCTGCGCCAATATCGCTAACCTGCTGCTGGTGCGCGGTATGAGCCGCCGCGCGGAGCTTTCGATTCGCACAGCACTTGGTGCGCAGCGTAGCCGTATTGTGCGCCAGCTTCTCACGGAGAGCGTTCTTCTCTCGGGTATGGGTGGCCTGCTCGGTCTCGCGGTTTCCTATCTCGGAGCGCACGCTCTGCTGGCACTCGCCTTTCCCGATCAGCACAACATGCCGGTCACGGCTTCACCTTCGCCGAGGGTCATCGGCTTTTCCTTTGGGATCTCGCTCGTTACGGGCATCCTCTTTGGCCTGGCGCCCGCCTTGATGGCCGCACGCACGCATCCAGCTGAAGCGTTGCGTTCCAACGCGCGTACAACCGCCCACGGAGCCTCCTTCCTGCAGCGCGCGCTCGTTGTCTTACAGGCTGCTCTCTCTCTAGTGCTCCTCATTGCCGCGGGCCTCTTTGCGCAGAGCCTCAATAAGGCAGAGAACGTGGACATGAAACTGGATGCAGTGAACCGCTACATTGTCCACATCAATCCTCAGGCGGCCGGCTATAAGAACACGGAGGTCGAGCCGCTCTACCAGACCATCGTGGATCAATTCCACGCTATTCCCGGTGTTCTCAAGGTCGGCCTCGCCACCTACACCCCAATGGAGTCGAACAATTGGGGATCCGGTGTAAAGGTACAGGGCGAGCAGGACCTGAACAAGGGCGCATCCTGGGTGAAAGGCACTCCAGAGTACTTCGACTCCGTCGGCACGCATGTCGTCATGGGCCGCGGCTTCCAGTTACAGGACACGCTGAATGCATCGCCCGTCGCTGTGGTTAACCAAGAGTTCGTTAAGCAGTTCTTCGGCAACCGTAATCCCATTGGCCATCGCTTCGGTTTTTCCGGCCCAGGCCAGGCCGGGATGGATGGAGCGCATGAAATCGTCGGCGTGGTGGAAGACACCACTTACACCAGTGTCTATTGGAAAAACCACGCTATGTACTTTCTGCCGCTCACGCAGCGCGCTGGCAGTGCAAACGACCCCAACGGCCCTCTCGAAAAAGATCAATCCATGTACGCCGGCGCAATAGTCATCCAGACCGCTCGTCCCATCGCCGGGTTTGAAAAGATCGTAGGTGACACCCTGGCCAGCATCAATCCCAACCTCACTATCGTGAAGTTCCAGACCTTCCAGCAGCAGATTGACGACCGCTTCGTCGAGGAGCGTCTCATCGCACGTCTCACGTCCCTTTTTGGCCTACTCGCCTTGCTGCTCGCCGCTATCGGCCTTTACGGGGTCACAGCTTACACCGTAGTCCGCCGCACACCGGAGATCGGCATCCGCATGGCACTGGGAGCGGCGCGCAGCCAAGTCATCGGAATGGTCATGCGCGGCGCCATGCTACAGGCTGTCGCTGGGCTCGCTATCGGTATCCCGGTGGCAATCTTCTGTGTGCGATACGTCAAGTCTCAGCTCTACGAGATCACCAGCGTGAATGTTCCGGTCATGACAATCGCTGTTGGAGTGCTGGTGCTTACGGCTGCCATTGCCGGCCTAATTCCGGCCCGGCGCGCGGCCTCTATAGACCCAGTAAGCGCCTTGCGCATTGAATGATTCGCGCCTTCGTAAGAGTCTTAGGCAAATGCACTTTGCCGCTCAATGCAATCCTCACTCACCTGCCGGAGAGATCGCTTCCGATAAGCTGTTCGCGCTTCTTAGCTGAGAACACATCGCACGCAGCACTCTAGGTGCGGATGCTCAACTGATGGGTGCCATTCGTCTTGTGCCCGATACGGCAAAGCTCTCGCTTCTGCATTCTCCGCATGGGGCGGCGCTACCAAAATATAGATCCGATGCCAAATGCGATAATTCCTCAAGGCAAATGGTCAGCACAGAGCAATGTCCCCTAGATGTTCCTGACCAACTGACATCGCGAGAATCCGATTCTGATTGGGTTCATCGATGCTGCTGCGTGGATAGAATCTGTGCGAGAAGTATTTGGATCTTGTGCGAAGCCGGATCCAGAGAGGCTGCCTTGCGTAGAGAGGCAAGCGAATCGGCCAGGTTTCCCTGGACCAGCTGTGCACGGCCCAACTCGTACCACGCCAAAGCGCCCTGCTCCGCAGTGGCTCCATTCACGATTGCCGCCTGACCGAAAGCGCTCGCAGCAGGCGCGTTCATTCCGCAACGCAGATAGCCGATCCCCAGGAAGAACGAAGTCTTCCACAGATCGGGGCGCAACTCATGTGCGCGTTGGTAGGCTTCGATTGCAGTATTACAATCTTTCCTTTGAATTGCCGTCTCTGCCCACAGTTGCAACGCAACAATATTGTGGGGAGCGACCTGGACCGCATGGGAAAAGAGCGAGGCGTCATCCCGAAACTGTTGAGACGCGACGCGCGACTGCCAAACCTCTGCGCAAAGTATGATTGCAATGATACCGATCGCGAAGGCACGCAACGGTGCACTGCGCTCAACCTTGGCAACGAGAGCAGCAATCAGCATTGCCATTCCAGCAGCGGACAAATAGAGATATCGGTCATGAAACAAGTCATAGTCTCGAAGGAAAAACGTGCTTAGACAAACGGCAGCCAACGGAAGTACAACTACCAGTAGCGCCCAAGCTGCGAACTTCGATCGCATTCCGATCCAGAGAATGATGCCTGCGATACCTATCAGCGAGGCCACCTGTATTGCCATAGAAGCGAGGGAATGCGCCTGATCAATCCACAGGTCGTAGAATTCGCTCACTGGCATTGGCCAGACGAGTTTGCGAAATGCCAGAAGGAAGACGAACGGCGTCACGGAAAGAATTTCTGCGATTGATCGGATATCGGTGTGACGGAGTGAGGAATGAATCCATAAAAAGGCTGTGAATGGAAACACTAGCGGCAGATAGGCCAATACTGTTGAACGGCGCAGATTTCGATCAAGACAAATAAGTTCATAAGAGAGTACCAGCACAACGGCGACAATCGCGGTCTCCTTCGCGAACATAGCCAGTGTAAGTGCAAATGAGGAAGTTAGACGTAACGCAAATGCGTCCCTTGGAGTGGAAGATCGACAACCAAGCGACACGGCGCAAAGAGCCAGGAGAACAAACAACGTATACAGCAACTCGCTGCTTGCAGAGACCCAGCTAACTGTCTCTGTCGTTAATGGGGAGCAGGCAAAGATGCAAGCTCCGCCGAATGCAGGGAGCAACCGGCGAAAATGCAGGAGGAGGAACAGAAACAGAGCTAATACGACAACAATGTGCATGCTAATGCTCACAAGGTGCCATAACAAGGGATAAGAGCCGAAAAGCATGTGCTGAAAGAAGAGCGCAAGAAGGAAGAGCGGTCTGTAATAAGGCGAAGCTCTCTCCGGCCCGAGTTGCGCCCAGAGAGGCTCCCGCAGTGCTTGGCCCAGACCATTCCATGATTGAATTTGCTGGTTGAACTCTATCTGAAGGTGGTCGTCGTAGACGAAGCCAAAGTGAAGCGAAGGGGACCAGAGCCACGCAGTCAACAGTACAAGCATCGTTCCCGCTGAGATGATCATCCATCGCGCTGATCGGCTTGGCGGGGGCGCTGCATTGATTATGGGATCGATGGCAGAGTAGGCTGCAACTTCGCTGCTGGGAACGAAGCGTGATCTTCGCAACGGTTTTCGGCGTGATCCAGATGCCATCGCGTTGATTATAGGGAAAACTCAGCCACCGAGCGATCGCTCATTGGACGCAGTGGCTTTCGCATTGACCGGGGAATTCCTTAACGCCGCGTTCATTTTTTATTTGACAAGGTCGCGTTCATAAGTGACCATGATCGCCTCTACGGATTCATCCGCCTTCGCATGCGGAAATTACACGGAATGAGGCTGTTGCCATGAGGCAAAGGGCCTGCGGTGTACTCCGGACGATTGTATTCGTTGCTCTCGCTATTCATCTGGCGGGCTGCGGATTTCCTCCCTCTTCGTCGTCCAAAGCGCCTACGGGCAGCACGCCGTTGTCCGCCAGCAGTACTGCGGCATCAGGACCACTGCTCGGGGCATGGTGGGATTCAAACCAAAACGGTTTGCGCCCGATTTACGGAGTTGCCGGAGCGGCATACCAGGGGCCGGCCACTTATAGCGACGGTATGTACACTGGCGCTGCAGCCTGCATGCGGAAGAACGTCGCTCTGCTGACGACACCGGCCGGTGCCTTGTTTTCCGCGACGCTGCCGCTGGGCAAGCCTTTCCTGATTGCCGCCAATGGCATTCCCAAGGCATCGATTGCATTCAGCCCGTCTTGCACATCGTCACTAATCTACTTGCCTGGTAGCCCTCAAGCGCTTCTCGTGCAAGCATTGCTCTCAACTCCAACGATAACTTCCGTGACGCTGCCAGCAGGGGTTTCCGCGGCAATCGTCGCGGATTCTGGCTCCATTCTTGTCGAGACATCCGAGGCGGATGGTTCTGCTGTAATTCAGCTACTCGCCAGCGGGACTAATTCTCTGCAACCTGTTACCTCTCTCTCAATGTTCGGAGGTATGGCGTTTTTACCTGGGGCAGACACGGCGCTCCTGGCAGATGCGACGATGAATACCGTCCTTGAGGCGTCTCATCTCACAGCGAATATGAGCTTGTCTACTATAGCGAGCACAGCTGATGGCGTTTCAAAGCCTATGGCGGTCGCAATTTCTGCGGACGGTCGCCTTGCCGCGGTTGCCAACAACAATGGCCCGGGCGTGCTTCGGCTGGATTTGTCGGGTCAATCGGCTCCGATAAAGACAGCCTGCAACTGCTCGCCTTCAGAACTGGTGCCGCTCGCGGGAAACTTCGCATTTCGACTGAACGAAGCAGGCTCGGGGACCGTTTGGGCGTTTGACGGCAATAGCGCGAAACCTCGTGTCTTCTTCATTCCCAGCGATCAGGTAGCGAGTACCGGCAAGCGGGGCGGCCTATGACGCGCGCATGGCTCCGATTCCTACCTTTGCTGTTGCTGATTCCAGCACAGAACGGCGTACCACAAAAGGCAGCCAGCACAACCACCCTTCAAAGCAACAGTTCGACTTTGCAGTTGCCGGGCAGTCTTACGCTGAGTGCTACCGTTGCTCCTCCGACGGCGACGGGGGGCATGCCTTCCGGAGATGTGCAGTTTTTTACAAATAGCACGTCTTTGCTCGGAACAGCCGCGCTCAAAGCGTTACCGGCGACCGAACACTTCTCAGCACCACCGCTCACTGGCAATTTCGGGAACCAACCTTTCGGTTTATTTACTCTTCCTTCGAGCACTTCTAAGTATTCGATTCTGGGCTTGCTGGATTACACCGCTTACAATCCCACCACAGGTACCACCTATCCGGAACTCACGATCTATACGGGAAAGTGGCCGACTCTCTTCCTGACCCCGGATGTTTATCAATTAACGAACAGCGGAATCACCGCGTCCTACCCCGGTGTTGACGCCTTTGCTACAGGAGATTTCAATCACGACGGAATTACCGATGTGCTGATTCATGGCTTCAACAATACCGATACCACGAGCTTCGGGAACGAGTACTATGTTTTGCCCGGCAAAGCGGGCGGTACTTACGATCCGACCACGAGTGTTATCAGTCCTGATAAATCAGGCATTACATGCAATTGCAGCAATCCCACAGAGGTCATCACTGTCGATGATTTCAATGGCGACGGCTATCCGGATGTGGCCTACACTGCGAACGGACCCGGGTCCGGTGGAACAGTGGGTGTGGCATTGAATGCGGGAGCCGCGTCGCCAGGCAGTTTCCCGACTTTCCTTACCGCACCTCCGATCACTCCAACGGTGAAGGGCGAAACATTTCAATCCACGGCCATTGCTTCTGGCCACTTCACGTCGAGCGGATATCCGGATATTGCAGTTGCCGGGTCACCCACCACGGACGGTGACGGATATGTGGCGTTGTATCTGAACCAAGGGCCCAGCAAGGGCATCATTACCTTCGCGGTCCCAGTCTTATTCGATGCCGGACTTCAGCCGAGCGCTATCGCAGTTGGCGACTTCAGAGCGAATGGATTGATGGATGTGGTTGTTACTAACGTAGTTCCGGGCACACAGACAGGGGCGGTACAGGTGTTGTTCGGCGACGGCAAGGGCAACCTGACAACCTCGTCAACGGTCGCCGTCGGTGTTGAACTGGCTTCGGTTTCTGTCGCGGATTTTAATAACGATGGGTATCCGGATATCCTTGCAGTGGGATTCGACGGCTCGCTGAATCTTCTGCTGAATGATGCGACGGGACACTTCAAATCCACGCTCTCGATCAGTGGGTCTACCGTTGGTTCCTTGAGCGCAATCGGCGATTTCAATGCCGACGGTCTGGCCGATATTGCCGAAATTACCCAGTCTCCCCAAGGCGAAGGCTCCGCGTCAACTGTCCTGGGATTTTTCAACTCAGCGTCATCCCAAGCGATACTTGCAACTGCCGCCCAAACGCTTCCCGCCGGAACAGACGCGCTTACAGCAGTCTTCCCTTCGGATGTTAACTTCAATACCAGCACTTCCGAACCCGTTTCAGTCACTGTAACTCAAACTGCATCGACGTTAACTTGGGCTCAGCCGGGTGTTATGGAGTATGGAGCGCCGTTGAGCGCGACCCAGTTGAACGCCGTGTCCAGCGTGCCCGGTGCCATCACATACGCTCCCGCGGCGGGCACAGTGTTGCGTCCTGGCCCCAACACTGTGACAGCGACATTTGCGCCCACGGATGCTTTCGATTACACCGGGGCAACGGCAACGCAGACGATCACCGTTGCCGCTCCAACTTTGATTGGCATTTCGCCTTCCAGCGCGAAGCTAGGTGATCCAAGCACAACGATCGCTGTCAACGGACAAGGCTTTGTGCAAGGGGCTGTCGTTGAATGGAACGGCTCTGCACTAGCCACGACTTGGATGAGTCTAAATCAGCTGACAGCCGTTGTTCCTGCGTCGTTGCTTACCGCAACAGGAACCGGCACAATTACGGCTGTCGATGCGAACAAGATTGCTGTCACCGGGTCGCAGGTATTTACGGTGATCGCCAGTCCAGCGGCGGCGTCGGTAACTGCTCCATCAACCGCAGAAGCGGGACAAGGTTCTTCGGTGACTTTGACGGTCAATCCGTATCCAGTAGCAGTTACCGCTACTCTGACACTGAGCTTTACCCCGGATCCGCCGAACACTGTTGGCGATCCGGCGGTGCTCTTCCCCAATAACACGACGACCGAAGTGATTCAGATTCCAGCCAATAGCTCCGCTCCGATTCCGGCTGTCGATTTTTCGACCGGCTCGACAGCGGGGACCATCACGTTGACGATCACACTCACTGCAAGCGGTGTGGATATAACGCCAGCAAGCCTCGTTCCTGTAGTCGTCACCGTTCCGGCGGCGTCACCAGTGATCAATTCTGTGACTCTCACTCGGAACGGCAACGACATCACCATTGCGATTCTTGGCCTGTCATCAACTCGGGATATGACTCAGGCGGAGTTCCAATTTACGCCTGCTTCCGGGGCAAGCCTGAAAACGACTAATTTAACAGTCGATCTTACCGCGCCTTTCACCACTTGGTACCAATCGTCAAATTCCGATAGCTTCGGTACGACCTTCTTGTACACGCAGCCTTTCACGCTGTCCTCCGACGCAACCAGTGTGGGTGGTGTGACTGTCACCCTTACGAATTCGCAGGGCGCATCACAGCCGGCAAACGCACAGTGACACCCATGGGAGACTACATATGGATGCTGTGAAGACATTTTCTAGACTCGTATCTCTCGCTGCGTTCTGCCTTATCTTTGTCGCTAGTTGTCCGGTGATGCGCGCTCAGGCGACAAATGGCGCGCCGGCGCTGGTCATTACCATTCTCGAGGGAGAGGGCGCGCTGAACGACATTCGTCAGCGCACGGCGCGAGAGCCCATTGTCGAGGTGCGGGATGAAAATCATAAGCCGATCGCAGGCGCGGTCGTGCTCTTCACACTACCAGGCTCAGGCCCCGGCGGATCATTTGCGGAAGGCGCGCAGAGCTTCTCAACGGTAACGGATAGTGCGGGCCGCGCAGTTGCTCACGGTTTGCGACCCAATACTACCTCTGGTTCCTATAACATTCACGTCAAGGTGAGTTTTAATGACTCCACGGCAGAGACAAACATTCACCAGCAGAATGTTTCGGGCCAGTCTTCCGTGACACAACACGCGGCTCACGCGCTTTCAGTAAAGACTATTGTGATTGTCGTTGTAGCAGCAGCCGCTGCCGGCACCGTAGCGGGTATTCTGGCGACGAACGGGGGCGGTTCTTCTACTGTAATTACTGCGGGAACACCAACGGTAGGAGCCCCTTCAGCGGTTGGAGGCATCCGCATCTCGCTGCACGGTCACTCCCATTAACATCATAGGATCACCTCTATTGAGAAGCACGCATTGAATCCGATGTCGCAGGCGCGGTCACACTTCAGCCAATGCATGTGGCTCTACGCTTTGCTGCTCGTCCTTGTTGTAGAACCTGCGCGCCTTGAATCGCAGAACACTAACTCGGCGGGTCTTATATCGATTCGCCTGGAACAAAAAAATGGAGACAGCACGAAGACGGTTCAGCAAAATAAAGTCTTCCACAACGGCGACATCCTGCGCTTTCGCCTCACGAGCCGCATCGCAGGCTATCTTTACGTTGTGGACAAGGGATCGTCTGGACAAACGACGACTCTCTTTCCGATCGCAGCTGGTGCGGGCGCGCAGAATCGGATCGAGCCGGACCAGAATATAGTCGTACCGGCCATCGGCGACGGCTGGTTTGAAGTTTCCGGTCCATCGGGATTCGATACGATCTACATTCTGGTCAGCGCCACTCCTATCCTGATACCGCCGGCAGCCCTACCGGAGAGCCAAAGCCCTGAGAATCGGCAAAATGCGGCACCTCTGCCCTCGAACCTGCTGCCTCGCTGCGACGATCAGATATTCAAGGCGCGGGGTGATTGCGTCGACCCCTCCGCCGGTGCCGCCCCCTTGCCTCCGGACGCGCCAGTACCCCGAGAGCTTGTTCCCTTTGCCAAGTCTGCTGCAAGAGATATTATTCTTACCGATGACGGTGACGGAGTTTCTGTGAAGCCAGCTCCTTCCGCGAAGCTGCCTCTCATTTACACGTTTCGCCTGGCGCATCTGCAGTAAGTCGAAGTGAGGTCGATGATGCATCGCAATCCATGTTTTTGCGCATTTCTATTCGCATGGATCACGATCGTCCTTTGGGCCGATCCAGGCCTGCGGGCACAAGCGCCCGCGACTCCGCAGAATCCGCCCGACACCACACGAGATCTGAAACCTGTCCACCCCGAGGACAAATCAAAAACAATCGTTCCTGGCGCGGTGCCGCAAAGTTATGCACTGGTTATCGGAATCGCAACTTACAAGAATCTTCCCGCGACGGCTCAACTGCATTTTCCCGGCCGCGATGCACAGTCTATCTATACGACCCTGATCAGCGAACAAGGCGGCGAGTTTCCCGCAAACCATGTGCACATGTTGACGGACTCACAGGCCACTCTGGCCAATGTTTCGCACGAACTCGACACGTGGCTGCCTTCTGTCACGGCACCAGACGACCGAGTTCTCATTTATTTTGCCGGCCATGGATTTATCTCTGGCGGCAGCGGCTACCTGGCTCCTTACGATATCGATCTGCATAACATCGCTGCGACCGCTATCCCAATGGAAACGCTGGGCAAGCTGATCGGCACAAAGATCAAGGGTAAGTGGAAGGTACTGATCACCGATGCCTGCCACAGCGGTGCAATTACCCCTGAAACTGACCCGAAGCAACTCAACCAACTCCTCCTTGACGTGAATCAATCGATCTTTTCACTGACCGCGAGCCGCGACCGCGAACAAAGCTTTGAAAGCGCGGACTGGGGGGGCGGTCACGGCATCTTCACTTACTATGTGGTGCAGGGTCTGCAGGGAGCCGCGGACACAAATGGCGATGGCGTTGTAACTGCCGACGAGCTAGCTGAATACGTCCACACGAACGTCC
Source organism: Acidicapsa acidisoli (assembly GCF_025685625.1). NCBI lineage: Bacteria > Pseudomonadati > Acidobacteriota > Terriglobia > Terriglobales > Acidobacteriaceae > Acidicapsa > Acidicapsa acidisoli. Next base: position 1,152,049 of record NZ_JAGSYI010000002.1, read on the forward strand.
GCGACGCCACGTCTTCGCGGCAGAATCCGACATCGGAGCGAGGAAGCTTCGATCCGAATATGTTGCTTGCCTTCAATCCGGATCGTGTGAGAGTTGCAAGTCAAGCCAGCTTGAACTATGGGACTCTCGTCGTACAGAGCAACATGGATGATACGGAGTTTTGGCTCGATGGCAAAAAGGCCGGGATGGTGAGCAAATCCGCAGCACTTCGTCTGCCGGGACTTGCGCCGGGGTCTCACACGATTAAGGCTGTTCACATGGGCTATGAGCCGGATGGTCCGCGAGAAGAGATGATTTATCCCGGTCAGGAAAGCTCCGTCAGCATACGAATCCTGATTCCTCGCCGACGCACTCAGAGCGCCGTCGATCTTCTTGACCAGGGCATCGAATTCTACAAGAAAGGCTTCGAATCCAACTATAAAAAGGCAGAAGAAAAGCTCACCCAAGCGATAGCGTTGGATCCGAATTACAGCGAGGCCTATATGTATCTTGGCCGCGTCGAAAATGCTCTCTGGCAGGATGACAAGTCGACCGCCGCGTTTCAACACGCCATCGCCATCGATCCTGACTACGAAGAAGCGCGAGTCAGTTATGCATCAGCTCTTCTCGATCAGGGTGGTCTGGACGAAGCGGTTCGGCAATTGAACGCCGCACTTGAGAGACAGTCGAATGATGGCACGGCTTTGTATCTTCTGTCGCAGGCCTACGCGCGCGAGGGAGAATACGCTTCCGGGAAGAAAGCAGCACTCCGCGCGACGGAAGTCGCCCCCGGCAACGGGGAAGGTCATTTCTGGCTTGCGGAGTGTGAGCGGCACCTGAATGAAGCGTCGGAAGCCGAAGCGGAATATCGACTATATCTGCGTCAAACCAACTTCAACTCAGGGGCTCTCGGCAACGCGAACTACTATCTGGTCGGATTTCTGCTTGGCATGGGAAGTAAGCATCACGCCGCCGAACAGGATATCTGGCGCGAGCAGCAGGGCCAGGCAAATCTTGGCATCTGCGACTGCGAGTGGATGCAAAAGCACTACGATGCAGCGATCCCATTTTGCGAAAAGGCATTGAATCTGATGCCCGCTGATCTCTGGGCGAATTACCGCCTGGGCGTGATCTATATCGAGCAGGCAAACGCGCATGCGCAGGCTGCCAATACCGGATCTTTGAGCAAGGACAGCGTGACTGACCTTCTGAAAGCGGCAAGAGTCAGGTTTGCGAATGTTCTGACGGCAAATCCTGATACAGACGAAGCGGGCCGCGCACGCCAGTACATCGCCCGTATCGATGCCGCGCTCGCATCGCATCCCTGAGCGAAATCTGGAAAAGTATCTTTCTGCGCCCACTATTCGTGGCGTAGATCGAGACTCAACACCACGCGGGAATTCGAGTCCGGGCCTGCGCCCTTGCTGACCACATAGATAGCTTTTTCGCCCTGAGTATCTGGCTTGGAAGATTCATTCACCGTCTGCTCGTCAACGAGTGCCAGATCACGGCTCGCCAGTTGATGCACTAAAACATCTGGAATTGTGTTTTCAGCTTCCAGCATTTGTCCGGCGCCTCCGACCGGCTGCTCATCATGTTGTGCGGGGCCGCCGCTCCTCAGATTCTGGATAGCGCGGTCGATGTCGGTGATGGGTGTCCGGCTCAGGATAACGTAAAGCTTCTCGTCGCCCGGGTTCTGATCGAACGCGAATGCCCGCGTACCGCCTGGCACAAGCTGGGACTGACCTGCAACCACCTTGTTCGCATCCGGGGCAGCGTTCGGTGGTGGGAAGATGGGCGACCACGCACCAGTAGACCCCTGCTGAATGACATAGAAATAGCCGGGCTCATTGGCAAGAAAACTCAAGCGGATATGATCGCCGCTGTGGAAGACGCTGCCTGGTGCGACCTCGACGTATTCATTTTGGGCATTGCGTAGCATCACCGAGCAACGCAGGCCGAGACGATTCTCCGCAGTCCGCACCAGGCGGGGTGCTGCTCCATAGCCGTTTGCGACAACAAGCTCCGCGACCTGGGTATTGCCCTGCGGTTGCACAGCTCCTCCAGACATCTCTGTACTTGTATCCTGCCTGGGATGAGGACGTGGTTCCACGTGTTTATGAGCAGCTGGATTTGGCGCTACAGTGATCAGATCACTGGCAGACCAAAACGTATCCCGCGCGGTGGGCTTTTGGGCTGAAAGTGCGCAAGGAATTACTATCGCGAAAGCTGCGGCCAGCAATACATGGTTTCGAGTAATCATCGATTCTCCTCGTCGCGGAACGCTCAGACTCGGGCGCCGTCGCAGGAACAAGTGCCTGCGGGTTACTGGCTAAGGAGCGCTCCGGACGCAACGGAAGCCAATCCACAAGGATCGAGCGTCCACGGGCAAACCCCGGCGTTTCGCTGTGTCAAATTCCTCACTTGCTCCGGGAGCAAAGCTGCCGCCCTTAATCATTCTCCAATCCGCGGAAAAGTTCTGCCCCTTGAGAAGGCGCTTCATCCCGGCGTTATCAGCCGGAGTGGGCGAATAGGAGGTCGCGGTCCATTCCCAAACGTTCCCAGCCATGTTATATGCGCCGTAGGGGCTCCGGCGCAATGGTTCTGATATTACCGGCTGCAACCGGTCTGGAACGTTCCCTGTCCATGGGTCATTTCCCCACGGATAGCTGCGCCCATCCGTACCGCGCGCAGCTTTCTCCCATTCCTCTTCCGTAGGCAATCTTCGCCCTGCCCAGGTCGCATATGCGCTTGCATCATCATAGGAGATGTTGCTTACGGGGTAGTCGGGATGCGCAGCGTAATCCGGTGTAGTTGGTGGCTGGTGCCCTGTTGCTTCACAAAAGCGGCGGTATTCGGCGTTTGAGACTTCGGTTTCATCCACGTAGAAGGCAGGAAGTGAAACCATCCGAACGGTATGATCGGCAGCCGCGCCGAATTGGAAGGAACCCTCCGATACCAGCAGCATTCGGCCGTGCCCATCGGTGTACGCCGGCGCAGGCGCAGGTGCGTGCGTAACCGCCGGGGCGACAGATGCCTTGGGGCGCAGCAGCCAGAAGGCCGTAGCAGCGATTCCCAACAACAGGACAGCGAGTATACCGGCGACAGCCACCCAGCGGGTCGAACTTGACTTTGGCACGATTAGTTCGGAAGCCGGATATTCAACGTGAGGAGTCTGGCGGCCGTTCGTCGTGGCGTTCATTGGAGCTACGGGCCTGGCTTCCGATTGATCTATAACTGCGGCGCTCGAAACCGGCGTCGCGGTAGACATGGCAGGAACATCGAGGGGCAGCCCATCAGCCTGCGATATCACCTCACGGAGCCTGCGCTCAACGGATGGTCGCAGATCACTGGCGCTTGTGGTTGCACCACGGCCAATCAATACAGACAGTAACTCTGCGGTGTTCTGGTATCTGTCTTCAGGCTGCTTGGCAATGAGCTTCTGCACGATGGCATCACATTGGGCGGGAAGTTCCGGATCGTAGTCGAGCAAGGACGGTGGCGCTGTATTCAAATGCGCCATCTGGGTGGCAATCGTGGTCTCGTTGTCAAACGGCCGTCGCCCGGTGAGCAGTTCAAAGAAAACCACACCGAGGGAATATAGGTCGCTGCGAATATCGCACACTTCTCCGCGAATCTGCTCCGGGCTCATGTAATAGGGAGTGCCCATGCTCTCGCCGGGACGGGTTAGTCCATCGGAGTAATCGGTAATCCGAGAGATTCCAAAGTCGAGCAGCTTAATGCGGCCACTCTCATCGAGCAGCATGTTCGCCGGCTTCAGATCACGATGGACGATGTGTTTAGCTTCCGCACAGGATAGAGCTTCCGCGACCTGCGCAATCACGTTCGCGGCCTGTGGGAGGGCTAAGCGACCCTCGCGCCTCAGAAAACTGGCCAGGTCTTCTCCCGGGATAAATTGCATGACGATGAAATAGAGGCCGTTTCCTTCACCGATATCGAAGATGGGAACGATATTCGGATGGTTGCCGAGCGAGGCCGTCATACGAGCCTCACGCTGGAACCGGCTTACGATGCTGGGTTCCTGCGCGAGATGTTCGGCCAGAACTTTGATCGCAACAAGACCGCCATGAAACCGATGCCGCGCCAGGTATACCTGCGACATTCCGCCTCCGCCGAGATGGCAGAGAATCTGATACTTGCTTCCCAATGCTTCGTTGAGCCGATCGTGTGGTGCCGCTTGTGCCATTAAGGTTTCATTTCGGAATCTGGATCCAATGTCCCAAGGCCTGACGTGTAAGGCGTTCGTCATCCCGTTATTCGAAGCATCGACTCACTGTTACAGCTTGGCACCTACGCGGGCCTAGTGTTCCAATCAACGGATGCTCGCTCTCATTCCCAGAATCCGGATTGATCATCCCTTGGAGCTTGCCGTGAGTCTACACGAGTCTAGCTTATCGCAGGTCTAATACGGCGGGTATTTCACTATCAATCCAACGGACTAACGGAAAAGTTGATTGCAAGAATGCTGGATTGGGCTCCTTCACGCAAAGCACCGGGACGATTGCCAACGGTTGTCGATTTCCAGGTCCACTTTGCTGGCCGGGTTTCCCATGGACGTCCTATACCGCACTGACTTCGCGGTGCTCAGAAAATCGACAGCGTTGCGTGTGGCGTTAGTAAACGGGATAGTAAGCGCAGAATAATCGCGTAACTTATTGATTAAAAAGTGCGTGAGTAGTTCAGCGGCAGAACGTCAGCACCGTTGGAGCCACTTTTATGTGAATCATCCAGATCAACAAATTCCAAGAGGGAAAGCACTCGGCGGGACGTCCTGCGGTCATGATGATTTCGCGGCAAGTGCCAGATTTGCTCTTAACGCCTCAATCGAGGCGTGAAATAGGCCCAGACTTCATCCAGCCCGATTCGGAGAGCATGGTGGCTTTTACTTCGAGTGTCACGCGGCTTAGCAGATCAGCGATACCTTCTCAGGCAACATATCCGGATTTCTGTGCGGCGGATTGATAGGCATGGCTTCCTTTGCGAAGATCTCCCTGAGCCGCACCAGATTCGTCGCGAAACAAGGAGCAACCAGTAAGAAGAGGTAGAAACGTGCAATTCGCATCGGGAAAGCTTCACGGGAGAAGAGATGGTCATCTTCGAGAGCGCCACAATAATCTCCGTAGCATCATTGGCGAGAGACTCTACTCATTTGTTGACACGACGGCGCAGCGCGTGTCGGGCCCCAGCGGCAGCCTCATTTATCCGGAATCACCATGTTGCGAAAGATTTTCCAGTTGCCGTCTGACTGTTGTTGCCACACAGTCAGATATTTCTCCACCAAATTTTTCTCGCCGCCGAACGTCGCCTCCGCCTGACCCCATTCGTACACAAAGTTCCCTTGCTGACTTGTTCCCCAGGTCTTTACCGAAGCGGTGTGCGCAAGCCCGAGACGCGCAAGTTGCGCTTTCATATGCTGTTCGATCTGGGATTTTCCTCTGGTGCATTCGCCGGTCGGACCACAGTCCACTGCGTCCACAGCATAGGTCGCGATAATCAGCGGAACGTTGCCGGTTTTCACTCCGTCGATCCATGCCTGATTTCCGGCATCGATCTGGGCTCGCGTCGAGTCAGGCAACGTTCCGCTCTGCGCCATGCAGGCTGCCGCGGCCAAGCTACTAACCGCAATAGCAGATATCAGTGTTTTCATTTGCATAGTTTTCCTCTCGGACAGCGGCTTCACACCGCACGACGCGCCAACGATCCACATGGCGGTTGTTTGCAGCCGATCCATCTGGTTTCGATCTTCGCCGGCATTTCGATCTTGCGCCAGCCCGAAGACGACACGATTTTTGCGAATCTCTGTCGATTGCACATTACAACAAAGTCGACCGGCCAATCGAAAATGCTCTAGTGCCTCCGCCGTGCAAGCGAGTCCGCCACCACCCAGGATGCGCCAGTCACGGCAAGATTCACGGCACTCTCGCTCCAGTTCCAATGGCTGCAGTGATCGGCCAGCAGTATCCGCTCGTTCACCAGCAGGCCGAAGGACGCGAGCATGGCGGTCACCAGGATCGCGGCGAGGCGGGCCTGCACGCCGGTCAGGATCGCAACACCCGCCGCGACGAAGCCAACTCCGGTGGCATAACCCCAGAACTCTTGCGTAGGCGGCAACCATTTGGGGACCAGCGGGGCGGTGTTGCTCATATAAACAAAATGCGCTCCGCCGAATACCAGCGCACAAACCCCAAATGCCCACTGGCCCAGATGCGTAAGGCGAGCGGCAAGTGCCGCATCGATCTGGTCATCAATCTGGGCGGTGGTGGCGTAGACGATCAGCCCGCCTGCGGCGATCGCGAACTGCATGGCGATGTTTTCGTATGTCACGTATACGGCGTAATCGGCGAGCAGCAGGCGGCCGTTCATCAGGATCACGACAAAGAGCGCGTAGTACACGGTGAGCGCCGCTGCGCCCCAGGCCGCGACTCGGCGCCACTCGACAGCCACGGCTGCGGCGACCATGAACGCACCGGCGGCATAGGCCAGGACGATGCGAGCTGGAAAGTTCTTGGGCATCGGCTGTCCTGGGTCGAAGTTCCCGAACGTAAGGCAGGCTATGCCCAGCCCCATCACACCCAGGCCGTAGACGCGCCAGCCAAAGGCCATCGTCGTTTTTTCCGCCGTCATGACTGCTCCAGCTTAGTTCATGTGATTTCCGCGCCGTTGGATTCTTGTGGTTGTGAGCTTGCTTTTCGCGACTCGCTGATCGAGTCGGCAACTAGCCGGGCCGCGCCAGCTAACGCCTCGTACACTGTGTTGCCGACCCAAGGAAAAAATTCATGGGGAGAGGTGAAGAGTTTGGGCGCGCGCACCACAGCTTCAGAGCTCATTATCATCGAACCTACAGGATGGTTTTGCCCAGAATGTGTGATTGGCCTGTTTGCCGCGACTGAAGATTCACCCTGCTGAATATGGCCTTCAGATTGTGGCGATCGGAAACACATTTTCCATTCTGTTGATCCTGAGCCGTTCCTGAACCCGAGGGCTTATACCCGTGATGCTCAACCGGATCCCTCTGCACTGACACCGAACGTAATGGTTGGCCAGCATGCCCAGAGCGATTGAATCCATGTATGGAACCTCCGTCAAGTCAAAAATCTGAGCCGGGATACGTGTGGAAGGCGTTTCGTCGCCCGGCTTCGCTTCGAAGATATCGCGAAGGGTATCAGGAGACAGCGAATTGTACATATCCCGAGCGGTGAACGGGCCGGACAGTCGAAAGACTGTACAGTAGGTTTCGTTTTTGGCGCGTTCGATAGTGAGTCTCGAACTCTTCCAAATCTGAGTTTCAATCGTTCGCATCGTATTTTCCTTTCGGGATTTCAGTTGCCTGATGAATTGCCGCCCTTGCCTGTCCTGTTCATCTAAAACGAGAGTGCGGCATGACAGTTCGGCTGAAGCAGCATCTCCAGCCGAAGAAATTCGAACCTTACACTCCAACTCCGGTGGGAATGGCGGACGGAAGACCAGCCGCTTTCCACGCATCGAATCCTCCGATGAGGTTGGCGATTTTACGGAACCCAACCCGCCGCAGAAGACTGGTCGCAATCGAGCTTCGATAGCCGCTCCGGCAATACACCACCACCAGCTTTTCGGGGTCCAGTTTTTCTGTCCGCGACAGCAGTTTTCCAAGCGGAATATGGATTGGGCTCTCAATCGAGCCAGTTTCTGCTTCCGCTGATTCCCGCACGTCGAGCACCGTGATCTGTTCCGGCATCTGCTGAAGCAACTCTTCAAGATCCTTCGCCGCAACCTGAGGAATCGAGTCGAGTGTGTTCCCGCTCCTCACCCAACCGGCTATGCCATCCTCCAAATATCCGACCACAGTCTCAATACCAACACGCGCGAGGCGAAGCTGTGACTCACGTACCTGCTCCAGGTCCTCTCCCACAAGAATTAGTGTGGTTCCCAAACCCAGAATCCGCGCCGCCCAGGAAGCGTATTGGCCCGTCAGCGCAATGTGAATGGAACCCGGCACATGCGCGGCAGCAAACTGAGTAACCGGCCGGGTGTCCACCACGACTGCCCCCATCTCTTGAAGCCGCAGAGCATCCTCAGCCGAGAGAGGCGTCAGCGCCGGCAGTCGGGACAAAGAACTGGCGCCTTTTCGGTTGAGATCCACTTCCTTGGCAAAGTATTCAGGCGCAGCAGACAGGTTGTCAGTGAGCAGGTGGATGAACTCCTCGCTGGTCTTGGCGAGCAAGGCATAGTTCGACTGGCGCTGCTTGCCGATCGTCGAAGAGCTCTCCGAACTCATGTTGCGCCCGCAGAGAGAGCCTGCTCCATGGGCCGGATAAATCTCGGTGTCATCGGGAAGCGTCAGCAGTTTTTCATGAAGACTGCGGTACAGAGCGGCTGCAAGTTGCTGCGGCGTGTGATTGGGTGAGAGGTCCGGGCGACCCACATCGCCCACGAAGAGGGTGTCTCCCGTAAACACGATGGCAGGCCGTTCCGGCAAACCACGATCCCGCATCGCAATGCAGATGCTTTCGATGGTATGGCCCGGCGTCTGCAGTATCTGCAGGCTGCATTGGCCGAAATGAATCTCGTCTCCGTCGCTGACCGCCAGATGGGGAAATTGCGCACCGGAGTCCGCACCGAGGTAGATTCGCGCTCCGGTTCGCTCCGCAAGTTCCCGATGTCCCGACACAAAGTCGGCGTGGACATGGGTTTCGATAATGTGTTCGATCTTCCAGCCCCTGGCAGCGGCAGCTTCAAGATAAATATCCACGTCGCGCTGGGGATCAATGACGGCTGCCACGTTTTCTGACCCAACCATGTACGATGCGTGTGCCAGACATCCAAGAAAGAATCGTTCTACCCGCACTGGTTCCATGACACTGCCTCCTCGGTTTTCCAGGTTGCTTTTCAGGTTCGGCTTTCAGGTTCAGCAAGGCTGCGCGACGACTCGCAGATAAGGCAGGACTGTCGTCCAGCCATTGGGATATTTCTGCCTGGCGTCTTCGTCGGAGACGGCGGGAACGATGATCACATCCTCGCCCTGCTTCCAGTTCACGGGCGTTGCGACCTGATGCGTGGCGGTCAACTGCATGGAATCGAGCACACGCAGCACCTCGTCGAAGTTACGCCCCGTCGTCATGGGATACGACAGCATGAGCTTGATCTTCTTATCGGGGCCGATCACAAATACGGTGCGGACTGTAGCGTTGTTTGCGGCGGTGCGGCCTGCGCACGTGTCTCCAGCCTCGGCAGGCAACATGTTGTAGAGCTTGGCGACATTCAGGTCGGAATCGCCGATCATCGGGTAGTTCACCGCGTGCCCCTGGGACTTCTCGATGTCCTCTGCCCATTTACCGTGGTTCGCCACCGGATCGACGCTAAGACCGATGATTTTGCAGTTGCGCTTTTCGAATTCAGGCTGCAGGCCTGCCAGATAGCCGAGTTCGGTGGTGCATACCGGGGTGAAATCTTTCGGATGCGAGAAAAGCACCCCCCAGGAATTGCCAAGCCATTCGTGGAAACAGATGGGCCCCTGGGTGGTTGCGGCCTCAAAGTCCGGTGCGATATCGTTGATCTTCATTTTCAAATTCCCCTTTCCCCGAGCGTTTTGTGTGGGTGCCTGTGATCTCTGCAACCCGATGAATCACTTGTAGCGGAGTTCCGGAGCAGCCTCCATAGATCTGACATGAGCAAGGCCTGAGGATTCTATGAGTGATTCCGCAAATATCCTGCGATTCGAGTCGTTTGAGCTGGACACGGCAGCTGGGGAGCTGCGGCGGAAGGGCGATCGCATCAAGCTCGCGCCCCAGCCATTTCGGGTACTTGAGCTGCTTGTCCGCCGTAGCGGCGAGATTGTTACTCGAACGGAAATCCGTGAACGTGTTTGGAGCGACGACACCTTCGTAGACTTCGAACAGGGCTTGAACTTCTGTATCCGGCAGATTCGCGAAGCCGTGGGCGACACCGCCGGCACGCCGCGTTTTATCGAAACTCTGCCGCGGCGCGGGTACAGGTTTCTCATACCCACGGAGACGGCGATGCCTGCCCCACCCAGAACAATCACCCGGCTCATCGTTCTGCCGTTCCGTATCCTCCGCCCCGATCCGGCGACAGATTTTCTCGCGTTCAGCCTGCCGGATGCATTGACGACCTCCCTCTCCGGGCTTAAGTCGCTTGTTGTACGATCAAGTCTTGCCGCTTCCCGCTTTTCCGCTGCCGCCCTGGATCTGAAGACCATCGCGACGGAAGCAGACGTGGATCTTATCCTGACTGGCACGCTGCTTGCCGCCGGAGACGAGATCCGAATTGCCGCGCAGCTTACCGACGCCGCCAGCGGAACCCTGATGTGCTCGCACTCCATGCAGGCGCCCACCGGCAATATCTTCCGGCTGCAGGATGAGATCACCGAGTGCCTCGTGAACACGCTCGAACTGCAGCTAACGGCAACTGAACAAAAAACGCTGCGACAGGACGTTCCCTCAAACGCCAAAGCATACGAGTACTATCTGCGCGCCAATCAGTTCAGCAACGACTCAAAACAGTGGGGCGCGGCGCGAGACCTGTACCAGCGATGTGTTGAGGCCGACCCTTGTTACGCTCCCGCATGGGCGCGCCTGGGGCGGATATACCACGTCATGGCGAAGTTCATCTCCTCTGAGATCAAAGCGGAGCAGCAGCGAGCGGAAAGTGCTTTCCGGCAGGCTCTCGATCTCAATCCCGATCTCGGCATCGCACACAAGGCTTATGCGCAATTGGAAGTCGACCTCGGCCGTGCCGCCGACGCCATGAAGCGCCTGCTCGTGCGTGCACGTGATGCGGCAGATCCAGACCTCTTCGCCGGTCTGGTAAGTCCGTTGCGCTATTGTGGCTTACTCGATGCCTCCGTGGCGGCACACCGCCGCGCTGTAGCTCTTGAGCCGAAGATCCGGACCAGCGTCCAGCACACATGGTTTCTGCAAAGAGACTATGAACGCGTCGCGAAATCGAAGATCGAAAATGACCCCTACATCGTGGGCATTTCGTTGGGTGAAGAGGGACGAAAACAAGAAGCGATCCGCGCGTTGTTGCTGCTGGAAGAAAAGAGCATGACGAGGATGGGCAACTTCGCGAGGACCGCACGCAAGTTGCTCGAGGGGGATGCGGCGGGAAGTGTTTCCGCGGCGGAAGCAATCGTTTCATCCGGGTTCGGAGACCCGGAAGGGCTCTACTATCTCACACGGCACCTTGTTCATCTGGATCAAGTCGACGCCTGCTTCAGCCTCCTTGAGCGCATCATTGCCGGCGGTTTCTCTTGCTATCCAGCTATGTTGCGCGATCCGTGGCTGGATCCGATTCGTACGTTTCCACAATTTTCCGAGCTGCTTGACAGGGTGAAAGACAGGAGCCATGCAGCCGAGATTGAGTTCGCATCGCTGGAGGGACATAGAATTTTGCAGATGAAATTGTGAGTTGGCGAGAAGAGATCGCTATACGGAAATCTCGCGTGCGAGCTATTTGTTATTGCATCGAAGTACGATCCAGGCTTGATACTATCTGACTTCGCGAATTTGCCTTCCGAGAAGAGTGATCCAACTTGCATGGAATTGCACGGCTGTGGGCCGGGCACTGTAGCATCTCCAAGTCACGGGCAATCACCGTGACGATGCTCTTGCAAAGTGGCATTCCAGCAAGTGCGCCGCGACATGGATGCTAGCATGAACTCGCAGACTCGCGATTCCTTCCAAATCTACAGAGAGGTTCCTTCAACGCACATGGAGAAGCTCAGACTCCGTTTTATCTTCGTACTCTTTCTCGGCCTTGGTGTTTCTGTTCCGCATGCAACTGCGGCAGACAAGGCCAACGCTGCTGCGGATTCCGCAACCAGTTCCTACGAGGCGCCGCAGCCAGATCGCGAAACCCTCAACCTCGATATGTATCAACGGATCCGTGAGGAAGGGCTGTACCACTCTCACATCATGGAGTACGCATCCGCATTGACCGACGGCATCGGCCCGCGTCTCACCGGTTCGCCGAACATGGCCAAGGCCAATGCTTGGACGCGCGATCAGTTCACGGCGATGGGCTGCTCCAATGCTCATCTGGAAAGCTGGGGTGAATTCGGAATGGGGTGGCAGCAGTTGAATGCCTGGGCGCGAATGACCGCACCCGACACCGCAGTTTTCATCGCACAGGCGGCTCCGTGGTCGCCAGCCACTTCCGGCCCCGTTACAGGGCAGGCGATCTGGCTTGACGTGAAGAGCGAAAAGGACCTCGATAAATACAAGGGCAAGCTCGCCGGAAAGATCGTTCTTCTGGGCGACATGCGCGAGATCGGCAACTTAGACAAACCGCTGCTCACTCGCCGCGACGAACAGGAACTCAACGAATTGCAGGCGTATCCACTCAGCGATCCCGAGGCCGACTTCGGCAAGTTTCTTAAGGATTACATGGATCGCATCTCGCTGCGCGGAAAGATCGGCAAGTTCGCCGCGGAGGAACATGCCACTGCCATCCTCGTACCCAGCCGCGACGGCGCGCGCAACGGCGGATCAGGCGGGACCATTTTTGATGACAGCGGCGAGGGCCTCGACTGGTTCGCTTACCGGCGCGATCACATTGCTCCGTTGCCGATCATGGTCACGGCGATTGAGAGTTACGGCCGCATCTACCGGCTCCTGAAGGCAAATGTGCCCGTGAGCATCGAACTGAATGTGGATACGAAGTTCTTTGGCGATCATGAGCCGGGATTCGACACCGTGGCTGAGATTCCGGGCACGGACCCGAAACTGAAGGATGAAGTGGTGATGGTAGGCGGCCACCTCGACTCGTGGGCTGCGGGCACCGGCGCAACCGACAACGGCGCTGGAACGCTGGTTGCCATGGAGGCTATGCGCATTCTCAATGCGCTGGGAGTCAAGCCACGCCGCACGATCCGAGTTGCTCTGTGGAGCGGCGAGGAGGAGGGACTGTTCGGCTCGGTTGGCTATGTTAAACAGCATTTCGGCTCTTTCCCACTGTCAAATGCGCCGGATCAACAGGAGTTGCCGGATTTCGTGCGTAAGCCGAGCGGCCCGCTGACGATCAAGCCGGAGCAGAAATTGATCTCTGCCTATTTCAACGTCGACAACGGCGGTGGTAGACTCCGCGGAGTCTACCTGCAGGGGAACGCCGCGATCGCACCCATCTTCGCGCAATGGATCGCGCCGCTCAAAGATCTGGGCATGACCACGCTGACGCTGCGGAGCACCGGCAGCACGGATCACGTTTCCTTCGACGCGGTTGGAATTCCCGGCTTCCAGTTTATCCAGGACGGATTGGATTACGGCTCTCGCACTCATCACTCCAACATGGATACGTATGAGCGCCTGCTGCCCGAGGACCTGAAGCAGGCTGCGGTCGTCGAGGCCATTTTTGTTTACAACACCGCAATGCGAGACCAGATGCTGCCGCGTAAGCCGCTCCCGCATCCCGAACTGGAAGAGAAGCAGAACGAGCCTCTGCCGAACGTGATGCCGGGGGCGATTGCATCTCCGGCTAACTGAGCCGAGGCTGTGTTATGCTCTGTTCATTCAATGTTCATACAGGCATCAATCCCGCAGGGTTGTTGTTGTACCCGTCAGCGCGTGTGAGCCTATAAACTCTTGCTGCCTACTCTTCGGCAACTGTTTTCGATTCTTCAGGATAGTTTCGATTCATTTGTTGCAGTTTTTGAGCACCTTGCAGTGAAGCTGTATCCGTGAGCGTTGCATCCACGCAGCCTTCGGGTTCATTCTTCGATATAAAAACCATCCCCAGTTCTGCCGCAGCTCTATCAGCCGCACGGACCGGACCATCTGTATCACTTTAGGAGGAACAATGCAACGATTCAAAAGTTGGCTGAAAACATTTTCAGTCCTGCTTGCCCTGTTGTCGCTGTTCTCTGTGCCATTGTTGGCGCAGACCTTCCGCGGCAGTATCAATGGCACAGTTACCGACAGCTCAGGTGCGGTAGTTCCCGGCGCCAAGGTAACGGCCACCGACGTGTCCACCGCAGCGGGTCGTGATACGGTTACATCCGGCGCGGGCGAGTTCCTGTTTAGCGACCTCCCGCTGAGCACTTATACGGTTAAGGTGGAGGCGGCCGGTTTCCAGACCACCGAGGTCACCGGCGTGCAGGTGCTGGCTGGCAAGATATACACGCTTCCCGTCAAGCTGTCCGTAACGCAGCAGGCCACCACCATCGAGGTCTCCGCCGACAGCCTGTCGCTCGACACCACCACCGTCACGCAGACCACGACCCTAGAAGGCAAATCGCTGCAAGATGTGCCACTTAACGGCCGCGATTTTACGCAGCTTCTCGGCACCTCGGCGGCCTTTGCGGGCTACAACAACACCGGCTCAGTCAACGGTACGCGCAGCAACCAGATTAACTACACCATCAACGGCACGGACAACAACGATCTGTACCTGAACGCGGACGCGGTCAATCAAGGCAGCATCAGCGGCATAGCCGGCGTCATCTATCCCATTGACGCGCTCGACGAGTACTCGCTCCAGACGACCGGCAACAGCGAAACCGGCCGCAGCCCCGGCGGCAACCTGAACGTCACCACCAAATCCGGCACCAATGAGTTCCACGGCGATGCTTACTACTACAACCGCAATGAGGCGCTGGCCGTAGCCTCGCCGTTTCATACCCCGGGGTCGCCCGCACTGCCGTTGCGCAACCAGAATTATGGCGCTTCGGTTGGCGGGCCCCTCTGGCGCGACCATACCTTCCTCTTCCTCCTCTACGAGGAACAGAAGTTCGTCATCGGCGAGGCCAATAACGTCACCGAACCTTCGCCGGCCTACCAGACCGCGGCGCTCGCGGAGTTGAGCAAATACGGCGTCCAGCCCAGCCAGGTCTCGCAGAACATCCTCAACACGCTGTGGGATCCGAGCGTCATCGCCAATCTGCCCGCCAATCCGCTCAACTACACCACCAGCGCACCGGAGAGCGGCTACAGCCACAATGTCGTGGCCCATCTCGACCACAACTTCAGCGACCGCAGCCATCTTTCTGCCATCTGGTACTTCGGCCAGGGCTTCGCCGTGGCTCCCAGCTGCGTGTTCGTCTGCGGATACCTGCCCGAGTACTTCCAGTCCGTTCCCTCGCACATTCAGAACTTCAACACAGTGTGGAACTTCGCTATCCGCCCCAACCTGAGCAACCAGCTTGCCGCCGGCGCCAGCTTCTTTACGCAAGCCTTTGCCGATGCGAACCACAGCCAGGATCCTCTGACTCTGGCCGGCCTCAACACGGGCGCTAGTCTGTCCGGCGCTCCGCAGCTTACCATCAACGGTTTCGACTCGATTGGTGTTACGCCGACCTCTGGCCGCAATGACATCTCCGGCCAGCTTGCGGACACGCTTTCCTGGACGGTCGGCAAGCACCAGGTGCGCTTCGGCCTTGAGTATCGCCGCGCCTACATCGACCTCTACTACAACTGGGGCGGCCGCGGCGCCTTCAACTTCGGCACCGGCCCAAGCCCACTCGGACCCTGGGCAGGCGATCCTTCTGTTTCCGACCCCAATGTCCTGTATCTGGCCGACTACATGGCCGGCTACGCGTATACGTCCGGCATTACCCTCGGCACCCAGGAGCGCTTCATCTATACCCACACCGGATCCGCGTTCGCGGAGGACTCCTGGCAGGTCAC
Organism: Acidicapsa acidisoli; assembly: GCF_025685625.1. Classification (NCBI taxonomy): domain Bacteria; kingdom Pseudomonadati; phylum Acidobacteriota; class Terriglobia; order Terriglobales; family Acidobacteriaceae; genus Acidicapsa; species Acidicapsa acidisoli. Next base: position 1,167,666 of record NZ_JAGSYI010000002.1, read on the forward strand.
GCCGAAGCTGAACGTCAACCTCGGCCTGCGTTATGACTACCAGCAGCCCTTCTACACCAACCCCGCAAACCTCTCCATCTTCGACCCCAATAACGGAGGTCTGGTGGTAGCCGACTCCGGCTCAGGCACTCCGCAGTATATCTACGACAGCAACAAGCTCAACTTCTCGCCGCGCTTCGGTCTCTCTTACCAGCCATTCAGCCACACGGTCATCCGCGCCAACTACGGCCTGTACTTTGACCAACCAGCCGGCCAGGCCTTCTTTGGCAATATCGGCATCCCCAACGGCGGCGCCGGTGGCGTCAACAACAACCCGGCCGGCAGCCAGCCGAACGAATCCATCGTTCTAAACGCTCCCAGTACTCCGACGCCCATCTGGACGTCCAACCAGGCAACGCCTATCTTCACGGCCAGCCAGGGTCAGCCCACAGGCAGCAACGTGGTTTCCATCTACTCGGCCAGCCGCAACTTCAAGACGCCCTACGCCGAACTCTTCGGTCTGAACATTGAGCAGAGCCTGGGTAGCGGGTGGCAGTTGAACGTCGGCTACGTGGGTTCGGTCAGCCGCCACAACCTCGTCTTGCAGGACATCAACCAGAACGCACTGGGAGGCGACCAGAACCCCTCGACTGTGACGGTAAACGGAAACACGTTCACTTATCAGCAGTCCACGCGGCCCTACTTCAGCCAATACCCCAATTTCGGGATCATCAACCAGCTTAACTCCGCCGCCTCGGCCAGCTATAACGCGCTGCAGATTACGCTACGTAGTAATTTATGGCATGGGTTTACTAACCAGTTCGCCTACACCTGGAGCCACAATCTGGACGACTCCAGCGCCTTTAACATTCTCCCGCAGAACTCGAATAATCTGGCCGGAGATTGGGGCAACGCGGAGTATGACGTCCGAAACCACTTCTCCGCATATGTCAACTACGCGATTCCCACCCTTGCGTACGGACCGAAGGCTCTGACGCGCGGCTGGGAGGTCAACGGCATCCTCAAATTCCAGAACGGTGAGCCTGTCAACATCCTCAGCGGCTCGGACAACAGCGGTACGGCCGAGGGCGAAGACCGTGGCACCATCACAGGCTCGGCCCTCAACAACAACCGCTCGGTGCAGGGGCACTCCTTTGCGCAGTACCTCAACCCGAGCAGCTTTGCTGCGCCGGCTCCTGGTACCTATGGCAATCTGGGCCGCAACCAGGTCATCGGACCCGGCTTCTCAGACGTGGATTTGTCGCTGATTAAGAACATACCCATCTATAAGGAACGCGTCCGCGCGCAGTTCCGCGTGGAAATGTTCAACGTCTTAAACCACATCAACCTGGCAGCGCCGGTTAACAACGTCGCCTCGGGCAGTTTCGGCGCGAGCACTTCGACCATCGGCATCCAGTACGGCGCACCCGGCATCGGCTCCGGCGAACCGTATAACACTCAACTCGCCCTGAAGATCATTTTCTAAGGCGCTTTCGGATCAACCCAGAGAGCCGGCCGACTTTGGCCGGCTCTCTGCTTTCCCTTCTGCGCTAGTTCAACAACAACGACATCGATAAGGACGAAAACTTTATCGAGGCATAGATATCCAGTGCGGTCCGTGAGCACCGCAGTTCTGACTGAAAATGGCCAGAGAAGCCTCTCAGTTCTCGTGTGCGGCGGCTTCCAGCGCGGGCAGATCCATCTTGATCATCCCCATCATGGCTTCCATGGCTTTGGGGTGATTGATCAGCTCGCCGATATTGTGTGGCACGATTTGCCAGCATAGGCCGAAGCGGTCCGTGAGCCAGCCGCAGGCCATGGGTTTGCCACCTTCGATCAACTTGTCCCAGTAGTTGTCGATCTCTTCCTGAGAATTACAACGGACGAAGAACGAGAAGGCTGGGTTGAGCTGATGCGCAGGGCCGCCGTTGAGAAAGACCATCTCCTGGCCCTCAAGCTCGATCGTGATAGTGGCAATCTTGCCCACGGGCCAGGGGCCGACGCCTTTGGAACGCAGCTCATCGAGCCTGCGCGCGTGCGGGAAGACACTGAGGTAAAACTCGGCAGCTTCTTCGGCGTTGTCATTGAACCAGAGAAATGGCGCAAGTTTGTTCATGGTTGGCATGGTACCAGTCAGGAGGTCACTTCCGACAAGCCGACGTTTGGGGAGTAATCGGCCTCAATGAATACGTTGGTAATTTATCGCCTGTCAAGAGGCGGATTGGCGTTACCCCGAGCGTAGTTGTTTCGTGAAATGCAGGCCGAGATCATCGTCACCCCAGAAGTATCGCCATACCAATCACAATCGGCGTTTTGATGGCCGTTCCGGTTGGAATCGGATAAGTCGTACATGCATCCGATGCATCCGTAAATGTTGCGGTTCTGGTTTCGGCCTCGATTTCGTCAAAGCGTTTCAAAACGTCTGTCAGTAGATCGACGTTGAGCTTGTCCTTTTCGTCACGCGTACGTTGCACCATCAACCGGACACGTATCCGATTCCCGGTGATTGCGGAGAGGCCTTCTAGGTTCGCGCCTGGGTTGACCAAGCCCGCGTCGGAAGTTCTTCTTTGAGGTAGCGGTCTATTAGCTGCCCAAAGGTGTAGCTGATTTTCCCGGCCAGTGTGTTAGGCCATTTTATATCCCCGTTCGACCGCGACCTCTGTCGCTGGATGGCAGAAGCCGCGGATCCAAAATGGTATTGAAATCACAAATTATTCCCTTTCAGGGAACAATGGATGCATGCAATATGACTCACCAATGTTGCCTCCCTGGGGCTGCCGACCCCTGATCGAGGACTTCCACAGACAAATTTGGACTGATATTGGACCCGCTATCCCTGCCTCCAGTAGACCTGCGACCGAAAATACTCCCCCTTATGGGGCGATCTCGATAAAGGCGGTTGCCCGTATCGAAACCAAACAGGCTTGACTACAACAACAGGTCATATTATTCTGGTCATATTGGCAAGGAGATCCGTCATGCAAAAAATGGCCGCCGCACAATTCAAGGCTCAATGTCTCGCCGTGATGGATCAGGTATCACAAAGCGGTCGCGCCGTCGTGATTACCAAGCATGGCAAAGCTGTGGTGAAACTTGTTCCCGCAAACGAACGAGAGGATGAAATTTTCGGGGCTTTGGCAGGCATCGCCCGAATTACAGGAGATATAGAGAACACCGTTCCGGCCAGCGATTGGGGAGTGGAGTGATTCTTCTCGACACGCATATTCTGATCTGGCTCCTAATTGCCCCCGACAACCTTTCACCCAAAGCAAAGAAGGCGATTCTCGCGTCCCGTAAATCCGGGCCGCTTGCACTTTCTGCGATCAGCCTGTGGGAGATTGCATGGCTGGTGGAGAACAAGAGAATCGCTATCGATGTGAGCGTTGATTCCTTTGTCAAAAAATGCGCGTCCTATGTGCAAGTTCTCCCCATCACTCAGGAGATTGCGGTTCGTTCTGTTCAGTTCCCAAAATCCTACCCGAATGATCCGCGGGACAGAATCATCGGTGCTACGGCGATTGTTGAGGGCACTCGACTTTTGACTCACGACAAGCTGATCGCAAAGTCCGGCTTGGTTCCTCTAGCACTGTAACGCTGAATACAAAGTCGTATGCTGTCCCCGGCATACGTGCAGTCAGAAACTTTAGGTATCCTTCCCGCAACGGCGAATCCATTTGAAATCCTCTACGATCTGTTCTTCCATCAAACAATCTGCGGCAGTGACCTGCCCCCCACAGCGAACAAAATGGCTGTACCTTTTGCCCAGCGTTTTGCCAGGACCAGATAGGCCGCATCACCGGTTTTGTGCCACAGGAATTCCGCAATTGTCATCATTCGCGGAAGGGCCACACCAACCACCGCAAAGATGATGTGAAATGCCAGTGACATTCCCATTTGAGATCGGGCCGCCAGTAAGTCGCTCATCGCTCTCCTTTGTTAACGAACGGGATTGTCATAGAACCGACTGGTCAGAGACTTCCAAAACGAAGCGTGAGGTGTGGCTGCGGGCCGCGATTCTCCTGTCTGCTTGCGCAGGGCACTCCCAAAAATGTTCAGCAGACGGACTGCTGCAGCCATCCCGCGGCGGGCATCTGAACTCATGGCGTCCCGTCCCAGTTTCAGCATGGACGGCGGCTGACTGTCGCTACCGGAGAGGAGAGCATGCATCCGGCCAACATCAAGCGCACTCAACAGGTTGATGAGCATAAATGTCACTCGAATTCCGTTGACCCCCTCTCGCGAGAGCGCCATGTCCGCGCAACGCTCCACCACAGTGTCACTCGCACTCAGAAGTCCGTTGGCGACATCGATGAGGCCTTTATCATGCATCCTCTGGAGCAGTTCATAGGTGGATAGCAGAGCTTCCACATGCTCGTGGGGAGCCTGCTCAAGTCTTCTCAAGAGATCGTTTCGTGCGTCCTTGGGCGTAAACTCACGGAAATCTACCGGCATTGCCATAGTGTTGCCCTTCTCCTTCTCTATTTACTGGTTTCAATCTGAACGAGCGCTGGAGTTCCTGGCATCCGATAGTCCTTGCGTTTCCACTTCCTCTCGACTTCAACTCCGGTCTGGGGCGTGGGTCGGCCCGAGTAGCGGAAGTTCAAAGGTTGGAGTGGGTTGGTACCCTTCTCAGGAAGAACTTCAATCTTGACTGCAGTTTCCTTATAGGCCGGCGTATTCGTATCCGGATCGACTACTGAGCCTGTCAGGATATTGACCGGGCCCTCCTGGGAGGTAAGCGGAAGATAAACCTGCTTTCCAAAGACGCGATCGGTTACAAGCACTTTGATCTTGATCGCACCGTGTCGGCTGACAACCCTGACCCATTGGCCAGAATCAATGTGCCGCTCCTTTGCCAGGTCGGTTGAAATCTCGATGTATCGTTCTGGATTCTCGGCGTGAATACCTGCCACCCTGTGCGTCAGGTTTCCCTCATGAAAGTGCTCCAGCACTCGCCCATTATTGAGATCCAGATCAAATTCTGCATCCGGTTGATCGGTTGGTTCACGGAAGACGAGGGGATACAGGCGAGCTTTCTTGTCTGGAAACTCGAACCCGTTCAGATAGAGCGTTGGTTGATCTGTGCCATCCTCGTGTACCGGCCATTGAAGAGTGTTGTAGCCCTCGAGGCGATCATAGCGCACGCCCGCGTAAAGAGGGGTTAGAGATGCCATCTCGGCCATAATTTCTGAAGGATGCTGATAGTTCCATTTCGCTCCCATGTGCTGCGCGATCATCTGAGTGATCTTCCAATCAGCGTTGCTGTCCCCGAGTTCGGGGATTGCCTGATAAAGCCGTTGGATTCTCCGCTCGGTGTTCGTGAACGTTCCGTCCTTTTCGAGCGCAGGAGCTCCCGGCAGAACCACATCTGCATAACGGCAGGTTTCCGAAAAGAAGATGTCCTGAACTACGAAAAAGTCCAGCTTTTCGAATCCGCCAGCAACGTGGCTCGCGTTCGCATCGGCAGAGATCATGTCTTCCCCTGCGAGATACATGGCACGAAGCTTCCCATCATAGATTGCGTCGATCATCTGGTGGTTATCCCAGCCGCGTACTCCGGAGAGGGGAGCGCCCCAGCGCTCTTCGAACTTCTTCCGAATGGCGTCGTCGGTAACGTGCTGGTAGCCAGGAAAGTTATTCGGCATGGCGCCGATGTCACTCGCACCCTGTACGTTGTTGTGTCCCCGCAGCGGATAGGCTCCGCAATTGGGACGCATATAGTTTCCGGTGAGCAGCAGGAGATTGGAGATAGCAGTAGACGAGTCAGATCCCATCGAGTGCTGCGTAATTCCCATCGCCCACAAGACGCACATGTTTTCCGCCTTGCCAATCTCCTCGGCGACCCTGGTGAGCGTCTCGATGGGCAGGTTGCAGACTTGGGCGGCATACTCCATCGTGAAGGGTTCAAGGCTCTTACGATAGTTGTCCAGCCCGTTTACCCATTGATCGAGAAACTCCTGACGGGCATATCCGTGCTCGAGCATATAGCGGCTCATGGCCGATAGCCAGACAAGGTCTGTGCCTGGCTTGGGCCGAAAGAAGATATCTGCACGTTCAGCCATCTCATGAGCGCGGATGTCGGCGACAATCAGTCTCTGGCCATGGAGTTTATGGGCGCGCTTGATACGCGTCGCAATGACAGGATGGCTTTCGGCTGTATTACTCCCAATGATTAGAACGAGGGCGGAACCGCCGATGTCCGTGATGGAGCCGGCGTCGCCCGCAAGCCCTACCGTGCGAAACAGCCCCTCGGTCGCAGGGGATTGACAGTAGCGGGAACAGTTGTCGACGTTGTTGGTTCCAATGACGGACCGCGCGAATTTCTGCATGAGATAGCCATCCTCATTTGTCGTCTTTGAAGAGACGACGATACCGATTGAATCCGGGCCATGATCTTTCTTGATCGAACCCAGCTTATTGCAGACCAAATCCAACGCTTCGTCCCATGTCGCTTCCCGGAATGTCGTGCCCTTGCGAATGAGAGGTGTCTGGAGGCGATCCTTGTGATTGACAAACTCCCATCCAAACTTGCCCTTTACGCATGTCGAAATCTGGTTCGCATCACCGTGTAGTGGCTCAATCTTGAGAATCTTTCTTTGGTCCACACGTCATAACTACAGCCGACGCCGCAAAAAGTGCAGACTGTCTTCGTCTGTTTGACTCTTTCCTCGCGCATCTTCGCTTCCGTTTGGGAAACCTGCATGATCATCGTGTAACCCATCTCAGGTTCGATGTCCTTCACCACATCGATCATCTTGTCCAATGCCGTTTTAGGCAGGCCGGTCATAAATCCCGCTTCGCCCAACATCGACCGTTCCATCAATGCATTACAGGGGCAGACGGTTACGCAATGACCGCAGGACACACAGCTTGACCCTCCGATCTTCATCGCGCCATCCCAGAGGACCCGCGGGTGATCCAGCTCCCATCCGATGGAGAGCGTTTCATTTACTTCCACGGTCTGACAAGCCTGCACGCAACGTCCGCAGAGGATGCACTGGTTCGGGTCGTAGCGGTAGAAGGGATTTGAGTAGTCGACCTCGTATGGCTTTTCCTTGTAGGGCCACCGCTGATGCGTGACATCCAGCGATAGTGCAGTGTTGTGAACCGTACAGTTTTCATTGTTGTTATCGCAGACCGTGCAATAGAGCATATGGTTCGTGAGGATGACGTCGAACGCTTCAGATCGCGCGCTTGTCGCACGATCTGAACTGGTCACGACCTGCAAGCCGGGAGATACTTCCGTTCCGCACGCGCGTTCCAATTTTCCGTTCACTTCAACGAGGCATGTATCGCAACTCCGGATTGGCCCCATCAGTGGAGAGTGATAGCAGACATGCGGGATTTGCTTTTCGCGCAATATTGCTTCGAGGAGCAGTTCCCCATCTGTGACAGCGACAGCCTTTCCATCGATGAACATTTCCGATCCTGCCTTAGCCGTGTCAACCGGGGCCTTCACGCTTAGTACGCTGCCGGGATTTGTCATAAGCTCCCTTTCGTTTCATATCGGTTGAGGGTCGATGGTTTAATCCGTCGATGCGAAATCTGATCAGCTCACCATTACTCGGTCGACGAGCAGCAAGAGAGGGAGAATCGCGGTCTCATTTCACCCAAAGCCATTTCGGGACTAGTGCTTAGAGGAGTGTATTTGAGCTTACCCAACCGATCAGTACGCAACTGTCGGCAGTGCAGGAACGACCAGTCTTCTGTCGAACGAATAAACGGAGGATGGTGACGCGGGCGAAGACTCGCGTCACAAGGAGCGGCGGAGACGGTAGGTATTTGAGGGGTGGGCACCTCTTGGCCAAAAGCCGCTGACGCAAAGCCACCCACAGTGAGAGTCGCCAGAACGACTCGCCGCCACCACTTCCGTCCGTTCGATTCAACACTGCTCACAAGTTATCCGTCGGTTATGGAGAAAAATAGTCCGCTTGTCCAAATCGATCACACTGAACGGTGCCACAATTTGAGCCGAGCAGAGGCGGGCAGATCCCCTATTAAACTCAGCGCGGCCCGGTACTCGCCACTCGTTTTTTCCCAACCACCAGAGCCGATGCCCTCGATACCGAGGATGAAGATCTCTGCCCATTACCTGGCTTTCCGGTGGGTCCGGGATCGGAGTCAGATAGGAACGTATGGTATTCAAGAAAAGATGTATCGGTTCTCCTTTGTCGAGGCAGCTTGAGAACATAATGCGTATGTCGTTCGGTAACTCCCGACTCATACCGCTGAGCAACACGATCGGGAAAGATGCGTGTGCAGCGCGTAGACGCAGTAAGAGCTGAAATCCGTTAAGACCGGGCATGTCAAAATCTAGTATTGCCAAGTGGAACTGTGGCACGTCATACTCCAGAGCCATCAACGGACAGCTGACGGCGGTCACAAAGTATCCCTCGTCTTCGAGCAGAGCGGTGCGCAATCCAAGGCCAATGTGGTCATCGTCGACACAGAGAATGCAGTATTTTGGGAGCTGCTGAGGTAGCTGATTTGAACTCATCTGTGTTCCCTAATTCTCTTGTAAATCCGCTTTTGGTTATTGCGATGCCGACAGTAGCTGGAAGGCAATCGGCGTCCTCCAGTCAATTTCACAACGCAGGCACTAATTTCTGCCAAGGCGTCTCCGAATCCGCGATCTGGCCCTGAAGAGGCGCGATTTCACGGCTGCTTCGGAGATCCCCAACATCTTCGCGATCTCCGCTACTGGGGCGTCTTCTCGGTGCCGAATTTGCATTACAGCCCGAAGAGTAGGGGATAGATATCGAATGACATGATCGAGTTCATCTTTCAAAGCGTTCTGAATGCAGGACTCTTCGGGGTTATAGGAGGTCTCCATAGGTTCAGGCAACTTGAAATCGTCCCCGTCAGAAACGCTTTCAAAGCTGTACACAGGTTGAGATCGCTTCTTTCGCAATAACATCAACGCGGAATTAATTGCGATTCGAGTTAGCCACGAAGAGAAGGCGCTCCTTCCTTCAAATTCTCCGATGTGAATGTATGCCTTCAGCAACGTCTCCTGTAAGGTGTCCTCAGCATCCGCAACGTCGCGTGTAATCCGTAGAACAGTTTGAAGAATCTGTTTTGAATGCCGCCGGCACAACTCTGCATATGCCTGATGGTCTCCGTCTTTGGCAGCGGCAACCAAATACATATCGCTGATGTCAGTTGTGATTTCAATAGGTGACTCTTTTGTAGCGTAAGTCAGCAAGTGCATAGTTTTGGCTCCGGTACGCTTATGTCAAAGCCGACGAAGTTGATATATCCCTCGACGGCGTTCTACGGTTAGTTGAATGCGCGCTATGAGATCCGTCTGCCGCCGCATTGCGATTACACAGTTGTTGCTGTAGTCCACGCCACTACATCTTGCTCATCCATTCGCGGACTAAATCCGGACAATTCCTGAGCTCGATGCTCCTCGCATCGCATGCTGCGAAGAACCTGACCATCTCGCGGTCTACAAGCGTCACGTTTTCTAAATCAAGAATCACAGAATCTGTTTCCTGGGCGATGAGCTCTTTGATCATGCTCACGTGCGCTTGCTGAAGATGTCCGCTTATCTGGAGGAGAACTAAATGATCACGCTCGACAAGTCGTACTACTCTGCATGTCATTCCCTCGCCTTCGCTCTTTACAAGAGCACGTCGCGTACCACGACGCACGCACTCAAAGAATTGCCTATACTGCACAAAACAAGTGGCTTGTAAGATAGCGAGTGCCGAACTGCCTGGTTGCGCGCCAAACCTCTGGCTCCAAGACAAAGAGCAAACTGACACCAGGTTCTGAACGGATAACTCGGAGTTCAATGTTCATAAGATTTAGGAAGCTAGGCAATGTGTCCTTGTTTGGTAAGGCCGGATCTCGGAGATTCTACTTTTTCCGGTGGAGCAGCCTCCGGTTCTACGCACCTACCCAGAGTTTGAGGACATACAGGAAGATTGCCCAATCTCGGTGTACAGTCTGAACGAAATTGCTACCGAAAAAGTAGTAGCTCTCCAGGACCGAGCGCGCAACGAGCCGCGCGATCTATACGATCTCTGGTTCCTCACCTCTCACGCAGGTGTCGAAATCGGTCACCTCATCGGAGCCATTACGGAAAAATCCGCTTTCGGAAAAGAGATATTACGGGCATCGAAGCCCGCATCCTCGCAAAAAAAAGCTCGCCTAAAGACGCTGTGGGGCAGTCGCCTTGGACATCAGATGGAAGCATTGCCCGAATACGATGAGGTCTTTCGCACCCTGCGGCGTGCGCTTCGTCAAGCAGGCTTTCCTGAGTAAAGCACCCTCAAAAGTCCGCTTTGAGTAAAGCGGGCCCTCGATGTGTTGCGAATCACTTCAGTCATCATCATTGCTCGAAGCTTTCATAATTAGGTCCGGCAATGTGCGGTCCTGAGTTTGGAAGCAGGTTCTCTAGGAAGATGCTGATGCGGTCTACGACACGGACGGCACGGTATTAGCACCCAGGAAATCTAAATACACCTTTAACGCTACGCCCCAAGAGTACCCAAATGGCGATGAATAGCCGCGACCACAACAGACCCTTCGCCAACAGCAGACGCCACGCGCTTGACCGAGCCGGACCGGACGTCACCAACCGCAAAGATGCCACGCACCGACGTCTCAAATAGCCCTCGCACCTCAGATCAGAAAGATGTTCGCACGAAACCATTCGCATCGAGGTCCACACAATCCCTCAGCCAAGTCGTACATGGGTCTGCCCCGATCATCATGAACAGCTGTTCTGCTTCGAAGCGAGTCTTTTCGCCAGTAACCACTGACTGCCAGGTTACGTGACTCAGAACAGAACTCACCAGGCTCGAGCGAGATGAAATGCTCGTCACCGTCGATCGCATCCGACCAGAATGTCTGTACTGTCCCTTCCAGCACGATGTAAAAATCGGCCGCACGTTCCCCCTGGCGATATAACCGTGTAATGGTGCAATGGTTTCGCTGAATCCCATATCGCGCGGCCCTCGCCAGTTGGCCCGGGGACATCTTCACGTAAGCGCCGGACGGAACAGAGACCCGAACCAGTCGTCGATGTGTCCGCGGCTCAGGATGACCTGCAAAGAGAGAACTCCAATGACTGCAAGGATCAATCCTGGGTAGTCTGTGTGCCGCAATCGCAGCGAATCCACTTTCGGCAACACAGGAAAATTTCTCTTCAGAAGCCGAATGGCTGCAGAAGCCAGAATAATATTTGGCACGCAGATCAGTCGCCAGTTGAGGCGATCGGTGAGAAAGCCGCTGAGGATCAGACCCGCCATGCTTGCAAAATACAGCCTCACCGAAGCCACCATCATGGACGGACCGCGGTTCTCTCTCGGCACAATCATGTAGATTCCGGCTAGCCACCACACGGTGAGACCGGCACCAGTCAATCCCTCGATAGCACGGAAAATAAGCATGATCCATAACGCAGGCGACAACGCGGCGCCCACGGACATCATGGCAAACAGGGCCGTATTCCATATCAGAAAGCGTTTGTGGCCGAAACGAGCGGCCAACCAGAAAGACAATGGCACACCGAGAAAAAGAAAGGAACTATAGACCGTCAGTAACCCGCTTGCCTCATCGAAAGAGACGCCGAGCGATCCGGTGATATCAGGAAGGACGAGATTCATGCTCTCGAAGGTATAAAATTCCATCGCCGTCGCAAGGGCAAGACCGAGCAGGAGATATTTGCTCTGGTTGGGCCTCAGTTCTATGGAAGAGCTGTCTGAAGGCGGCTGTGTATGAGCTATCTGTTCCTGCATCCGATTCCTCCTCTTATTCGGCTACGAGACGAATAGCCGCGCCGAGCGCGCTCCTAGAACATCAACGAACTGGTTCTGATCTTGAGCTCGACGTTCATCCCAGGACGGAGCACCTCACCGTCGTTCGGACCCGGATGGACAAGAATCTTTACAGGAATTCGCTGCACTACCTTTACGAAGTTTCCCGTGGCATTTTCGGGAGGGAGCAGAGCTTCCCGTGAACCGGTCGAGCTGGCAATCGAGTCCACTACACCGTGGAAGGTTTTGTGTCCGTAGGTGTCCACCTCAATTTTGACCTGTTGTCCGGGGCGAACATGCGCCATCTGCGTCTCTTTCAGATTCGCCGTTATCCATATTTCATCGAGGGGTACGAGGTTGAACATTGCCTGTCCAACAGCAAACTGCTGACCTTGTTCGACCGTGCGCTTCGTGACAGTCGCGTTCATAGGAGCGCGTAGCTGCGTATACCGGCGTTATGAATCACAGCATCGAAGGTTCCGAGTTGATTGACTTGATCGGCAACGTGTCTTGTCTGAGCAATGCTGGTGAGGTCCCCGATCACTATCTCCTCTGCTTCGGGAAGTTTTTCTTGGTCTCATCCGCCCGTTGTTGGTTTCGAGCATGCAATACAACACTGTGGCTCTGCTCAACCAGGAGTTGCGCAGCCACGAGGCCTAAGCCATCGGATGATCCGGTGATGAAAACACGAGCCATAATTGCCTCCCTTTCTGAAAATCTGATAAAGGAAACGGTTTGGAAACGGTACCGCCATGAAGGCCTATCACACGCAACGCTCGGAACAGTGATTCGAAGTTTGCAAACGTTTTCCTTCCAGGTTGTAAGGCTCGGGGAGCGCCTCAACCAACGCCTTGAACTCTGTAGGCGTCAATATGACGATTGCCTTTTGCCGCTTAGTGCTCCCCTTGACGCGAACTAGCTCCATTGGGTTGCGGCCAACAGGGATGTACTCCCGCAGCATTGCGAGGCCGAGCAGTTTGGACACCATATTGCGGGTCCGCGCCTTCGATGCCGCGCCAAACGGCAGCTTGTCCAGCCATGTCTTGACGCCTAGAGCCGTGATATCGGCGAGCCTCACGTCCTCCCACTTTGGCCGGATGTGCAAGTCAATGAGGCTCGTGTTTGTCGTCTGCGTCGAATGGCGCAACGTGGTGAAGTCTTCCCGCATGTATCGGTCAATTACAGTGCCCAGTGTGGCTGCAACCTTGCCCGCCAGCGTGCCCGAATTGAGTGCGCCAAGCTGCCCCTCTACGGCCTTGCGTACCGCCGTCTCTGTGGGGTAGGTGACGGAATCGAAGGTCTGCACCTTGAGCTTTCGTTTACCATCTACGGTCTGGTAAAATCGAAATTCCCATACGAAGCCGTGGGAGCGAGGAACCTTTCGGATACAGCCATGTGGATACCGTTCCCTATTGACCTTCATTTCTCCAGCCTCCAAGCTGTGAAGTCCAGTGCAACAACAATGGTTTTACATGGTGTTTATGGCTCCTCGAAAATGCTTCAGGCTGTTGATTCTAAATAAGTTGCGGGAGTAGTTCAGTGGCAGAACGTCAGCTTCACCATTGATTCCCAGTTATCCTCCTCACTTAACCCCCTGAAATCTCATATAAATCGATCAAAATGATGAAGATAGCGGCCTGCGCAAGCTGCTTTTTATTTGTCTCCAGATGTGGCAGATTTTGCGCACTTTTTGGTGATTTTTGGCATGTGGATAGTAAAAATGGATAGTAAAAACCGCGCTAATTTTGCTCAATTCCGACGATAGAACGTCGCGAGGGACTACTGAAGGAATTTCGGCCACAGTTTACTGTCCACCGCACGCAGATGGATAGTAAGCGGCCGTGAATCGATGACAGAACCTTCTGCGGCGGCCTGAATGATTTTCAATTCTGTGAACTGACCAACCGGCTAACAGCCGGTGGCTTCAGAGTTACGGCTGAAAGCCGGATTGATCGGCCATGCGGCCGATATTGCTGCTTCAGCTTCGTTACCCTGAACGCCTTTGTGCTCACTCCGTCCCTGCTGGCCAGAAGAGGGCTAAAGGAAAGAACAAGGGCTACCGCCGCCTGAAGGCGTGGGGTTTACACATCCCCGATAGGCGACTCTAAATGCGATTTGGTCTGTTAATCGTCAACGCAGGATCATGCGCAGACAGATCAGCGGACGCTGGCCGACTTTTCAAGAGTAACAAGTGTTGGCTGAAGCTTTTGAGCCTTTCCAGGTCTCAGAAATCGAGACCTCGGGCACCCATTCCTTCGAGGGGGATTGAGATGTGGGTCGCCCGCCAAACATGTAAATGCGCAAGGCGGACATAATTCCGCCCTGCGCTTCGCAAAAATTTTTACCGTTTAGATGACTGGGAAAAAGGAACCAACACACTGCCACTATCATTTTTCCGTGTAAAGGGAGTTGACGATTTCAACCGCGCAAACTGCACGACATTATCGGTCCTTCCCTTGAAGTACCCTTCGGGCAATCCGGCTAGCATTTCTACGTCTGAATCTGAAAGCCCAATATGCTTCGGAATTGATTCAAGCGGCATAACCTTTTCATCGACCAGCAAGTCAATCGTGCGTTTCAACAAACGAGGCTGCTCAGGAGCACGATCGTTGTCTCCCGGTTCAGACTTCGCCCCCCATTTGTAGGAACGGCTCTTAAATAGCGCCAGCTTCCCAGCATCATCCAGCAACTCAATCGCGTGTAGGCGCATGATAATGGCCCCAACTGAAACACCAGATCGATGTTTGAGAAGTAGCAAGTCATCCAGGGTCGGAGGGATGCGGACATCTCGGGCGAGCGTGTCCGCTGGCAACAGTAGAGCACCCGCGAAGCGGTGAGCCTGTTGCTCAAGCATCTTGAATCTCTCTTGTTCTGTCGGGCGCTTTATGTGCCTATGAAGAACGAGGTGCCCTAGCTCATGCGCCAAATCAAATCTGCTGCGATAGCCGTTGTCCTTATCAGCCGAAAGCAACACAAGTGGCCTGTTAAGGCAGTCACTCCACGTAGAGAGACCCTCAATCTGGGCAACCCCTGTTTCTTCGCGGATAAGAATGACTCCAGCGCTTTCGGCGGCTAATGCCAGGTCTTGAATGTAGGCACGCCCCAGCCGCCAGAGTTCTCGACACTCACAAGCGGCCTGTTCAATATCCTCCGTAGTAATCTCTTCAGGGTTCTCATAATTGCGTGTGGGCAAATTGAGATCCGGGAAATCCACGAAATCAGATAGAGCAACGGCGACGTCTTCGGCCCATTCAATTCGAGCAGACAGCATGTTTCGTGCAGCAACGTGCGCAGAGGCATTGCTGCGAAATAATGTCATCGATTTTTTTGGCACAACAGGCCGCGTAAACCACTCAGGCGAAACATTCACGACGCTTGCTAGGCGGTCCAGAGCTTCACGCTCAGGAGGCTGTGCGCCAGTGCGCCATTTGCTGATTGTGGCAGGTGCAACACCCACCATAGCTGCAAGTTGAGCCTGACTTAAACGACGAGCAGCAAGAATCTGGTCTAGGCGACCAGTCTGAAAGCCTTGAACTCCGATCCTACTCATTTTCCTTTACCATCATTCCCCTGCTGCTGATCGGCGATCCTTTTCAATCTGGGCACAGCAAGATCACGCTGTAAGTCTTGCACGTGACTGTACCGTTCAAGAAACGAAGAAATAGGCTCCCTAAGGAGCCAGCTCTTCATTTGGCTATCAGGAACGGCGATCTGTATGGAGGTAGGCGCTTCAGGACTAACGCGCAGCGAACCAGCAAAGACCGCGACAAAAAAAACCGTGGCCTTAGTGGCGGGTGTATAGCTGGAAAAGAGTTCCGGCTGCACCAGAGGTTCAATTGACCTGTTAGCCTCGGACAACTGTTTGCGCGTGAGGCTCCGCCTGTAGTTCGTCCAATACCCTTCATGGATATTGAATCGCGCAAGAGAAAAAATGCCAGCTCGCCCTACGACAACTTTGTTGCCGCATAAGGGCGAAGGATTCGCCTGATTAACAGCAAGTGCTCTGTGAAACGTTTCGTTCATGTGAAAATGGCGCAGATGCCCCACAACAGTGGGGAGATGACCCTCTTCCATGCCCCGTGCCGAAGCATAGGCACGCTGCGCACCAACAGGGAGACCGTCCTCTATGCTGGTAACAAGATCAATGGGCAGTGAACTAACCAGTAGTTCCGGAATCGTTGTATCGATCTGGAAGGCCAAGAAGCAACTCCGCACGAAGGTTTCGCTAATTAGGAATATACATCTAAAATATTTCGTTATCAAATTTTATTGCGTGGATAGTGAACCTTTTATCTATTTTCGGAGATTCAAGCCTTGAGGGCCGGCCTTGAAATGGGGGGAGGGAGAGGTTAAATCTTGGCAACCATCGCCCTATGGCCCGCCGGGGGTGGCCTGCATACCAAGGACCGCACCCAGCCACAATTTAAGGGTGCCCCTCGATTTCTGAGACCTGGGATCGCACGGAACCCTCCCAGCCACGGATTACACCCGGCAAACGCCCATAGGCTCTCAGGGCATTTCCGGGATGTCGCTAAACCGCCAACGCACTCGGCGAGTACTTAAACGAGTGTGGATACTGCGGCACCTGACCTGTAAAACTGGCCTTACTCCGGGACTTGTAATGACTGTCCGTTATCACATGAATTCGATTCGTCATTGGACGTAAGGCAACAATCGGGAGCAATGTTGCGGCATATCGCGACCCTTCACGGGCCGCTGGAGGTGCCGATGATTGCCCAATTTCCACCCGTACTCCATCGCAGAATCGTCCGCGGGCAAATTCTGTGCTGGATTCGCCCTGGCCTAAGCCTCTTCACCCTGCTGATCCTATTTCCGGCGCTTTCCCACGCACAGTCGCCGTTCGATACCGGCTTCACCGCAATGCAAACCCTGTTCACCGGCACGGTTGCCAAGGTCGCAAGCCTGATCGCCATCGTGGTTGGCGGATACCAGTTCGCGCACGGAGAGCCGGGTGCCAAAAAGACCTTAGCTGGGGTAGCAGCCGGCACAGGCATTGCCGTGCTTGCCACCAACGTACTGACCTGGCTATGGGGTGTGTAAGCAAAACCTTTTGCCCTACCAAACAACGAAAGCCCAATGATTTCCCAAGCTGTGAGGGGCGACGATGCAGACACACGCTACAACCCATCGGAGGAATCGGGTTTACAAAAGCCTGCACAAGCCCCTCACATACCTCGGCGTCGAGCGGACACTCTTTTACTTCGTCTGCGTCGGGGCCGTGGGCGCGTTCAACCTGTTCAACAGCCTGGTCGCCGGAGTTGCTGTCTTCGTCGGAGGTTATGCATTCGGCCATTGGGTCACCAACACCGACCCCGCATTTCTCCGCATTCTTGCGAAATCGGAACGTTACAACGTGCGCTATGACGCCGCCAAACAGAGCATTCCCCGCGTGGAGGTGGTCTGATGTTGCGACTCGACAAGGTCATCAAGCCGTGGAAAGAGGCTGCCGCTCTCAACGAACACATCAACCTGTATGGATTCTGGAACGAGACCACGTTTCTGACCAAAAGCGGGGACGTGGGGATGGTGCTACACATCTCCGGCGTGGACTACGAGAGTCTCGACCACGCAGAGCAGGAATACGCAGTAAAACGGCTGGAGGCCGCGCTCAAAGCATTCGGCCCTGGCTTCCACGTCTATCAATATCTGTTCAAGCAAAACCGGCCCGAGATCCCCTTCGCCCACTACGACGCCCCCGTGGTGGAAGCCGCCATCGACCAGCGGCGGCAGTTCTTTGAGGCCAAACGCGACCAGCTATACCAGATTGAGATCTTCTATTGCATTGTGCTCGAAGGCGCACGGTCGAAGACTGGCGTCAGGGCGGCACTTGCACGCCTATTGCGAGACCCGGCAGGGGCAATGGATGAGTTTAAGAGGCAGTTTGCTGGGAGCGGCATGAAGACGCTGCTGCGGACGCAAATCGAAGCTGACTTCGTCCGTCTTGAGCAGCGCGTCCAGGCATTTGCTCGACAGCTCGGCGATTTCGTTGGGATTGAAGTACTGAATCAGCAAGGGCACTTGAGTTTTCTTCGCCGGTTGCTCAACTATGACGACTGGCGGATTGCTGGCAAGCCGCAATCCACGCAGTTCCTTGACTACCAGGTAGCGAATTCCACCATAGAAGCCGAGCGCGATCACCTGCGTGTGGGTGACCACTTCGTCCGCGTCCTGACCATGAAGGAGGCAATCACGGAGACGCGGCCTCTTGTTCTCGATTCACTGCTCAAGATCGCCGCTAACTTTTATGTAGTGACGGAATGGACGCCGTTGACCGCCGAACAGGCGCGCAAGGAAGTCAACAAGCGCCGCCGCCACTTCAATGTCTCAAAGACCGGCTTCATTTCGCAGATGGGCAACGACGCGGCGCAGACAAATCCTCGCGATGTCCTGGTCGATGAATCGAAACAAGCGGACATCGAAAATCTCGGCGATTGCCTGCGGGCATTGGGCGACGGCCAGCAGCTTGGCGATTTCTCCTCCACGATTGTGCTTTATGGACGCTCAATGCAAGAACTTGAGCCACTCGTGGGCGAATTCAGCGGAGTTTTTACGAACGCCGACGGCAATCTTTTCGTTGAGACCTACAACCAGCTCAACGCCTACTTCGCCACAGTGCCGGGAAATTATGCGCTCAACCTGCGCAGGCTGTACCTGCTGAATACGAACTACGCCGACCTGAGCTTTCTGTTTACGATCCTGCCGGGCGAGAAGACGAATGCGCATCTGGATGCGGAGTATCTCGCTGTGCTTGAAACCGACAACAGCACGCCGTACTACCTCAACCTGCACAATGGCGAAGTTGCGCATACGCTGATCCTGGGAATGAGCGGGTCCGGCAAATCGTACCTTTGCAATTTCATCCTGCAAAATGCGCAGAAGTATGCGCCTCTGACATTCATCTTCGACATCGGCAACAGCTTCCAATCGCTCACTTCGATCTTTGGCGGCTCGTACCTGAACGTCGGGCAGGAGGCGCGTGACTTCAGCATCAACCCATTCTCGCTTAAACCCAATAAAGAGAATCTGCAATTCTTGTTCAGCTTCTTCCGTGTGCTCATCGAGGGCAATGAACATCGTTATCGGCTGGACTTCAAAGAAGAGCGCAAGCTGTGGGATGCGATCGAGCGGGTTTATGTTCTGGAACCGGAGCAGCGGACAGTTTCCAACTTCGCCAACATCGTCGGCGAATTGAAAGACCGGCTGCAACGGTGGACGCGGGGTGGGCAGCATGGATTTCTTTTCGACAACGCCGGAGACACGCTTTCGTTCAACCGCTTTCAGACATTCAACTTTGCGGGGTGGGGCGACTCGCCCGATGTCCTGGAGCCGCTGCTCTTCTATGTTCTGCATCGGGCATCGAACGAGATTGCCGACCCGGCCAAGCTGGGCACCTTCAAGATCTTCCTGCTCGATGAGGCGTGGCTGTTCATCAAAAACGAGACCATCCGTAATTATGTGGTGCAGGCACAGAAGACCTGGCGTAAGCACAACGCGGCTATGATTCTGGCCACGCAGTCGATCAAGGAGCTTGAGGAATCTGGCATGTTGCAGATCGTCTCCGAGAGCTGCCCGACAAAGATCTTTCTTGCAAACCCGGAGATGAACCGCGAAGTGTACCGGGAGGCGTTTCACCTGAACGACACAGAGTTGGACTTAATTGCAGGACTTGTTCCCCCTGGTCAGATGCTCATCCGCAAGGCGCAGTCGTCAAAGAAGGTCCAGTTGAACGTCGATTCCGTCTCGCACTGGATGGCGACGAACAGCGCCCGCGACAACCTGAAAAAGCGCGACTACTTCGAGCGTTTCGGCATTGCCGACGGCCTCCGCCGGCTCGCCGAAGACTTCCCATACCGGCCTCCCACGCAGGCCGGCACCACCACTCCAAAACCCCAAGGAGCTGCCGCATGAACCGCAAACTCATCTTCATCGCCTGGCTCGCCCTGGCGCTTCCAACACTGGCGGCCATTGCGCAAGAACCATCGGCACGCACTGTTCAGTACCACTCCCAGGACATTGTTCCCATTCACGCTAAGCTGAAGTACACAACCCTGATTGAGGTTCCGCCCACCGAGAAGATCATGGAGGCGGCGACTGG
The DNA here is from genome assembly GCF_025685625.1 of Acidicapsa acidisoli. Classification (NCBI taxonomy): domain Bacteria; kingdom Pseudomonadati; phylum Acidobacteriota; class Terriglobia; order Terriglobales; family Acidobacteriaceae; genus Acidicapsa; species Acidicapsa acidisoli. The sequence continues at coordinate 1,187,529 of NZ_JAGSYI010000002.1, forward strand.
CGACAAGGACTTCTGGATCGTGGACGTGGTAGGCAACTTCTGCTTCGTTCATCCCGCGAAGGCAGGCATCAGCTCCAACCTCAACCTCATTACCGACAAAGGCAACATTTATTCGTTCACGCTCCAGGATGTTTCAGGTACATCCGAAGCACCGGACTTGAAGGTACTGATTGAGCCTGCCGACCACTCTTCGATTGTTGCTGCCAATGGACCTCCGCAGTTTGTGCCTTCCGCCCAACTGGAGCGGACCAAGGAACAGCTTGCCTCTCTTCAATCGCACGTCGAGCAGGCAGTCGATGAATACAAGAGCGCCTACCCGGTGCAGTTGAAATTCGATTACACCTTCAAGGCCAACGAGGCTCCCTTCGACATTCAGTCGATCTATCACGATGACAAGTTCACATACATCAAAACAAACGCGCCGGAGAAATTCAGCATCTACGAGATGAAGGACGGCAAGCCGGACCTGGTCACCTACGACCTTCGGGATGGGACGTACATCATCCCGAAGGTCTTGGACTCGGGGTATGTCGAGCTGGGCAAGAAGCGGATGGACTTCACACGGAAGGGATAATCGCCATGGCCGAGAACAACGTCATTCCCCCAGTTCTGCCTGTGACCGAGCCGGAACTGCGTCGCACGAAAATCGATCCCAAGGGAGTGCTGCAAAAGAATCTCAAGACCTTCGTGTACCTTGGCGCGGCGCTGCTCGTGATCGCAGCGGCACTCTTCAGCTCGACCGCTAAGAAGACGCCGCAGGCGTCAGCGAAGGGTCAGCCACCCCAGCCCACTCTTCAGGACAACACCGACAACAACGTTCAAGATCTGAAGAACCAGCTCAAGGCTGAGCGTGACAAAGAGGCTCAACAGCAGGCAGGGGCTACCGCGAATTCCAACGATCCCGCGCTGGCGTCTGCGACGCCGGCGCAACGGGCTGCCGCCGCGGCTTACGGGCCGACTGGCGTTGCAGTTCCTTGCATTCCGAATCAGGCCAATCCGGCGCAGCCCTGCCAGCAACCGGGCTACGGTACGGCAGGATATGGACAGCCGGCGAACCCACAACCCCAGTTATCGCCGGAACAGCAACAGGCACAGCTCATCGCCGCGAAAGAACGCGAGCGCGCCGACGAGTCGCGCTTCGCTTCGAATCTCGTGTACGCCCGTACCCAGGAACCGCAGCAAATCTCGGGTCAGACGCCCGCTGCGCAATATGTTCCTGCTGCCCAGAATGCGCAGCGGCAAGAAGATTCGAGCCTACAGGCACCGCGAGCCCCTGGAGATCCCCCAGAGCAGGCGGGAGGGTACAAACGTCCGATGGAGGCAAATATCGATTCAGCTAGCGGGCAACCCTATCTCGTCTATGAAGGTTCAATTCTCGACACGGTCCTCATGAATCGCCTGGACGGCGACGCCTCCGGCCCAGTGAAGGTTCTTGTTTCAAACCCGCTGTATTCCCATGACCACCAGCACGTCATCATTCCGGAGGGAACTGTCGTCCTTGGGGAAGCAAAGAAAATTGGCTCGGCCGGGTTCGGGCAGCAACGACGGATTGCGGTTGTCTTTCATCGCTTGATTATGCCTGACGGTTACTCGGTCGATCTCGACCAGTTTCACGGCCTCGACCAGATCGGCGAAGAGGGGTTAAAAGACAAGGTCAACAACCATTACTTTGAAATCTTCGGGGCGTCTATCGCTTTAGGTGTGATTGCCGGAGCAGGTGAGATTACCGAGGGCGGCGGAACGATCAGCACCAGTGGTTCCCAAGCCTTCACCACTGGCACCGCTGGCAGCATCTCACAGTCAGCGAACACTATCCTGGATCGCTTCATGCAGATACCGCCCACCATCACGATCCGCGAGGGCCACCGCGTGAAGATTTATTTCACCCAGGACATGCTTTTGCCAGCGTACTCGAATCACACCATACCGCAGACGTTCTGAGGAGGTTTCCCCAATGCGATTGATGGCTCTCCTGCTACTTTGCACGCTCATCCTTGCGGGCTGCGAAAGCAAGGCAAAAAAGGTTCAACAATTGCAAGCGCAATACAACGCTGAATACCCGGCTTATGCCAAGGACTGTGTAGACGTGGAAACCGCGGATTCTGCGCGACTGCTAACCGGGCAAAAGCTGTCCGACGAAGAGATGGCAACTCTCGCAACCAAGCGGAAGGAGCGGGAGGCCCGATGCAAGCCGCAAGCCGACCATCTTGCGGATCTTCAACGGCAGATCATTGCCGCTCAGCAATAAGCCCACACTGATCGTTTGACAACCAAAACAATTCACCGAAAACAACAGGAGATCCCTATGCGAAAAATGCCCCTTTCAGCGCTTGTAGTCGGACTCGTGGCGGCGTTGCAGCCAGCTGCCCACGCGCAGTTCGGCTCCGGCATCGTGTTCGACCCTACGCAATCCGGCCATGCCGTCGTCCAGATCGAGCATGAAGAACAGTCCATCAGCAACCAAATGCAGCAAATAGAGAACGGGCAGCAGATTTTCTCCAACACGGTGAAGATCGCTTCAACAGCCCTTCAGACATACAACCAGATCAAACAGCAGTACAACCTTTATCACGAGATGATGGTCGCGCCGCAATTGCTCTACGAGCGCTTCCTGTCTCCGACGACCGACTTGATGATGACGCAGCAAATCGCCAACCACTACGGTAATGGTTCCGGTTCTCAGTGGGTCAATTCCTCGAATACCGGCACGGCTGCGGCGGCCTCCATTCAACTCGCCAGTATCCCTCCGCTCACGGCCACCATCCCCACCGCGAACGTCGTCACCTTTGCGGGCCAGCAACAGCTTGCCGCGCAGGGCGCGACCGTCGATCTGGGGGATTCGGTCGCAGCAACTGAACTTGAGACCATCGGCACTATCAAAGCAAACCAGACGGCGCGGCAGGCGGATATAACGGCTCTCGAAAATGCAACCAACACCACGGACCCATCGCAGGAATCGGAGATGGCGGTATTGCAAAGAATCAACCGCGCTTTGCTTCTCCAGCTTCGCACCATGCAGGACGCCAACCAGATCAACGCCAACGCCGCGCTGCAGCAGATGCTTGCCCAAAAGCAGCAACAAGACGCGATGAAGTCTGCGTTTCGTGACTCGGCAGGATACGAAGGCTTCTACAACGCAAACATCACTACCACAAGCAGCGGTGCGGCAAATCTGCTTACCCAGTCGTACTGAGTCGCGGCGATGAAGACACAAGCCACACAAACCGAGAGGTGCTGAATGGGCACAGGTCTCTTCGATCTAATTGCACAAGGGTGCCAGTCGCTAGCAGCAACGGCGGCACCCTCTATTACCGCCATTGGGGTCCACATCGTAATCGCCCTTGCGACCATGATGCTCGTCTGGTTTGGCGTTCAGGAATCCCTCACATCGGCACAAGGCGGAGTTGGATTCAACATTGGCCGGTTCATCAGCCTTTTCATGTTGCTTACTTTCGCGTACGCAATGGTCAACTACTACGACAGTGCAATCCCTGGACTGGGATTCTCAATCAAGGGGTTCATTGATGGAGGTACAGCCAATCTCGTTAGCGTCATTGGAGCGGATGGTTCGACGACTATGTTGAACCAGATACACGCGGCGTCCTCGAAGACCGGGCCTTCGATGCTGACCAGCGTCATGTCGCCGTACTACTCCATTGTGTACTTTGTTGTACAGTTCCTTTTGGCCGTCCTGGCAGCGGTTGTCTCCGCCATCATCGCCTACGGCGCAATCGCTTCGACCATCATAGGGCTTTTGGGACCGCTCTTCATCCCTTTTCTCGTCTTCAATAAACTCGATTGGTTGTTCTGGGGTTGGCTGAAAGCGTACCTCGGATTCAGTTTCTATAAGGTCGTCGCAGCAGCAGCGATGAGCGTCCTTTCTCACGTTCTGACGAGCTATTACGTCCAGCTTGGACAGAGCGTCTCCGATCCATCGCTCATTGTCCAGACTCTACCCCTACTGATTCTCTTGGTTCTCGTGAACGTCTACATACTTTTCAAGATTCCAGCGATTACACAGTCCCTTTTCAGCGGCCACACCAGCGGCGGTGGTAGCGGTGTCGGCGTGGCAATGATGGCGCTTCGCGCTTTGATTTAATCGCAGCCAAAGGAGAATTTAAATGACCACACAAACCAAGACAACGCCAGAGATCACACGGGCCGCACAGCGCTACCTTGAACAATACGGCGATCCTTTGGTGATGAACACCTACTTGAAAGTCACGATCCTCGTGCTCGCTGTCGTCTGTCTCGCCCTTGCGGGCTTGACGTATAAGAGCCAGAGTGCGCTCGCCAGTATGCACCCCATGATCGTTCGGATCAACGATGTGGGCCGGGCAGAAGCAATTGACTATCGCAACTTTCAGTACCGCCCTCAGGAGGCGGAGAACAAGTATTACCTTACCCGCTGGGCGGAATTGTATTTCGGTCGGAATCGTTTCACTATCGAGCGCGATCAGACCAATGCACTGTACTTCCTCAACAGCGACGTTCAGCGTGCCGTAATCGACCAGGACCGGAAGGACAACATCATCCCGACGTACATCAAGGACAGCTCGCTTCCGTACGTCGATGTCGAGGTCAAAGAGGTCGTCCTAGACGACCTGAGGCAGTCGCCGTATTCGGCGCGAATCGAGTTCGTGAAAATCTTCGCCAATCCCACGGATCATTCCGAGCTTAAGCGCGAGCGATGGACAGCCAGCGTCACATATGTCTTCCGGGAGAACGTGAAGAACAACGAACTGGCCGTCGATCCTCTCGGGTTGACCATCGTCCGCTTCCGGGCCGACCAAGCCTTCGAGTAACCCAGTCCGGATACACATCCCATACGAGGCGTTTCCATGTCCCTTCGCGGTCACAAATCGCGGCAGATAGGCCCTTCGTTTCTTCGCAGGCGGAGAATCCCGCCGACAGTCGCGCAGAGACGGCATGTCCGTTCGCCGTTCAAGTCCCTTGAGCAGGCGGCAACGAGATGGTTCCGCAGCCAGCAGCGCAGGTATGGCACGCCGGGAATTCCTCGGTCGATGCAGACCATGAAGCGCTCGTCTTCCGTTTCCATCCCTACTCTGTCTGGTCACACGCTTCGGGCAATATCCGGCGCCCGGCGGCACGTCGCCGCTCTGCTTTCCGGACTCCTCTCCCAAATCAAGTTTGGGCCCCTGCTCCAGAATGCACGGCTTGGCACTTGGGAGCCGGGCCTCTCGCTCGGGCTTCGCCAAGGGGTGACCCGGCCAATCCGGGAATTCAAACAACGGAGACTCACCATGTATCAGAATCGCATTACGCTCATCGGCTTCCTCGGCAACGACGCCATCTCCCGCACAGCCAACAACGCCAGCTTCACTGTTCTCTCACTTGCCACCAAGTCCAGCTACAAGGACAAGAAGACGGGCGAGTACAACAGCCATACCGAGTGGCATCGCTGCGTCGTCTGGGGCCGGCTAGCCGAGTATGCAAAGACGCTCACGAAGGGTGCTCATCTGTCCGTCGAGGGCGAGTTGCGCAGCCGCGAACAGACGAACAAGAAGACCAACGCCAAGCAGCGTGTATGGGAAGTTCGCGTGTCTTGGATCCTGAAGCTCGACCGCGCCGAGAAGGTCAGCCCGGAAGAGCAGGAGCCCGAAGAGATCAACCCGGAGGAAGAGGCCGCATAGGCCCTTCCTCCTCCGTTTCGGAAGCCGGGCTTAACGCTGGGCTTCCATCGTTGAAGAGGTTCCTGCATGAGCTTCGAGTTAATCCTTCCGTTCCTCCGCCCCATCGAACCGCTCTTGCTTGACGAGAGCGTCAGCGAAATCATGGGCAATCCCGATTCGACATGGTGGTACGAACGAGACGGCATTCTCTCCCGCGACGCCAGCATTGAGTTCGATGCTGCGCGCCTGCGGACTGGCCTCGAAGTCGTAGCCAACAGACTCGGCAAGAAGCTCGACGAGGACAACCCGCTGCTCAACGCGCAGCTCCCCGATGGGAGCCGCCTGGCCGCCGTCATTCCGCCGGTAGTCCGTGACACTCCAGCGATGGTCATCCGCAAGTTCACGAGCCGCCGTTACACGGTGGAAGATTTGATCGCTCGCGGAACGCTATCGCGTCCCCTTGCGGAGTTCCTTGCCGCCCAAATAGAGGATGGCAAGACCATCCTTATAAGCGGCGGAACGGGTACCGGAAAGACAACGCTATTGAACATCCTTGGCCAGTCGATTCCCGATCATGAACGCATCGTTGTGATCGAGGATACCGCCGAATTGCGCATAGAGAAGCCGAACATCCTGCCCGTCGAATGCCAGACTGATACGCACCGGAAGCCGGTGACGTTCGACGACCTGCTGAAGGCCGCGCTGCGCTGGCGGCCGGACCGGATCATCCTGGGCGAGGTACGCGGAATCGAGGCCCGCACGCTGCTCGATTCCTTCAATACTGGTCACGCCGGCTCGCTTGCCACCATCCATGCCAACTCAGCCGCAAAGGCGCTTCGCCGCTTTGCGAATCTTGTGCTGCGCAGCCATTCTCAGGCGACCTTTGCGGACATCGAAGCCGAGATCGGGGAGTCCGTCGATTTCGTCGTCCATGTAGCCCGCGAGCCGGGGCGTCGCGTCATTCGCGAAGTGCTTCGATTGAACGGCTACAACCGAGCGTTGGAGAGGTTTAACTACGAGATGGTTTACGGCGCAGATACCATCCCCAATCCCAACCACTATCCCGACAGAGAGGAGCCACACAATGCCATTGCTTGAGATCATTCAGACCCGTCAGATTTCCGCCACGATCCGCGTCGACGAGACGACCGCCGAGCAGATCGACCAGTACGCGGCCTTCCTCCACGCCTCAGCCGATGAGGTCGTGGATAAGGCGCTCGCGTACGTCTTCTCCAAGGACCGCGACTTCCAGGAATTCTTGCGGACTCCCGAAGCCGCCAGCGTCGCACAGAGCCTTCGTATCCGCCGCACTCAACAGAATGGTTCTGCGTCGGAGGCGATTCGGCAGCCCGTGAAGCCAGCCCGGAAGGCTGGTGGTGCCCAGTGAATTGTGCCCGCAGAATCCTTCGTGCAGCCCGCGAGTGCCCGCTCGGTGCTACGCACCGGGTGTATCTCGACACTCCACCCCTGAAAGGGTGGCGTTCGCTACCGCGTGGTAGCGAACGGGATCACTTTTAGAACAGGGCAGTTACGGAAAGCGCGTTAGCAAATGGTATCGGCAGGCGTGGAGTGTTGCCGGCCAGAACTGGAGGCGAGCAATGGCCACCAAAACAGTGATGGAAGTCGTTTCTGGATCTGTGCGGCGTCCTGCAGTGCGAAGCCGGCAAATTGGAATCCGGCTCACGGAAACAGAGTATTCCGAGCTTGAAGCGACGGCATGGAAGTCCCGCAAGACACTCGCCGATTGGGCGCACGATGTATTGCTCAGCAACCGTGCCGACTTCAGCTCGGAAGAAATGCAGTTGCACATCTTCACCGAGCTTGTCGGCATCCAGATGCTCTTGCTGGCAACGAACGAACAGCTCCTACGTGGCGACAAGGTGGCGTTGGATCAGCTCAACGTTCTCTTCCGTCAAGTCCAGGCAACCAAGGCTGCCAAGGCTCAGGAACTCTTGGCCCGCCGCAGCCAGAAGCAGGAGAAATAAACTATGCCAACCGTTCAGCAATGGGGTCGCAGGGAGTCGATTATCTGGCCGCCGCGCGGCTACCTTTACACGCTCGGAGCGTTCTTTCTGGCGATCGTCGCAACTGGATTCTTCATCTGCTTGCGCTTTCAATTCGGGTTGGCCCCCCTCCAGCGCTACTACCTGCCCTACTACCTGCGCAGCGAGACTGCTGGCCTCACGCATCTAATGAGCAAATACCAAATGCTCTATGTCTCGGATGGAGTCTCGAACCGCCGGGCGGCGCTCGAAGCGGATGTTCAGCCAGGAGCCACGCCGCCGTTTGGTGGTCCATCGATTCCGCTCACGCTCACCCTGAAGGCCGCTATCCATGGCACCTATTACCTTGAGCGCGAGGCCCCTCGTACCTACCCAAACAAGACGCTTCACGCCTGGCTCGCTCATTGGATTTACGAGGACGCTTCGATCTACGACCTCTTCAAGTTACAGCTCTTCTTCGGACTCGCTGCATTCGTTCTGCAGGTTCCGTTTTCCATTCGGAAAGACATCGCGCGCATCAAGCAACTGCGATATGGCCGGCGCCTGAAGGGCCCCGTCCTTGTCAACGCAAAAGAGTTTACCAAGGCAGTTGTAGGTAATGGCATCGGGATCTCGACCAATGATTCCAAGCTGCCTCTGCGCATCCCGCGCGACGCCGAAAACAAGCACTTCCTGATCGTGGGCGATACGGGATCGGGCAAATCGAGCATCATCCGCCAGATGCTTTACCAGGTCGATGCGCGTGGCGACAGCGCCATCGTTTATGACCCTGCCTGCGAGTTCGTGAAGCAGTTCTACGACCCGCACCGTGGCGATATTGTCCTCAACCCACTCGATGCCCGGATGCCGTATTGGAATCCGTCAAAAGAGTTGCGCCGCAAGGCCGAAGCAAAGGCTCTGGCCGTGTCACTTTACCAGCCCGAGGGCGTTACGAATCGCTTTTTCGTAGAGGCCCCGCAAAAGATATTCGCGCATTTGCTCAGCTATCTGCCCACGCCGGAGGATCTCATCAAGTGGATGTCCGACCCATCGGAAATCGACAAGCGTGTCCAAAATACTGAGTATTGGATGCTGATCGATCCGAAGGCTCCGCAACAGCGAACCGGCGTGCTCGGCTCGCTCAATATGAGCGCGGACAGCTTTCGGCTGCTTCCGAAAGAGAGTGAAACAACGTCTGCCTGGACGGCAACCAAGTGGGCTGAGACGCGGCGCGGCTGGATCTTCATCACGTCCCGCCCTACGATGCGTGAGGCGCTTCGTCCGCTCATCAGTCTTTGGATCGACACGTTGGTTTTGCGTTTGCTCAATGAGCCCATGCAAGACCAGAAACCTGTCTGGTTTGTCATCGACGAGCTGGCCAGCTTGCAGCGGTTGCCGCAGCTTCATACCGCGATAACCGAGAATCGCAAATCTCAGAACCCAGTCATTCTTGGCTTCCAGGGCCGCAGCCAGATGGAAGCTCGATACGGAGAGGATTCCGAAGCCATGCTTTCGCAGCCGGCTACCAAGATATTCCTGCGCACCACGGAACCGCGCGCAGCCAAATGGGTCAGCGAGGCCATTGGCGAAGTGGAGATCGAGCGCCTTCGGGAAACTCACTACGACGGCTCACGCACCGGGAAGAATTTCGCACTTGACCGCCAGACGGAACCGCTTGTCCTGCCTTCGGAAGTGTCCGGCCTCGACGATCTGCGCGGCTTTCTCAAGTATGGCAATCATGTTGCTCGATTCTCATTTCCCTTCATCGCTCTCCAAGAGAAAAGCCCCGGATTCGATGAACGAATGATGGACGACCTGATCGTGCCCAGCCCTCCACTCCCAGTCGAGCCAGAGCCGACTCAGGGACAATTCCAATTCGCCGAACATGCAAATTCCACACTTGGACAAGGAATGCAGTAGGCGCTGATGCTCACTATCTCCAAACCGCTCTCCGCCAGCCAGGCGCAAAGCTACCATGCCAAGGAATTCACGGCCAAAGAGCAGAATTATTGGTCCGAACGCGGCGTGATTCAAGGCGAATGGCAAGGGCGGCTTGCGTCGCAATTTGGCCTTACCGGAGCCGTCTCATCGGAGGACTTTGCCAGATTCAGCCAAGGCCAGCATCCGGCGACCGGCGAGCAGCTTGTCCGCCAGCGTGCCTCCTATGAATATCAGGATGCAGACGGCAAGACGGTTAAGACAATGGAGCATCGCGCTGGTTGGGATGCGACCTTTTCCGCCCCGAAATCCATCTCACTGACCGCACTTGTCGGCGGCGATGAAAATGTGCGCATCGCGCACCGAGAGAGTGTTCGCATGGCGCTGGAACAGCTTGAAATGTATACGCAGGCCCGCATCGGCGGAAACCACGCGCCCGAAACGACTGCGAAATTCATCGCGGCCAAATTCGAGCACGACACTGCCCGCCCGGTCGATGGTTACGTTGCGCCACAGCTCCATACCCACGCGGTCGTCTTCAACGTGACCGAGCGCGACAACGGCCAGCCGCGCGCCATCCAACCGCAAAGCCTCTTCGCCTCACAGCAATTTGCCACCGCTATCTATCAATCGGAGTTGACCTACCAGCTTCGCCAGCTTGGTTACGAGATCGCTGTTGGCCGCAGCGGCGCGCCGGAGATCAAGGGCTACACCCAGGAATACCTTGACGCGTCCAGCCCGCGTAGCCAGCAGATTCGTGAATATCTTGAGCGCACAGGGCGCGTCGGCAAGGAGGCCGCAGAGATTGCCGCGCACTCAACGCGCGACCGCAAAGAAATCCACTCTCCGGGCGAAGTCATGGCGGCGCATCGCAAGCTCGCCGCCGACTTCGGCCACCAGGCCGAAGCGGTCGTCCGCGCCGCGCGGGAGCGCGTTCAGCATCAGGAGAAGCCCGTCAACTCCTTTGACCGCGTGCGCGAGTCGCTGACCTTTTCCCGCGACAAGAACTTCGAGCGTGAGGCCGTGGTCGATGAGCGGGCACTGATCCGTGACGGTCTCCGCCGCGGCATGGGTGAAGTGACTTTCGCCCAGGTACGCGGCAACCTGGATGCTCGCCTCGCTTCAGGGGAATTCCAGATCGTCAACCTCTCGCAGAGTCAACCAGCCCGCCAGTTCACCACGGCCAAAACCATCGAAGCTGAACATGAAATCGTCCGCCGCGTGCGCGAGGGCCAGAATACGGTCGAGCCCGTCATGTCGCGGCAGCAAGCCATCGCTGTGACCGACCAGAACACGCATCTCAACCGCGCCCAGAAGAGCGTGGTCGAGGATGTGCTCAGCTCTACCGACCGTGTTCAAGGTATCCAGGGCTACGCCGGCGTGGGTAAAACGACGACTCTCTCCGTCATCCGCAGCGCAGCGGAAACGCATGGCTACCAGGTCGAGGGCTTCGCCCCGACCTCCCGCGCTGCACGTCAGCTTGGAGAGGCTGGCATCGAATCAGGGACCCTGCAAGGGTTCCTCGCTCGCTCGCCCAAACCAGCCACTCTGGAACAACGGCACTTCTACTTTGTCGATGAGTCGAGCCTCGCCAGCACCAACCAGATGCGCGAGTTCCTTGCGCGCCTTGGCCCCAACGACCGTGTGCTCCTGATCGGCGACACCCGTCAGCACCAGGGCGTTGAAGCAGGCCGCCCCTTCGAGCAGTTGCAGGAAGCCGGGATGCGCACAGCTAAGCTGGACGAGATCGTCCGCCAGAAAGACCCGGCGCTCAAGTCCGCCGTAGAATTGTTGGCCAAGGGCCAGGTTTCCGCCGCACTTGAATCGCTACAGCAGCAGGGTCGCGTGAAGGAAATTCCCGGCACCGAAGAGCGCATCCGTGCCATCGCCAGGAGCTACGTTGAATCACCTGAAAAGACCCTGATCGTCTCGCCTGACAATGCCTCGCGCCGCGAGTTGAACACCGCCGTGCGGCAGGAACTGAAGGCCAACGGAACACTTGCGCCGGAGGATCACCGTTTCCGTGTGCTCGTTCAGCGCCAGGACATGACCGGCGCCGAACGCTCCTGGGCAAGTCACTACGAAGTGAACGACGTGGTGCGCTATGCGCGGGGTAGCAAGACGGCTGGAATCGAAGCAGGAACCTATGGAGCGGTTGTCGGTATCAATCCCGCCGCCAACCTGCTCACTGTCGAGAAAACCTCCGGCGAGCAGGCCGTATATGACCCGCGCCGGCTAACCGGCGTCAGCGTCTACCGAGAGATCGACCGCGAATTCTCCGTGGGTGACCGCATCCAGTTCACCGCCCCAGACAAGGCGCTTGCCGTTGCCAACCGCGACCTCGCCGCCATCGAGTCCATCACGCCGGTCGGCCGTATTTCAGCCCGTCTCGACAACAACCGCGAGATCGAATTCAATGCCCATGAACACCGCCACTTTGACCACGGATACGCCGTCACCAGCCACAGCTCCCAGGGCCTCACCGCCGAGCGCGTCCTGGTCAACGCCGATACGACCGTCCACCCGGACCTGCTTAACTCCCGCTTCGGCTACGTCTCCATCTCCCGCGCCAGCCACGAAGCCACGCTGTTTACCGACGACATGAACAAGCTCAGCCCGCAACTCAGCGCCGATGTCTCGAAGACTTCCGCGTTGCAGATCAACCAGTCGCTGTCTGCCTCCCAACAAATCGGAATTGGCACGGAAATTTGACGGATGCAGCCGACGAAATGTAGCCTTCGCCAGTCTGGGCAAACCTCCATTAAGTGTCGCTACAAAGCGGCGGAGGAATTGCGATGGCCAAACTGATTTCCAAAGCCAACGGCTCACAAATCAATGCGATGATCCACCGTGGACGGCCTAAGAATCGCCGCGAAAGCTTCGTCAGTTATCTCGCTCCAATTTGAGCGTGGCAAGCCTAGTGGGACAGCGGTGAGTATGGGCTAAATAGACTGTCCAGCCACCAATGGCCGCGCCGGGTTTCAGCGGATACGGAAGGATGTCCTTGTCGGTCTTCTGTGTGGAGGCACTGTCTGCTGGCGTATAGGTGTAGCTGAACTCGAACGTCTTGAGCGTTGTCGAGCCGGTGTTCTTGATCTGCCAGGTACACATATCGCTCTTGATCTGCGAGAAACTGACCGTGACCTGCCCATCCCCGATGCTTTGCCACGGACCCCATTCTGCGTATACCGAAGCAACGAAGAGAATTGCGGAGAGCGTGGCGACACTTGTGTACCGTCTCTTCCTCTTCATTTATCTACCTCCTCGTTGCGAGACAGCAATGCTCGTGCAAGGTGCGAACTGGTAAAGGCAGGAACTCGGTGCCGGACAGAGTTTATGTGGTTGATGCGTCCTCGATGCCAAGTACACCTTGACCCTACTTCCAGTCTGAGGGTAGTTGCTTGCTGCAATCCTTGGTGGCCGTCTCAGACTTGGGAAAGCACATATACCGGATCTCGCCTGAGTCCGGGTTGCATGTCCAGTCGCCGCCCCATTCTCCCCCAACCGTCTGGCCAGACTGAATATCGCCGCCACCGTAGTTGTGCCAGACACCATCTTTCAAGTAAGCCCAAGTGCAACTCACCGGTGCTCCGTTGTTGTCTGTAAAGCTCACATCAAGTTCTTTCTGACAAAAACCACCTTGTGGCCCATGCCAACCAACATGCACTACGACTGAGCTTGTCACATCGGTACATCTCGTCTCGATCGATCCAGTGCCGGTACCGGTATAGGGGTTATAGCTGCCCTGAGCGGGCGTTGAACTATAAGGGTTGTAGCCGCTGTTTGTGGCTCCCCCCGACGAGGCGGTATTCGACGATGAACCCGCATTGTTATTGTTTGAAGACGACGGATACGGTGTGGCACCTGCCGCCTGCACAGGCTTGGAACTCGTAGATGCAGCCAAACGGGCCTGTGTCTGGGCTTGCTGTCGCTGCTGGGCAGCTGCCGCCATCGCCTGAAGATTCGCCTGCTGCTGGGCGGCTGCATTTTGAATGCTCGTTCCGTTCTCTGTGGCTACCTGTTGCAGGTTGCCGCCGTACGAGGTATCGCGGGGCTGCCTTGCCTGTACCTCCTCACCTTGCAGGCGCTCGATCTCTTCCCGATCAGCGTCAGCCTGGTTTCTTGCTTGAGCCGCCTTCTGCCTGAATCTAGCCGCGCCGGCTTCGCCCAAGGCTTGACATATAGCAGCTCCAGGCCCGGAACAGTTGTTAAGCACTTGATTAGCGCTATTCTCATTATTCTCAGCATTCTGTTCCTGCGATTCAATGTCGGATCGAAGTTGTGAAATCTTCCCCTGCAGATCCGATTCATCTGCTACGGTTTCCTGCGCCTGCGTTGCTTGCTGGGCCGCTACAGCTTGTCGCTGCGCCTCCTTCTGCGCGGCCGCGATTGCATCCATCCTTCTTTGTCTGGCCGCGATATCTTCCTGCTGTCTTCTCGCTGTCAGTGTGGCCACATCTTCAAAAGGCAGTTCTCTCCCGTGGCACAGAGACACCGCATGGATCAGTCCTTTCGCGTAGCGTTCGGCCAGTGCATCACTTTGAAAGATGAGTTCGAACACCGGCGTTGATGGTCCGCGGTTCGACGATTCGATGCGAAGATACGCAACTGCAGGGGGAGTGACCCTTTGGTAACCATCGAACCACGGAGCCGCAGATTGGTCCGCAGCATAGTCGATCGCCACGCCGGTTATATCGGCCAGCCGAATACGATGTTCGAAGCTGGAAACCTCAGGGTCCACAGCCCCTGCGCTCAGCTGTCCCAATCTCCGGTGCTCGACGATGGCCACGCTGCATTGGTCCGCAGACAGCACTGCCTTGTCATAATCCACCGAGCTCTGGAAATACTGGTTCCCCTCGCGCGCCATGCCAAAGGTCATATGCGTCCATTCAAGTGTCTTGTCTTGAATAAACTGCATAGTCACTGAAAGTGAGGGCCCCTGGTCCTGTGTGGATACAGTTGCGGAGCTTGGCTTTTGTTGCGCCATCGTCCTGACGTGACTCAGAGATAACAAGCAGTACATGAGCAACACAAAAATCCGCGAATTATTCCTCATATCTCCCCCTGGAACTAAAACGGATCTTTACTGGCACTCGGGTTACAAAGTTGAATGGCACGTTGCATCGCCTTGGTCACTGTCTCCGCATTTGCCTTCTCGTGAAAGAACAGATCGAAATGAATTGACTGGTTCAGCCTGACTTGCAGGATAAAAACCTGCGAGTCAGTACGATAGTGGAACTCAGGCCGTTTTATGAGCTGCTGTTGAAGCTCAACGCCATCAAGGATGGATACTGACTCTGACGTTATGACGAAACGTCCCGACTTCAGATCAAGATGGATCTGCCTAGGTGTGGGAGGGAGATCTTGATGGTCGGCATTTGGTCCCTCCATTTTGAAATATGTCTCGTCTTGGTAATCAATTCGACAGCCCGCGGCATCGGCGACGAAGTTGCTTTGAGTGATGCTGTTAAGCCCCATTTCGTGTTCGCGCATGGTTCCATTTCCAATATCGTGACTGCTGTAAAGCCGATACTGTACCGGCCCCTCCGCGCTCATCTTGTCTTGGATCAACTTCATCGTCGCCGCAAGTTCTGATGAAACAGGAGCCTGAGCATGGATGACACGCACCGAAACCCCAACCGCAATCAGGGAAACACTTCCAACCAAACAGAGACGCAACAAATTCCTCATAAACTCCCTTTCACCAAAAGCTAAAACGGGTCTTTCCCCGCACTCGGGTTGCAAAGTTGAATCGCACGTTGCATTGCCTTGGCCACCACCTCCGCGTCAGCCTTCTCATGGACGTAAATCTCTGTGCTGTAGGTCTGCCCCAGCCTGACCCTCGCGATAAAGACCTGCGGGACCGTCTCATACGCCCAATCAGGATGACGATGATCGGTCGCGAGCAGATGCCATCGCTCAGCGGCGTCGATCACAGAAACGGACTCCGGAGTAATAGCAACAGTGCTTCCATCGCTGTATACCGCTCCTGACTTCAGGTAAAAATAAGGATTCGTTGAAGAAAGGGGAGATGGGGTCAGGAGCGCGTTGGGAACTTCAGGTTCATTGTGTCTCTCAACGTGATAGTTGATTCGACAAGCGGAAGCATCCGCAGCAAAACTGCTTTGGGAGATGGTGTATATCGTCCCCGGCACCTTCCTGGCTCCCTTCTCGTCCAGATTGTAAAGGTGGTATTGCACTGGCCCTTGCGCGTTCATTTTGTCCTGAATGAGCTTCATTGCTGCGTCAAGAGTCAGTCCCTCGATCACAGGTGCGGCGACCTGCGCAGAGGATCGGAAGTAGGGAATAGTCACGAGCGTTACAACCAGTAAAGCTTTAAAACATTGCATAGATCGCCTTCAAGTATGAAACCCGATTGTCGACTGAACTCTAGCCTAAGAGCTTTTGACTTGCGACAACTTGAAGTTAGTCACCGCATAGGTTATGTCAATCGGTTTCGGATGGTTGGGGTCTGTCGTATCAACCACATCGTATTGCTGGCCGGGGATATCCAGAACAATGTCTTTCTTGATGTTGTGGTTGGAATCCATCAACGGCGCTGCCTGGGTTGAATTCATAACCACCCAAAAGCCAGGTTTTAAGAGAAATGGGTTTGACGAACTACCATCGTAGAGCCGAAAGTCCAAGAGCTTCCCCTTAAGTATTGGAATCAAGTCGTGCTGTTGTGAGAGTTGGGCGGCCATTGTTCCTATCGCCTTCACAGTGTCTAGAGCAAGTTTCGGCATTGGAATAAGACCAAGAAGTCCAGAGTCGCTGACCGTGCCAAACGCTTTTATAATATGGTCCCAGATGCTTTCCTTCTTCATTACGGCGAGGCCGAGCTGAAGCTGTAGTTCTCCATTGACTATCGTCACGTTATCGCCTGGCGAAGAGAAGGATGTAAGCGAGTTTTGCTGTGCAAGGGTAGACTGTTTGTCGGCCCCTTTCATAGAGTCCGATGCGATATTGACGCCGGAAAGGACGATCCACTGGAATACCTCGTCGAATTCGTCAACAGCTTGCGCCGTGAATGTTAACTGCACATTATTTTGCCCAGTATTCCAGTACTGAGTCGCATCCTGCGAGGATGTATGAAAGTTATAGATGCTGGACTGAAGTGTGTAGTTCCCAGGCTTTACCGTGGTGCTATCGACCTTGAGATTATAGGGATTGATTAGCTGGTTGGTCGCCGTGTCCCAGAAGAAGAATAGTACACCCGGTAAGGCACCTGGAGCCGGAGCAGCATAAAGAGAACTCTTTTTGCCAAGATATAAGTGTTCTAGTTCGCCAGGGGAGTAAGCGGAGCGCACATCGAAGTAGCTCTGCAATGCAGTGAGATCGCGAGCATCGTTATGGGGCGCCTGTTGTGCGGAGGACCCCAGCGACTGCTCCAAAACGCTAATTGCAGCCAGGGCTTTGGGAGCGCCCGATAAAAAGGCTCTCCTCGAAATCGATACCGGAAGACGCATGGACAACCCTCCTTGCGGGCGCAGGCCATTTGAGCCTTGGAGCGCCCTCAAGGGCTAGGATTCCATAGCCTTTCACCTGGCCACATCTCCCATTTGGGAGATATCTTCGGCTACCGGTGGATCGGCCTATTGTGCGGAGTGAAAGGAACGCAGAAATGCGTCGATCTTGATGGCAAAGATTCCATAACCGAGTTGCTCCGCGTCGTGCTTCACGCGTTCCAACTCCGGTTTTGCGGATGGCCCTTGCTGATGAAAGTGCAACTCGGCGAGTCCCAGACGGGCCTGCAGCTCGACGTAACGCGCCCTCCGAGTCTGCGCCATCTGCAGAGCTCGATCGAAATCGGCATCTGCTCCGGGGTAGTCACGGTCGGTCATCCTAACATCGCCCCGCGCGAGCAGCATGTCCGGCAAGGGCTCGTGAGCCAGCGATTTCTGGTCGCGAGCAAATGCCTCGCGGATCTCTTCTTTAGCTTCTTGCAATCTACCTTGGGAGAACAGGGTTTGGGCAATTAACGCGTAATTTGCGGAGCAACAAACATTCCCCACCACCAGCTGCTGATCCAGTTTGAGCTGTTCCCGTGCCAGGACTTCTGCCCTAGCCGGATTTTGCACGAGTTCCAATCTTGCCAAATCGCCAAGCGCTTCACGCACCTGATTGAGGCGGCCAAAAGAGCGCATAGTGGCCAGGCTGTCTTGTAGGGTCCGCTCGGCGTCATCCATTTTTCCCGATCGGAACAGTGATATTCCCAAACGAATTCTTGCGATGGCGGCACGATCTCGTTGGCCTAACTCTTCATATGCCTGGCTCGATTGTCGAAAGAATTGTATGGCCTCTGGATTACGTCCTTCCACCTGATCCACAATCCCCAGATCAAGCAGGCGACCAGCGATCCGGCTCTTGTCGTTTGCAGCCTGGCTCAACGCCATCGCCTTTAGATAGAAGATGCGCGCCTCTTCATACTGCAAACGCTGCATGGCCTCATCGCCGATCAAACTGTAGACGTACCCCTCTTCCGCTTCATTTCCAATGGTGTGATAGATGGCAGCGGCCTGATTGTACATCTTGACCGCCTCTGGCATTCCACCGTCAGGGGCGCGATCTACTGCCATTCGGACAATCCCAAGGTGCGAGAGGCAATAGGCTATGCCAGCATTGTCACCTATCGCTTGACTCAGGCTAAGCGACTCATTGAAAAACGCCCGTGCAGTTGGAGCATCGCCCTTCTTCCACGCCATGTTTGCCTGACGATTTAATGCTCTGGCCATGCCGCCGCGGTCGCCAATTGAGTCATAGCTCTGTCCCGCCAAGCGCCACAGACGCAGTGCATCGGTCCAATTGCCAAGCATATCGTTGGCGTCACCCTGCTCCATTCGCGCATCGGCAACGAGCAAACCTACACTCTGCGCCTCTGCATGTACTTCCGCCTGTTTTGAGGCCGCGAGTTGCCCTTGATAGTCAGAGCGCGCGGAATCGGCGGCAGCCTCGACGAGATCAACACGAGGATCTGACCGCGCAGTCTCATTCTTACTCCGCAAGGTACGCACGGTCTCTACCGCAAGCTGCGCTTTTGCTGCGTTTATCTGCGCAGTTGCTAATTTCAATCCATAGCTGACGCTGTCTGGATATCGAAGAAAGAGTTTCGTGTAAATGCCGACCGCAGCCGGCCAATCACTTTTGGCTTCGTCGGCAAGCCCCTCATATTCAAGTTGCTGAATTGGCGAAAGTCCTTTCGCCAGATTCATGGCAATTAACGCTTCCTGCTGGCTCTTCTTTTGATAGCCAAGTGCGGCCCATGCAGTCGAAAGAGCCGCGTGCGTTGCGGCGTGCTCGGGTTCGAATTGCTCTGCTTGAGTCAAGAGTGCACTCGCCTCCTCAGGCTCGAAGTGCTCCAATGCTGAGGTTCCTTCTGCGTAGAGCCGTGCCGCCGCGAGAATCGACGGTAGAGTAGCCCGCAAATAACCCAACGACTGGTTTGAAAGCTGCTTCAACCCCAGCTTCGACCTGAGCACTTCTCCCGCATTGAAAACCAGTTGTGCGATATCGCCCTTGGCCCCAACGACAGTCATCGACTCCGGGCTCTTGTGATCTCGCGTTTTGTCCAGGCAGACATTGAGGCGCCAGCGGTCTCCTGATGCCCCGTCATCGGTCGCAGAATAGTCGCCGTAGACGACCATATCGGCGTCGAAAGCCCTACGAGCAGTATCAAGCACTTTGCGCGGCAATTCGGCGCAACCGCCTTCGGCAGCTCGTGTCCGAAGTTCAGGATTGTTTGCCCCCTGAACGACTTGGAGATCTCCGCCTGCGCCAAGATCGGTCGAGAGCCAGTCCGCCACGGAGTGGGATACCCAAATATTCTCAGATGAGTTCGAAACGTCTTGGAAACCGAGAACCAGAACTGTCGGGCGACTGTGAACGGGAGACATAGATTTTCCGTGCAACCACAATGCGATCAGGAATACCGCCAAAACGATGCCGCCAAGAGCGGCCATCCACCAGGAAGAAAACTGGCGATACAGGCGTCCGTGTGCGGGAACGAGTGGGACCGGTAACTCCCGAAGAATCTCAGGTTCGCTTACAGCGTCGACAGACTCGATAGACCGCGCCACCTCCAGCGGTGTCGTCGAACTTTCTCGATTGGGATTGGTTTGCTCGATCGTGGCTTCGCCGAGGAAGCGGTAGCCGCGCCCCTTGAGCGTTTCGATGTAACGCGGCTTGGCAGGATCGTCGTTCAGGCTCGAACGCAGCTTGGCGATCGCCTTGTCGAGCCGGCGATCGAAGTCGCCCTCGATCTCCCCAGGCCATAAAGCGGCGACCAGCTCGGAGCGCTGGACAATATCTCCGTCAGCTTCAATGAGCATCGAGAGGACTTTGGCGGGTTGACGCTCAAGGCGCAGCCGTATCCCGGAGCGGCTCAATTCGCCTGTCTTCGAGTTAAATGAGTAGGGAGAGAACCTCACCTGTCCTTTGGATTTTGCCTCAGCAGGCATCGCTAACCCCGCTCCCGAGTGTGCCGTTTGTTTGTCAGTATTTTACATCAAGTCTTTTTCGATCAACAATTTGCACGGGAAGGTTTACGGAGGGATCTAAGGGGTTGAGTTGTGTGGCCGGTTTTGAACATAGTTCTTCTAAGAGCTATCTTTGCCATTTCAGAGGGCTCACGAGAATCCGATAACGCAGAAAACACTACCCCCGCGGAGGCGCATCGCAATATGGTTGTTGGCGCAGAAGCAGTATCTCAGCTGATCGGACAGCTCTATGGGGCAGCGGCAGACCCTGCGCGCTGGGAAGTCTTCCTGGAATCCATGATGCACACGATGGGGGGGACAGCTTCGAGCATCATCGTTCACGGCGACGAGGAGGCAGGCGTGGGCCGGCACACCGTGAGCAAAGGAATTCGAGACGAATATGCTCGGGCTTATGAGGAGTATTACAGCTCCAAGAATATTGTCCTTGAAGCCTCTCTCGCGATCGACCCTCTTAACTACGTCGGGACACTGCAGTCCTGCATAGATTTGGGAGTCTACCGAAGGAGCGAGATTTACAATGACTACGCGCGCCCCCAGAATCTCTTTTACCAGTGCAGTGCTCTCCTGTCACGCAACGGCGGCAGTGCAGCTGCAATCTCGTTCATGCGTCCGGAGCGAGATGGCGCCTTTGGGGAGGAGCATGTGCAGTTGCTCACTTTGCTTGCGCCGCACATGCGTCAGGCCTTTCATATTCATGGAACGTTGCGGCGTCATGAGCGGTCCGAGGCAGGACTGGAAGCCGCCCTCGATCAATCTGAAACCGCGATGTTTCTGCTGGATGGAGCGGGGCGATTGCTACGCGCCAACGCTCGCGGGCATCAGATGCTCGTCGAAGGCAATGGCCTAGTTGCAAGAAGCGGACAGTTGCAACCCTCGGTACCGCAGAACGGCCGGGAGTTCGACGAGTTGGTTTCAGCCACCTGCGCTACCGGTGCGGGACGTCGCCAGTTTCCAGGGGGTTTCCTGCTACTGCACCGTCTCGAGGGCCGTCCGCTGCACTGCAGATTGACTCCGTTCTACAGCTACAACTCGTTCCTCGAAGCATCGCCCTGCGCCATACTCCTAGTCGGTGATCCCGACCGCAGACCTTCTTCGCGAAGCGATGTGCTTCGAGCCCTCTACCGGCTGACTCCTTCAGAGGGCCAGTTGGCCGATCTGTTGCTCGCCGGCGAAACCGTCTCGACGGCCGCTGAAAAGCGCCGCATTACGGAAGAATCTGCTCGCACCCAATTAAAGAGCATCCTGCACAAGACCGATACCAGCCGCCAGAGCGACCTCATTCGGCTTCTCCTGAGTATTCCTGTCTGATTCGACCCAACCTGTCAGGCATCTCTCCAATTTCCGTTGGACGCTGGAGGCGGAGCGTCCTGGCATAGTTTCTTTTCCGGTGCTAGCTTTGGCTTGCAACCTTGCAATTTTCGCAAGTCGACTCGTGTAGCGCCAACTCGGTCCTTGATTGATCCACTAACGTTCTCGACTCTTCCTGCGCCGCAAGAAACAGTTGAATGGAGTCAGGTGATTTTTGGCTTTCACGAATAGTCCGCTGGCTGTGGAAATTCGCGCAAATATGTTCCCGATCAAGTAGCGTCTTCTTCAGTCTCAAACAAACCACGCAGGATGTGGTAAACATCCCACGTTTCGAATATGTTCCATCAAATACCCCTCGGCTGAATCCATAAGCTGTGCGGGTTCGGGTTTCCGGGTTATATAGTCCGTAGACAATCACGTTATTTCCCAGTTCGAGGATCGTTTCGAAGCGATAACGCCTCCCTCCGATTGTGCCTTCAGCACCGAGCACGTCTTCGACGCTATCGAGTGTGCGGTGTGCGATCCCACGCTCCGGATCGTCGATCCACGGTGCATGCGGCTTTGAAGGATCCGGCCACGAGAATTCCATTTTTGAACCCCAGCGCACCTCATTGTTCGAACTGCGTATAGCTACCTTGGGATAACCAATATACACAGCGCCACCAAGCTTCAGCTCGATGAATACTTCAAAGTAAAAGAAATTCCCTGGCACGGGCGTCGCAGGCTGAGGTGGGCTGGCCGGCCGAGTCTCTTTGCGAGGCGGAGGCTTCAGGTTGAGCTGAATTGGCGCGCCACGCCACCCCTGCATCATCTTCATAATCCCTTGCAAAACGCTTCGCAGCATATCAAATGGGAACCTTCAGCTCCTTCAAATGAGGCCGGGAGAGGGTGTGTCTCAGAACGTGTCGATTCGCTTTCGCCCAAAGTTTGGCACTACAGTTACCCTTCCCATCCGCCTCGCGCAATCAGCGCGGCCGCTTGGCTGCTTTGGTCTTGATAAGCGATCGGGTACAACAGCCTAAAACCTGCTCATCCTCCTTCGCCAATTCTACTGACTCTGGCTGGTTGAGTGTGCTTTAGCCTCGGACAGGAAGAGTCACTGAACCGTCAATGCGACGGTTCCAACCGAGGCGCTGATAGTTCCGGAAGTGCCGGTCACCGTGATTGTGTACGTTCCGGCAGTGGTACCTGAGTTCCCGCCGCTACTGCCTCCTCCACCACCACCGCAACCAACCAAACCAGTGGCAAGGACGAGAACAAGGAACCCCATGACTGCCAGCAAATAGCGCCGCCGTCTTGGAACTAGCAAGAACAGGACCGCTGCCAGCGCAGACCCACCCGCAGACGGCAAGAAAGGATTCTTGATTGTATTCGCAGCACTCGATGCCGCGGTGGTGGTCACCGTTAGCGTTGATGTCTGGGCGGTCGCTCCGCTGAGAGTGACGGAAGCGGGATTGAGACTGCAAGTCGGCAAGTCGTTCACGCCGGATATGGACGTGGTGACGTTGCAGGTCAGGTTTACTGTCCCGCTAAAGCCGGTTGCCCCCACGACGCTAACCGTCCCGGTATTTCCTGTAGTTGAGCCGGATGTGACTGTGATGGAGGTTGTTCCTCCGTTACCTGGACCGAAGGGTGGCGGGGTGATTGTCAGCGCTATGCTCGCGGTCGCGCTCAACGGGCCGGAGATTCCGGTGACAGTTACCGTTACCGGTGTGGAATTGACTGCAGCCGAAGTGCTGGCCGCGAGAGTAAGCACCTGAGTCCCTGCGCCAGAGCCGGCAGCAAACGAGGCGGTCACTCCACTCGGCAGCCCGCCAGCGGATAGCGTGACACTTCCCGAAAAACCTCCCAAATCAGTCACAGTAATGGCGCTAGTTGCGCTGTTGCCCTCGGCAACCGAGACGGACGACGGTGAAGCCGATAGTGTGAAGCCCGGCACGGTGATGGTGTAGGCACCCGATGCAACGGTACTGGTTGCGTAGCCCGGAGCTGTGGCGAGCGCTTCGACAGTTTCTGTCGTGGAGACGGTAATCGGGCCGGTGTACTTGGTAGACGACGTCGTTGGCGTCGTTCCATTTGTGGTGTAGTAGATGGTTGCGCCCAGCGTCGAGGCGCTGATGGTTACTGTCTGAGCCGAGGTATACGTTCCGGCGGCGGGCGAGAACTTCGGCGTGGCCGCAACTGGCAGGTTGATCGTGTACGTTGCAGAGGCTACGGCGCTGTTGCTGTAGCCGCTAGCCGCAGCAATGGCTTCAATCGTCTCTGAAGAGGAGACCGTGATGGGTCCGGAGTAGACGGTGGAGCTTGTCGTTGGCGTTGTTCCGTTCGTGGTGTAGTAGATCGTCGCGCCATCCGTCGCATCGCTGATGGTCACCGTCTGGATCGAGGTATACGTCCCGGCGGCGGGTGAAAGCACCGGCGCGGCTGCTGAAATGTTGATCGTGTATGTTGCGGAGGCTACGGCGCTGTTGCTGTAGCCGCTGGCCGCTGCAATCGCCTCAATCGCCTCCGAAGAAGAGACCGTGATGGGCCCGGAGTAGACGGTGGAGTTTGTTGTCGGCGTAGTTCCGTCGGTGGTGTAGTAGATCGTAGCGCCAGTCGTTGCATCGCTGATGGTCACCGTCTGGACCGAGGTATACGTCCCGGCAGCAGGCGAGAACGTCGGCGTCGCCGCAGCCGGTAGCGTGGTGTACTCCCAGAGGTCATTCAGAAGGCCGGAGTTGCCGTTCGCGTAATAGGCCTGGCCACCCAAAAGCCAGAGATTGCCGGCTTTATCGGTCCAACCGACTGGAATATTTCGTGCTCCAGGCTCGTTGCCAGCAGCGGGATCGCCAAGTACACCATATACGCCGAGTTGACCGGGAGTGTCACTGCCGTTCATCCAGGCCCACTCCCCGGTCGACGGCACGTACTCCCAGAGGTCATTTAAGTAGCCGTTCAAGACCCGGTAATCCGCGCCGCCAAAGAGCCAGAGATTGCCACTCGTGTCTATCCAACCGAATCCGTACGCGCGGCCGCTCGGCATATTACTGGCGTTGGGCACCCCAAGCGTTCCATAAACGCCGGCTTGATCCTGAGTGTCGCTGCCGTCCATCCAGGTCCACTCCCCGGTCGTCGGAGTGTACTCCCAGAGGTCATTCAGTTCGCCCTCGTTGCTGTTCGCATCGGAACCGTCGCCACCAAAGAGCCACAGATTGCCGTTCGGGTCCGTCCAAGCGACAGCGCCAGTTCGCGCTCCCGGTTCGCCTGCACTGCCCAGAGCTCGATAGGAGCCGGGCTCGCCCACCGTATTGCTGCCGCCGACCCAGGTCCACTCCCCAGTCGGCGGGGCATTTGGATTGGTCGATGGAGTGTACTCCCAGAGGTCATTCAGTCCGCCCTCATTGCTGTTCACATCAAAACCGTTGCCACCAAAGAGCCACAGATTGCCGCTCGCGTCCCTCCATCCGACCGCGGCCATCCGCGCTCCCGGTTCGCCCCCAGCGCCCAGGGCTCCGTAGGAGCCGGGTTGATTTCCCGCACTGGTGCCGCCGACCCATGTCCACTCCCCGATCGATGGAGTGTACTCCCAAAGGTCGTTCAAACGGCCACCACCGGTGCCTCCGGAGAGGCCGAAGCCCCCGAAAAGCCAGAAGTTACCACTCGCGTCCGTCCAACCGACCGCCCATTCACGCCCTCCCGGCATATTGCTGGGCCAGGGTCCGTCCTTCAAATAGTAGACGCCCTGTTGACCCGCTGTATTGCTGCCGCTAATCCAGGTCCACTCTCCGGTAGATGGCGTGTACTTCCAGAGATCATTCAGATACCCGGCGCGCCCGTTCACATCAAAGCCCTCGCCACCAAAGAGCCAGACATTACCGTTCGAATCCATCGATGTGACGGCACCAGCGCGAGCCCCCGGGAAGTTACCGGCAGCGGGCACGCCCAGCGTTCCATAGACGCCGGGTTGACTCGCCGAGTTGCTGCCACCCATCCAGGCCCAGGCTCGTGATTGCGCTTGTACTGTATGACAGAGGCTCAGCAAGCTGATGACAAGAAGTGTCATACCTAGCCCAATGACATGTTGGCCCCGTTGCCCGCCACGGCTTTTCATGGATATGTACCTTTCCACCGATCTGAATACGCAGCCTCGCGGGCGTCATTCGAATCGTTGTAGGCATAAGGTAGCGATCTTTAAGATGATGCGCATCTCCCATTTGGGAGATACTTTGTGGTGGAACGCCTAATCGCCGGGCTGACCGAGCACAGGAATGTATCTCACTGGGCCTCTCTCTCCAACTTGAGCACATCGAGGCTGTCAGGGCATCGATGAGTGTGAGCCGGATAGACGGTCAAGCCCCCGACCTCTTCGCCGCGTCTCAGAGGGTAGGGCAAAACATCTTTATCATTTTTCTGCAACGTGGGATTGTCGGCAGAACCAGTGTTTTTGATCTTCCAAGTGCATGTGTCGTTGTTTACTTGCGAGAAACTGACGGCGACCATCCCGTCGCCGATAGTCTGACCACGGTTCCCATTCTGCATCCGCAGCGATGGCCGCGAAACTGAGAACAGATGCTGCCGTAATTGCGAGTAGCGCCCTATTTTTCATAGCTCTCTCCTCTTCCTATTGACCTAGTGCTGGAAGACAAGACCAAATAATCCACTCGGATTATCTCGGAAACAGGCGCGATACTCCTGGATAACAGGGGGATTGTGCATCTGACCGTGCATCAAAGAATCCGCTGCCAATGTTCCGAAATAGAGCTTTGCGTTAGGGTCGCTGGCGCTCTGTCCCTGCGTCCAATACCGCTTCGCATCTGATACGCTCGATCCGTTCGCACCCGCCTGCCAGTCAATATTCTTGTCCGCATCGGCTAGATCGCACGCTCTCCCCGGAGCTGCCGTTACAATGGCTCTCATCATGGCATGAATTGAAGGCAGGGATTTCCGGCAGTCTGTATAGGTTCTCTGCGCGCTCGCATTATGCCGTTGACCGACACCGAGCGTCGCCATGATCGACTGCTCCGGGTCTGGATTATTCGCGATCAAGCCATGCTGCAGATCATAACGAAACGATCGCCAATAAATATCGAGGGCATAGGCAGGAGATGAGTCATACGCTTTCTTCTGAGGTGGGGAGTTTTCTGTCCATTGCCAGTCAAGGTTTACTGACGCATCGGCGCAAGGGCTCTGCGCGAAGGATTCTGAGGTCGGAATCAGCCCAAGGATGATTAACACAGTGACCACAGCGACGTTTGAGAGCGGACGATTTACAGTACCCCCTTTCGGTCCGATAAGACTTCGGCTATTGTGGCTTGGCGAATGGATCGTTCGGATCGGAATGGGACTGTTTGTACTGCTGCTGTAGAAGCGCAAGCAAATGTGAGAAGGCACGTGCTAGGCGTTGCCCTTTGTCTTCATCAACCGCAAATTTCATGCCAAAGCCGTGAAAGGTCAGAGCCGTCGTCCAACTCCCGTCATCGCGTTGAACATTGGCGGTGACGCAATCACCCGCAACGGTGCAAGGCACATTCACTACATAATTGATCCCGCGCTCGCCGACTGCATGGCAGTCAACGTTATAGCTTGCAAAACTGACTTGTGTTGGGGCTGACTGATCGGATCGATATTTCCAGGATTTACCATATGTTGTGAGATATGACAGCGTGACTTGACTACCTGATATTGTAAGTGAGTAGCCGTTATCTGTCTGATCTCCAGAGCCGTTGTCGGTAAATGACTGGGAGCCGAGGGCATCATTGATATATCTCAGTGTGTCCGCGATTGACGGCCCATCAAGCGGGCAGGGCGTGGCCTGTGGCTGGTTCTGCGCGAAAAGCGACGCGTTCCAGACAAGCCCACATAGCACAATAAAGACCCGCAGAGTAAATCTCAACATTCTCGACAGATTCATTCATCACCTCAATGTCACCAAGGTCAATAACGCTTGCAAAAGTCAAATACGGTCAAAACGGCTGAGCATTGGCACACAACTCCACAGCATGACGGAGTGCATTCACCGCCCGCTCAGCACCGGTCTGGTCAGAGAAGTACCCCAGTGTTACCCCAGAGGCTCTTTGGTCATAGTTGATACCTGTCGTATGAATCATTTTTGCCCTATTTCGTGTCATCAAATCGACTCTTACACCGGAAAGATGCGGTTGGTCGGAAGGTTCCGAGATTGATATAGACGAAGGATCAATGTCAGATAAAGTAAAAACTGAGTGAAGCTCGCTGTGTATATCTTCCGTTTCGCTCGCTAGGTGGATCATCGTAAATTATTCGTTATATCGACCTCACAGTCATTCACAACGCTAAATGATGTAACTTCTTTCTGACCGAAAACGCTACCGTTGGTTCCTGGATAAGGCACCACTGCTCCAGTTGCAGTGGGTAGGAAATTTGCAAGCCATTTCAGCGTTTCATCGAGCGACGGAGAGTTCTTCGCCGGAGAAACTGCTTGCGGCGTAACATTCTTCGTCGCTTTGGTCTGCGTATGGAGGGGCGCGACGCCACCCATGCCCGGAACTGTTGCGAACAGAGCGAGCAGAATCGCTGATTTCATCATTCTTAATCCTTTCATTGAGGCATTTCTCGCCTCGATCTAGCCCGACTTGTGATGCCTTGATGACGTTCACCGGCACTTTCGTGAATACGCCCGAAGTAAAGAGAATCTCCAGTCGGCTCCGATTTGAGCGGGGCTATCTGCAGTTTGCAGCCACGTCCTTAATCCCCTGAAGAACTCTCCGCGCTTGAAATTCTCCGTCAGGTCCGAAAGAAAAGTATCCTGGCAAGAAACTCGATAGGCCACGGATTGCCCAGACATTCTGTCTACCGGGCGTCACGATTTGCTGTACGCTCAACTGATTGACATTTTCAATTAACGGTCCAATGAAATAAGACTTTCTCGAAACATAGTCACTCCAACTGCCTCCGCCTGTCTCTTTGGAGTCAATGTCCACTCCGCACGAGTCAACTGAAGCTCGGTAGCTGACAGTAAACGGAATCCAGCCGGCCCCTTCGTCGTTGGAATAAGTGAATTCATATTCATCAATTAGGTCTGCGAGCTTCTTGACATCGGTATTTTGAGTGGCCGCTTGGCGCTGCGTTGCCAACGACGCCGTTGTGACAGGGGTGTCTGATGCTGGCGATGGGCTAGTTGAATCTGAAAGTGGAATTACAGTTATTTCGCCAGCATAGGTCCATGGACCCGAAAAATCGCCTGGCACTTTCCATTGCAGCCACTGGCCAGTTGTCAGTTGATCGGGAACGAAGGCTATAAGCGTTTTGTCGTCCTTCTCGATGACAGTTCCACTCACTGAGACCCGCTGGCCATTTTGAAAAATGGTGAGATGAATTCCTTTGGCAAGCAGAGTAAAATGTCCCTGAATTCCGTTGGGATATATCTCGCGCCATCCTCCGTCCGCTTCTTCGAACCAGTCTCGTCGATTCTGTCCGGCAGAATCTTTTGTGTTCATGTAGTACCAAGAGAAATGACGGAGTTGCTGAGCCAGCAGAAATCCTGCGGAATGCAGAAGTAACAACCCCAAGGCAAAAGAACGAACGAATTTAATCATGCTTGACTCCAAATGATAACTTTCGATGCGCTCGCTTCTCATTAGCCATAGCTGTCCTCAGCCTACCGGCACTTTCTTGAATATGGTGCCGAAACGAAGAAAGTCTCCGTAAGGGTTGTATTGTCTGACGAGATAACGTTGCGTATGTGCTGGGCTCGGTGTTGGTCCGTGGCCGCCTGAGTGTCCGATATATACCCTTCCAGGAAGCCGAGAAATGAGAGGTTTCCGCCTCGGCACTTGTTCTCTGCCGCCTGGTCAGAATTGCGCTGCTGAGCTTCGGCTATAGCCACTGAGTTGGTCTCGCTCTCGCAGATGGCATAGACCTGCGAGAACGTAACTACCTTATAGCTTTTTCGGGCGGCCCCTTCCCCGACTCGGCATGAGTACGTGCCGTCAACATATACCCACCGGAAAGTCTCCGCATGCGAATATTGGGTTGCCAGAAAGACCATTAAAGCCACGATTAGCAATCGCGACCAACGCTTGTTCATGTGGAATCCCCTTTCAGTAAGTTGCTAGATTGCGACAGTCACACCAACTGCTCCTTCAGCGAAAATTCGGCTCGCCGTGGTTTTGTGATTCGTTGAATGAACAGATGCAGATGCTTCGACATACATCTGACGATCTCAGTTAGCTTGACCTGCAATGCCTCCTGTCGAACAGATCACGTCATTCGAGTTCGATTGCGGCGATTTATTGGTTCCTCGGATGATTGGCACACTTGGCGAAGCGCAAGCCCAATAGTGTGGCGTTCCTTCGGTCGTCGTGCCTGCTGTATGGGAATCATTGGGTTGCAATCCGAAGGTCTCAGCCCCATTGGGCTGGCCATTAGGATATGGCTGTCCCGCAGCAACCTGAATCAAATACGCGCACTTGTTTGTGAATCGGTAGGTTCCGTTCGTCGCGCTGACGTTGAGACAGTAGTTCACGAGCACGCCTTTCGGACCATTCTGTTGCGCTATGGAGTGATTGAAACAAACACCCGCGAAAAGTGCTGAGATTGCGATTGCTCGATACCATTTACCCATCGTGCTTCTCCTTTGTGATGAAATACTCGCGTTCCCGAAGGCCCGCCAATCCGCCAAAACGGAGTTGTTGTGAAGGATCATGATGCCGTTGGCGGGTTGCCCGAACGCCCCGCCCCGTTCATCTCCGGCGCAGCTAGATGAACTTCCCGAGATAAGTCCACTGGGAATCGTCCGGGTTCATAAAGCGGAGCCAGTTGGGGTCTTTGCCTTGGACAAATGGGTCGGGGATAAACACCAGTATGTCCTTGCCTTCGTTTTCAACCACGAGGCCGCTATTCCCATCCACATTTACAGCGGCATTCATAACCGTGAAGTATGTCTGCTGACCGGATTCATAAAGCTCCACCCAGTTGGAAGGGCCGATCTGAGTCCACGTTCTACCTTGCTGGCCGGGAGGGTCAGACTCATAATTCCAGCAGAACTGTCGCGCTGGTTGAGCGGCAATGAACTGCGCAAGAGGAGCCCATTCCGTATCGCCGGGGTGCATCAAGCGAAGCCAGTCCGGATCGGTTCCGTTTGCCGTTGTGTCAGGAATGAAAACCGATATGTCCTTTCCATCGCTCTCAACCACTTGGCCGCTATTTCCTTCCAAGTTCGCATTGGCTTCTATCGCTGCAAAATGAGTATGTTGTCCAGCTTCATACAGCTCTATCCAATCGCAGTCCCCGATCTGCGTCCAGATTCTGCCCTGCTTGCCTACCGGGTCGAATTGATACTTCCATGTGAACTGCCGCGGTGATGAATTAACTCCATGCATGATTTTCTCCTGTGCTTGCTTTCTGATAGCGAATGTGTCGACGAATCAGCATTAAAACGCTGCCTTCTTCCCGCCGCAAAGGGTAATCGCATGGCTGAGGGCGTTGATAAGGTGAGTTGCATTATCCGTATTGTCAACCGGCAATGCCAAGCCTATCCCTCCCGCTTGAGCTTGCACTGTCACATCGAGGCCCTGATCGGGGAATGATCCATCGTCAGAGTGGATGTCGGGCTGAGTCTTCGCACTTGTGGGATCGAGGAGTTGAAGGTTAACGGTCCACTGTCTCAGCTTAGGAATTGGCGTCGTCGTCAGCTCTCTTGTTGGCGTTAGGACTAGCTTTGATTCGACCTCAACGCTGCAATTGTCTGCATTACTAAGCGAACTGCAGCTCTGCTTATGAAAATTGGTCGTGTCATATTCAGTACAACCATGACTAGCGAGAAAGGCCGTTATATAATTTATCGTCTCTGCCAGAGGCGGTGCATTTTGAGCCGTCTGTGCTTGAGTTCCGGTGGGCGCCGCGTTGATTGCGATGAACACGGCGAGTATCAATCCAAGCAAAATCTGTTTATGCATCGTTTCTTCTCCGGCGTCATCCAGAATTTCTGGTGTAGGGTACAGGTGCAAGTTTCCCCCACATGCGCAACTGCCGCATCTCCCATTTGGGAGTTATTTTTGGGCAAGCAGATTGCGCCCAATGCCTCGACAATTCGTTTTGGGAAGGGGTGCCTTCCCTCGCTTCAGCCGAGCTTGCCGTCTTCCGCTACCCATCCCTGCGGGCCTGTTCCTGCCCGCAACGCCGCCCCTGATGTGCTGAAACGCAAGAACAACGGCAACAGCAAAAACGGCTAGGGGGGCCAGCCCCACCCGCGCCCGCAAGCCGTCTCCCCAATCTTCCGCGCTGCGTCACCCACCGGGCACAGCACGCCCGTCGGGACCCCGTCTCCGCTTGTGCAGACCTCCGCTGCGCTTCGCCCTTTCCACTTCCGCTGCCGCTCTCGTTGCAAGAGTGGGGATACCCCTCGGCTTGCAGTTGCTACCCCCCGCCTTCGCCAGGAGGCGTTCGGCATGTAGGTACATGCCACGCATGGCATGAAAAGCAACGGCCTAAGCCAAGGAGGAAATACCCCATGAACACCATCGCCACTACAGCCACCGCCACCCCGTCCACGCAAAACCCCAAACAGGCGCAGCAAAAGCAGACCGCAAAAGAGGCCATTGCGGCCAACGTACAAGCGCTTATCGAGCAGTTGGAGCAAGGACACTCGGAAGCTCTTACCGCCTATCTCACAGCGATGGGGCGATTCAGGACGTATAGTTTTGGCAATATTTTGGAGATCGTGAGACAAAAGCCGGACGCCCAAAGAGTAGCGGGGCTGTATGCGTGGAACCAGCTAGGCCGCAGGGTCAAGAAGGGAGAACGCGGCATCCGCATTCTTGCTCCGGTGATCGGCGTTCGCCGCAAGAAGGACGGAGAGGCCGAGAAGGACATCCGCACCCAGAATGAAGCCGTGCTGGTCGGATTTCGTTCGGCATATATCTTCGACGTGAGCCAGACCGAAGGCAAGGAGCTTCCCGAACTGTCGGAGCGCGTCACCGGCAGCGTCGGCGAATACCGGGAGCGTCTGGTCGATTTCATCCTTGCTCAAGGCATCGAGCTTGAGTTCAAGGAGAGCATCGCCCCGGCCTTGGGGGTGAGCTATGGAGGCAAGATCGTCATGCTTCCCGGCCAGTCGCCAGCGGAGGAATTTTCAACTCTGGTTCATGAGGCGAGCCACGAGCTTTTGCATCGGTCCGAGCGACGCATCGCTACCACCAAGACGGTACGCGAGACCGAGGCCGAGGCAATCGCCTTTGTCGTAGGGAAAGCTATTGGCCTGAATACGGGGCGGGCGGCGGCTGACTACATTCACCTATATTTTGGCAACGCGGCGCTCCTCACCGAAAGCCTTGAGGTCATCCAGAAGACCTCCGCCCTCATCCTCGCCGCGCTCGAAAGCCCCGCAGCGGAAGCCTCAGCCGAAACAGAACCCGAACTGGCGCAAGCCAGCTAACCAGCTCTCCGTCTACGGGCGGGCGATGCCAGTTTGCCCGCTCATTGACCCAACGTGTGCCCAATCGCTCGAAAGGAGCAACTTGTCATGAATACCACTATCGTCAATGCCACCGAGTACCGCGATCTTCCGCTTGCAATGCTTACCGAGTCAACCACCAACCCCCGCCGTGCTTTTGCGGAGGATGCCTTGAAAGAGTTGGCAGCCAGTATCCGCACCCAGGGCGTTCTCTCGCCTCTGCTGGTACGGCCTTTGAATGAGCGCATCTTTGAGATCGTGGCCGGAGCACGGCGTTACCGCGCCGCACAGATGGCCGAAGTTGCTACGGTGCCCGTCCGCATCGTCAACCTCACCGACGCCGAAGCGATGGAAGCCGCTCTGGTCGAGAACCTGATTCGCGCCGATGTGCATCCGATGGAGGAGGCCACCGGCTTCGCCCGGTTGCTGGCTCTGGACGAGCCAAAGTATTCCATCGAACAACTGTCCGCGCGTACCGGGAAAAATCCCGCCTACGTTGCGGCTCGCCTCAAGTTGGTAGACCTCGTTCCCATCGTGGTCGAAACCTTTTATCGCGATGAGATCGGCGTCGGTCATGCGCTCCTGTTGGCAAAGCTCCAGCCCGATCAGCAAGAACGGGCGCTCGTGGCTTGCTTCAAAGAGGATTGGAGCGCGGGAGGGCAGAAGGCGAAACGCATTCTTCTCCCTGTCCGCAGTCTCCAGTTCTGGATTGAGTCGAACATCCTGCTCGTCCTGAAAGAGGCTCCTTTCGACAAGCGGGACGCACAGCTTGTGCCAGCAGCGGGAAGTTGCGTGGACTGCCCGAAGCGGACGGGACACAACAAGCTACTCTTCTCCGAACTAGGCAAGCAGGATTCGTGCAGCGACCCGAGTTGCTACCAATCGAAGGTCTCAGCACACCTTGCCAAGACGATTGCAGCGAAGCCGCAACTCGTACAGATCAGCACGGCTTACGGCGTACAGAAGGAGGGCAGCACCACGCTTCCGCGCAACAAGTACACCGCCATCCGCGACGACAAACCGAAGTCGAAAGAAGAGGCTACGCGCCCGGAGTTCAAGGTGTGCAAGTTCACTGCCGAAGCCATCATCACCGAAGGCAGCGACGTTGGCACCGTCCATAAAGTCTGTGCCAATTTCGCCTGCCCGGTGCATCATCCGAAGAAGCAAGCCGGCGCGGACGATGCGAAGTCGAAGGCTGAACAGGAGAAGCAACGCAAAGAGGCCGCGATTGCCAACACCACCGGCGTCCGCGTACTCGCTGCCATCGCCGCCGCCGTCCCGGTGCGGCTGATGAAGCGCGACCTGCTGTTTGTGGCCGAGCGGTTGGCCAGGCTGGTAGACGAGCCGCGTTTGGAAATCATCGCCCGTCAGCACGGCATCAAGAAGGCGAAGGACAGCGACTACATTACCAAGTTGTTTGCTGCCTACCTCCGCTGCGCGGAAGAAAGTGTGCTGGGCAGTGTGTTGGTCGAACTGACGATCCTGCTGTCCGCCACCCGCAACAACTCCGCTCAAACCCTACGTGATGCTGCCACGGCGTATAAGGTGGACGCCGAAGCCATCGCCCTCAAGGTCAAGCAGGAGTTCGCCGCGAAGGACCAGGCGAAAGCAGCGAAAAAAGATGCGCCAAAGCAGCCAGCCAAGCAACAGGCGAAGGCAGCGAAGAAGCCCGCAGCGGCCTAAACCTCAATCCAACCGAAGCATCAGAGCGGGGTCTGCAATTACAGGCCCCGCAATTTTTGTGTGCCTGCCCGTCTACCCGCCCTCTTTCGTGGCTCCTGCCATCTGGCAGGAGCGCCATTATGGTCCCGCCCGACGGGCATGAGCGCGCCTCCTAACGGCGCGCCGCTATTCATCAGATTGGGAATTGATACAGCGGATCTTTGCAGTTCTGGCCCTCTGCAAATTGGCTTGGAACCCGCTCCTTCCCCCAAATCTCTTGTCCTGCTTTCTTAGGGTGAGTGGCAAAGTATTCGTTCCTTCGGCCGAAGTATCGATCAATGGCCTCCATCGCAGCCTCTACGGACTGGTAATCGCTGTTGTGGATGATGGCTCTCGCCATTCCACTGAATACCGACTCAATCACATTCAGAAACTGCGCGCAGGCGGGAAGAGGCGCGGTCTTGACTATTGGGAAGCCTTCCAGCGCGGCCTTCTGATTGATCTCATCCAAATATGCGCCCAAGTCCTTCGACACATGCCAAGAGGCGGCGTCCCATGACAAATAGATTGTGCTGCACGTGCGGTATTCATTCCGCAGAAGATCAGCCATCTTGATCATCTCAGCGGTATTTTTCTTTCGAGAGTATAAGTGGGTGACCTGGTTTCTCGATAACTCAAGTGCCGCAGTAAGGATTGTCCATCCCTTTGATTTCTGCCACTGTGGAACTACATACTGTTCGTCAGGGGCAACTTGTTTCACTCCGCCTTTTTGCTTAATGGCGAACGGGCCGTATTCGTCAATTGAGAAAAATGCCTCATCTGGCTTCAGCTCCGAGAGGATTTTCTTGATGGCGTCCACCTTAACTCGGTACTCAGGATCATTGCTGGTGAGAACTACGCGCGCGTGCCGCCACTTCCAACCAGCCTCTTTGATGATTGTGTGAATAACCTCACAG
Organism: Acidicapsa acidisoli; assembly: GCF_025685625.1. Taxonomy (NCBI): domain Bacteria; kingdom Pseudomonadati; phylum Acidobacteriota; class Terriglobia; order Terriglobales; family Acidobacteriaceae; genus Acidicapsa; species Acidicapsa acidisoli. The sequence goes on from NZ_JAGSYI010000002.1 coordinate 1,222,917, forward strand.
CACATCGGATGTCCTTCCTCGGCGAGTACGCTACGGAGATCAGCCATTCTCCATGTAGTGCGGTTGATGCCGTAAGCAGCGGGCGGCGAGTGCAACAGGGAGAACACCGCGCTTTTGTTGGAATCTATTTCAGATTTTTTGTCGCTCCGCGTCGTTCTTGCAAAGAGGCCTTTGGTGCCGCCTCGTTGAAACAAGCTCCAATAGCGAAACCAAGTTCCACTTGAGATTTGAAGGAAGGAGCAGGCTGGCCCCCAACTGATTCCACGCAGATGACAAAGAACTGCCAACGCTTTGTTTCGCATTGGCAGTCCTTCCTTGGGGGCCGTCGCTAGCAGAACCTCCAATTCCCGCAGGGATACTTTGTTCAGTTCCTTCGCCAGTACTTCTACAGGTATGGCTCGTCTCAGCACGCCTCTAATCCATTCGGCCACTTGTTCCTCTGTATTGCCAGTCCACCGAGGACGGTCGCCGGAGGATGCCATTGCCGAAATCGTCCGGTGCGTTAGCTCCTTGTTGCTTTGACGTATCGAGGGCGCGATTACCATTCCGACGCTGGGTTTCGAAACCTGAAGAACTGCTCGGGGCTTCTCCAGTTCTTCTGATCGTGGTTGCCGGCCTGGACTAGTATTGAGTCTCGACATAATGCGCGCCTGACACACATATGCGTTGACAGTCGAAAAGCTGCCTTTGAACCCGCGCTCCTCCGTCAGATACTGCCAAATCATCCTGGCGGAAACCTGAGTGCCCTTTGGTCGCATTTCGTTCTCTCTGACGATGCGATCGACCGTTGAAATCCACGGTCCCAGAGGGAGCGTTCCAGCAGGTTGCATCCGGTTGCCTGGCGGTGATACCAAGCTCAACATCCTCTGCAACATCTTTCTGGAAATCATCAGTTGCAACGCGATTTGTCCTTGCGATCCACTTTTCTTCGAAGGTCGCTGGCGGGCAATGCTCCACTGAACCGTGTCTTTGTACATTTGTTACCTCCTGATGGGGCTTAACCTGAAACTCACTGCGCTTTTTTTGATTTCGCCGCATGTCGCTTTTGGTCAAAGGCGTGAGCGGACCACTACAACAATCGGCGGCGCGGGTTGAAGCCGGCGTCTTCGAGCTTTCGCCAACTTACGCCGCAACAGTGTCGCGGGGTATCCTAGCTGGGACAGCCAGCCGCACTTCAGCGGCGTTTCAAATGGGCCGCAACACAACTCAAGATTATGGACCTGTCCAGATGACAGACGACAAGATTGTTGGCACGATGACCATCCGCGAAGCCGCCGCCCTCTGGTCAGACCCGCGGAGGCAGCATCTGAAGCGTTGGGCTGAAACGTTTGGAGTCCCGCTTCAGGATTTGCACCCTGGTCATGTCGTCACCTTCCAAAAGGACCGCGGGGAAGAAACCACGTCAGCACAGGTTGACACGGAAGTCGCAGCACTCCTAACACTCCTCAAGCAGATTGGCCTAGGTGGGGAGATCGAGCGCCGTAATCGGCCGCTCAGTGAAACCGGGGAGTTAACGCCTGCCGAAATCAGGGCGCTGCCCGAGCCTGCTCAGAGATATATTGAGAGCCTTAAGCAGGAGATTTCAGACCTTGAGTCCGCCAACGACCGAATGGAGAATCGAATTCGAAGAACCAACTGGGGCCGAAGCAGATAGAGGAATCGATTCTCTTTAAGATGGCTTATCGCGTCCGGTTCATCGCATTCCCAGTATTCATCACGCCACGGACTGCACCGACCAATGCGACCGACATCGTTATGACACCCTTTATTTCCAGCCCAGGCAGGTCTTTCATCTCCCGCGTAGCATCAACGCCGCTTCTTTTCTAAGAACTTTCCATACTCTGTTAGAGGCCTATGCTGCGCACCCATGTGCAGAACGATGGAATCGATGTCATTCTCGGGAATATCCTTGGCATTCCGGAAATATAATACGCGTTTGCGAATCGCCAAATGCGGAGCAACTTGCAGATTCGACCCATCAGGTTTGCAAGTAGCCGGAACAAGCAGATACTCGCCATGCTTTGTGTAGGACTCCTTGAACCGTGCCAGATACGGTGAGTCACTTGCAGGAGTCATCCGATTCATGCGAGTTGCAGTAAAGAATGAGGCGTCACCCAGTTGTAAACCTGCCTTTTCGTACCGCTTGATGACGTTCTCCAGTTCTATCGTGATATGGACCGTATATCTCGGATCCTCGCCAACGATATCCCCTTCGATAATTGAGATTCGAAGTTCCTCAAATTCATCCCGCAAACCATAGCGCTGGAGCCATTGCTTGAAAATCTCTTCAGCTGGCTCGGGGTTTAGAAATGCAATCCCTAACGCTGGAGGTGAGTTCTCCCATCCACGAAAAGCTGTCGCTCGCCATTCAGCTTTTTCCCAGAGTGGAATGTCGATCGGATTCTCAATGAAAGTAACGAAGTCAGTTTTCACTTCTTTCTTCGGCATTGCTTTATGCTCACCAAGTGGCGGCTTCTCTGCTTGCGGCACTCCCAGCAGGCGCCTGTGAAGTCGCTTGTATCCTTCGTCCGTTTCGATGTTGAAGAAGCTGGCCCCTTGCAAAGGAACTGGAATGAAATTGCGGTCAGAATTTCGCATCACGACTGGAACAAACTTTTGGTTGTCCGCGCCTTGGTTGTAAAGGTGCTGGTAGATGAGATTGCCCTCCCATTTGACGCCCAAGCCTTTGTCGGGACTTTCTCTACCCATCACGCGATTCAAGAATGTTTCGGTGCAGACAACCAGCACTAAGCTCGCGCCTGCAATCTTGCGATCCATCCACCGCGGCCATCCCTCAGGCGGTGACACCTCGTATTGATCGAGAACACAGTCGATGCCATCGGCGCGAAGGCGATTTGAAAGCGCAAGTACCTCCTTTATGTGTTCTTCGCTATCCCAGCTATAGCTGACGAAGACTTCGCCGACCTCAGTTATCTTTGCGTCATTCATAGAGGCCCATCCAGCGCTTGTTGGTTATGTCGTCTTGCTCCGATAGATTGCAGCAATCAGAGGAGGTATCGGTCGTCCACTTGACGTGTCTGGCCGAGTGCCGTCAACGTTTGCAAAATCTCGTGAACGCGGGTGCGACTGGCTGGCTTGAAACCCGATGCAATCTGCTGCGGTGTCTGGAATGGCGTCGCACGCAGCGCATCTTTGATGACGCGGAATTGATCGGTGAGAGTCGCAGGCCAGGGTTGCTTGCTTCGCGCGGCCGTCGGGACTTCGATGGGGATGAAGCCGCCGAGCGCCTGCTGAATGGCCGGAGCGTTGGGCACCTGAAACTCAGGACGGAGCCAGCGAACGATGCCGGATGACTCCTCGGTCCGGCGCTGAGCGTTGAGGGCTACGACGTTGGAAAGAATCTGTTCGGTGCTCAGGTTGGGCGACCAACCGTAAGCAGCAAAGACGGCCTCATCCAACTCGTCATGAATCTGGCGGAGAATTCCAATCAGGCCCATCTCGTAAGTAGCGTGATCCTCGACGGTCAATTCCTTGTTGCCCCGGAGCTTTTCAAGGACGTTGTACATCTCTGTGAGCGTGAGTGTGGGGTGAAGTTGCTGCTGGCGCTTGCGGTGCGCGTCAAGGCGCTCGGCTATTTCGCCGATGCTCTGTTGCTGAGTTTCGCTCGCGGCGGGAAATGGGAACGGGTCGAAACAAGTTGTCTTCACATATACCGGTCGGTCTTCGAGTGTACTTCCAGCGGCAAGAGCCCATGACAGATGAATTCGACTGGACAATACACCAAGCGAATGGGCGGCTGAAAGAGCGATATTGACGAGTTTGTTGTCTGGAAGAACACTCGCATCGAGGAATACGAAGATACGGTGTTTTGCAGTCTCGACTGTGGAGATATAGCGAGGCAGTCCCTTGAGTGCGGGGCGAAACGCTGATCGAGGCTCCCCGAAAATCCACCATTTCTCTTTGTAACTAGCCCGTCGATTCTGATCCCTCTCCGGCTTTACCAAGTCATAGACACGTTGATACACCTCTGGAAAATGCCTTCGAACCTGCTCGCTGCTGAGACCGAAAAGATCGATCACCATTACATTTCGCGAAACGCCAGTAAGATCACGCCCATTTAGGTATGGGCGAATGTGCTTTTCAAGACCGGAAATACGGCCAAGTCCGATCGCTTGCGCCTCTTCAGTAGTGACTATGAATCCGCTCCCGTGCAATGACACTCCCCTGGAACTAAGATCTGCGTTAGCATCAAGCGGCATTGCACTCGATACGTTGACGAAGATTGTTAGGTCCGCGAAGATACGTCCGGTTTCCTCCGTCAGTTCCACGTCAGTACCCTCTGCGCTTGTGTCTCCTTCTCTCTTGACGCGGTAAAGATGGCCGAGGTGTTCGCCTCTCTCTCCCACGGTCATAGCAATGCGGACGGCCGCGTGATCAGTTGCCGCTTGTCCATCGCTGAGAGCGGACTTGAGCCAAGGGTGATCAGGAATCGCAAAGATCAATGAGAGCGGTGCGAGCTTTTCGTCGGAAGCCGCGCTGAGATTCTGTGCGACCACTTTTCGATTAAAGACCTGGGGAAGGCTGTTGGTGGTGATAAATCCAAAGCGGCGAATCTTTCCGGCGCGAGCAAGCTCGGCGGCGCGCTGCCACCAATACATGACAAAGTCCGCACTGTCGGGAACCAAGTCGTAAGCTTTGCGCAGCGCCTTGACGTAGCCGTCGCCGAGTTCTGCGCGAATATCTTTTCCGCCAATAAAGGGCGGATTTCCGACGATGAAATCCGCTTCCGGCCACTTGGCTTGTTTCACGTCGGTATATTCATAAACCGCGATGCGAGCTTCCTCATCGGGGATGTCCTGCCCGGTCGCCGGATGTCTCTTGGTTGTGACGCCATCCCACTGGGTTACCGCGTTGCCCTGCTTATCAAGCAACGTCACCCTTTTCTTCCAGGTGAGAAGTGCGTCAGCTTCCACGATGTTGTGAAAGTTGCTGATGACGGGGATGGGCGGCTGTGCGTCGCCGCGCGTGCGGAAGTGCCATTGCAGATAGCCTATCCAGAGAACGAGATCGGCAACGACGGCTGCGCGGGGATTGAGTTCGAGACCGAGGAGTTGGTGCGGGTCCACGGTGAGGCCGGTGTGTTCGAGCGACTGCTGCGTGTCACCAAGCGCGTGGAGGGTTTCAAGAATCTCGCCTTCCAGACGCTTCATGTGTTCAAGCGAGACATAGAGGAAGTTGCCGGAGCCGCACGCGGGATCGAGGACGCGGGTGGAGCAGAGTTGGCGGTGAAATGCGCGCGCGGTTTCAATGGCCGCATCTCTGTCACCTGCGTTAACCTGTTCGGTGATGACTGCCTGGCTGCTGCGCCAGTCGTCCCGGAGCGGCTCTACGAGTGTTGGAATGACGAGCCGCTCGACATAGGCGCGCGGGGTGTAGTGGGCTCCGAGCGCATGGCGCTCATCGGCATCAAGTGCGCGTTCGAGCAGCGTGCCAAAGATGGCCGGCTCGACATCGCGCCAGCGCGAGTCGGCGGCTTCAATGAGCAGGCCGAACTGATCACGTGTGAGTGGCAGGGCTTTGGTGGATTCGAACAGCCCGCCATTGAATTTGAGGATGTGCGCCCGGAGAATTGGAGAGAACCCGCCCTCGTTCATGGTTTGCCAGAGAGCCTCAGCCATGGGAGGAAAGTTGCCGACATCATCTCGGAGACTTTCAAGCAAATTCAGCCAGCTGCGCTCCGGAAGCAATTTCACATCTTCCGCAAACGACGTAAAGATACAGCGGGTGAGGAACTCCGCAACCTGCTTCGGAGGATGTTGAAGTTCGAGGTTGCGTGCGAGGACGGCCAGCTTGCCGGCGACCTCGCGAGTGACTTTGGCCGTTTCGCGCGACGGGTCCAGGGAAAGCGGATCGAGCCAAACGACACGAAGGCGCTCCTTTGTTTCTACCTGCTCCAATTGCTCATGGAGAATGCGGAAGGTGCGGGGATCGGGGAAGGGCAGATACGCTTTGCCCGTTAGAGAGAAGTCGGCATAGAGTTCGATGGAGTAGCCAACATCGACAACCACTAGAAAGGGGGCCAACCTTCCGAAACCGGCAGTGCTTTTGCGTACCGTTCGGCCTGGCCGCGGGCTGCAAGCATGGCCTCATCCCAGCCGTGCGTTCCACGAATGGCCGTGCCGCGCTTCATTCGACGGGGCTCCTTGACGGAAGCCAGCGGTGGTGCAGAATTTGACAGGGGGGTTGCTGCCCTGCTTGGCTTCGAGGACGAAACAATTGCGCTTGTACAGGTCGATATAGTTTGTGGTCGAGGAACCATCCAGGTTCTGAAAGTAAACGGCCTTGTCGATCACATAGGAGTTGGCATCCTCGTCTGCTTGACTGGGGTCCGGACGAGGCAGGTCCAGATAGTCGCAGAGTTCGGAGAGGAACAACGTATAGTTGGCGCGCTCCGCAGCCGATGACTGCTGCCAACGAGTGATGAAGTTACCGGGGTTGAGTGGCAAGGCATTTCCCATTCATTTTTCAAGTAAACGTATTGTAGTCTGCGGAAAGGTTACGTGTGCATTGGCGATACGTATACCATTGAATTCAATTACGTAGATGCCATGGCGACGCTTCAACAGGCACTCCAAAGAGCCCGCAAAATGGTCAAATTGCAAAGGTATCGCTTGCGTCAATATCATTCCATAATGGAACTATATTGACACTTATGGCCTTGCACCTCATACTTGATCCATGCCGAGTACTCGCATGGACGAGTTGTTTGCTCTTGCCGAAGTGCAGGACGGTTTGTTTACGTCCAAGGAGGCTCGCTCTCTCGGAATTCAGGATTCCGTCCTAGTCAGATTGAGGCAGCGCGGTCGGTTAGAGAGAATGAGCAGGGGGGTCTACCGGATCGCGCACTATCCGGCAGAGCGGTTTGCCCAGTACCGTGAGGCAATCCTGTGGGGGCAGGCAAGTAACGGACCTGAGCGCATCGCTTTGTCTCATGAGACAGCATTATTATTGTATGGAATCTCGGACGTGAATCCTTCCCGTGTGAACCTCACAGTTCCTGTGTCGGCTCGAATGCGCCGGGTTCACCCAAAGTGGATCGCCATTCATCGCGCCAACCTCGCAACGGAGGACATCCAACAGTATGAAGGGATGCCGGTCACCACGGTAGAACGCTCGATCCTGGATGTTCTGACGACCACTCGCCGGACAGACGTTGCACACCAGGCAATCACCGATGCTCTCCGAAAAGGACTGCTTAATACGACTCAGGCGAGAGTCCTTCGGCAGCGGATCAATCGTTCGTCACACTCTGCGTCCCTTTCAACAAACGCAAACAAGGTGAAGGTGAATGAGCCCTCGACCACCTGAGCGCCTTGAAAAAACGTTGGCGCGAGTCGCACGCGAGCAGGGATTGGCGCAAGAACGCCTTCGCAGGTGGGTCTCCTTTCTGGCCCTATGTGGCGTGCTGGAAAGAGCAGTCCATGAGGGCTTCCTGGACAACTACTACCTTAAGGGCGGCGTTGCCATGGAACTCCGCTTTGCAGAGGGAGCGCGCGCTACAAAGGATGTAGACATCGGCCTCGCCGGTGAACGGACAGAACGCCTTCAAGCCTTCCGTGACGCGCTGGCGTTGGGATTCGATGAATTCAGTTTTCAACTGAAGGGTAAGCCGCTGAACATGGACAATGCAGACGCGCTTCGCCTCGAACTAGGTGTTCTATACCGCACCCGCGCCTGGCAAACCATTGACGTTGATCTCGGCCCCGCAGGATCGGGCGCAGTCGACTTTGTGGAGCCGACTATTCCTGGCCTTAGCGCCATGGGTCTCAGAATCCCATCGCCGGTTCGCTGCCTAAACCTGAGCGAGCAGATCGCGCAGAAATTGCACGCTTGCACTGGGCCTTATTCGAAAGGGCGGGCTCGTGATGTTTTGGACATTCTGCTAATTGATCTTCTGGGCAAGATGGACGCGAAGGCTGTACTGACCGCCGCCGAGCACGTGTTTGCGCAGCGAGCGACCCACAATTTTCCACCGGCAATCGAGATTCCAGCAGACTGGAGGCCAGAGCTCGAAGCCCTGGCGAAAGAGCTTGGCTATCTGGTAACCTCTGCGGCAGAGATCGAAGCCCGATTCCGCATATGTGTGGACAGAATAGTGAGCGCCAACTAAGGCGCTGGAATTCAAGTTGAAAGTGTTATCCTCAACGGCATGATGCGGCACAGTGAGCCCCGATTGCGGATTCCGCAGGAATGGCCTGGTGGCGACCAGCCTGTTTCAGGCGCTTCACAAAAGTTCTGACAAACTCACTGACCAGCATTGAGCCATTCTCTGCGCGGGCCACAAGATGCGTGGCCAAGGAAAGATCCTCTTCCAGCAGGGTACAAAGGGCCACGCCGTCCTTTGCGGCGCTCGCTGGCACCGCGAGGAGACAGGAAGGCTGCGCCACCAACTCGGCACACCATCTCGCACGCTTCTTCCGCGTTCGCGACGTGGTGAATGCGTTCCGGCCCAATTCCAAGGTCTCGGGCGCGATTCTCAAACGCGTCATATAGTGCCGGGTGAACTTGCCGTTCAAGGAAAATCCATGGCGTCGAACTCAAATGGCTCAGCTTGATGACTTTGTCGTTCGCGCATCTGTGCCCTTCAGGCAGCACGACAGCGAATGGCGAACTACTGAGAGGCGTGGTAGTAAGGTCCTGATCTTTGGGAGGGTTTGTGATGACCGCGAGATCACATTCGCCGGAGCGTACACATGCTGGCAACTCGCCTGCATATCTTGTTGACAGATCAACACGCAGGTTGGGGTAAAGCGGAAGTTCCATTGAGCGGAGGATATCGACCAACAGCCGGTCCGCATACGGTGATCTTCCCACCACAATCCGGTGGTCTCTCCCCTGCATGGTTTCGCGGGCATCAAGGACGGCGATGTCCGAGTGCGCGAGGGCCAGTCGGGCCTGTGCGACATAAGATCTGCCAGCATCGGTTGGAAAAACGCTCTGGCGCTTGCTGTGACTGCGCTCAAAAAGACAAGTGCCGACATGCCGTTCAACTTTTGCCAGGACGCGGGTCACGCCGGGTTGGCTCAACCCGACCTTCCGGGCGGCACGATGAAAGTTCAGCTCTTCGGCAAGAGCAACTACTGCGCGGAGATCGTCAAAATGCAGCGAAGGACGGTGTCGCATAGGAAGATTGCCTCAATTGAACAATTGGAACCAGGCTTTACAAATCTTCCAAGAACGTCCAGGTTTTCCACTAAAGCGTCCTCTTTTCCACAATTCTCCAGAGATCGCAGCCTATTGTCAAGTTTGATTCCTCCTGCGAAATGGCTTCTCAATCGATGTGATGCGTTTTGGTTATCACCTCCCATCGAATTGGCATTGGACAGCCAGGCCGAAACAAAGGCAGAGTTGCCACAAGGCTCGCCCACCGAGCTGGATGGAGATACAGCCATGCGAAATACGACCAGGCCCCGCCATACCGCCGCTCCCTCTACAGCACAGGCTCCAAACAAAGCCACGAGCTTCTCGGGGAATCCGCAGGCGGAGGCGCCGGAGATGTTCAACATTCTGCTCGCTCTCGAATCGGCCCGCGGCCTGCTTTCGGTTCGCGATGTGGCAAGGCTTCTTGGCAAGTCCATCTTCACCGTTTACCGGTTAGCGGAGCAGCGGAAGATTCCGTCCCTGGTGATCGGTGGCTCCCGCTGTTTCGATCCATCGGTGCTGGCGTTGTGGCTCTCAAAGAAGGAGCCTTCGCTTGCGACAGCAGCTAGACGTTTCAAGACAGCTTGAAGGATTGAAGAAGCCTTAACCAGGGTTCTGCCCGATCCGGTGTGCGTTGGTACTGCAAACGCACCGACCTGGTCGCGCGGCGGTAGCACTGGGCTCGAGACCCTGCCATCACGACTTAGGGTTGGCGTGGGCGGGATTTCCTACTAAGTTTCTTCAACCTCGTCTGATTCGGCGACAGGGAAGAACCCGCACCGCTGCAACATTGGATCACCCGTGAAATGGTGGAAGACGATCAGCGGTTGTATGTCTTCAGCCGGTTCTTCGTTTTCAAAGATGATCACCTGCTGCTCTAGGACGCGCGTTGCCAGATCTCTGTAGAATCTATCCTTCAACCGAAGACGGACGTCAGGCGTCAAATCGGCATCCGCCTGTGCATGATCCTTGTCTCTGAATGTAATGAGGGGAGAATCAAGAACCACCAGCCCGGGATGCGGTAGACCAACTGATGCGCAATAGCTCAAGAGAGCTATGGTGAACGCAGCGTGCGTGAGCGCACGGGATCCTTTGCCCTGTTCGCGGCGGCGTCTGATCCCAATGAAGAAATCCTCCGCCTGCGTATCAAACGATACCGGGCCTTTCACAGGAAACTGCCATGCTTCGAGTATCTTTGAGAACTCTCCTGTAAATGCGGTGATAGCGGCAGTCGGGAGGTCTGCCACCGCTCGCTTACCAGGTTTTATCCCGCTGAGCTGATTTGTGGCGGTCTCATACCGACTTTCCAGTGCGGCAATTCGATTGTATGTTTCGATCTTCTTCTTGACGTCGAAGCGCAAGTCGCTGAGTCGGCTGTATTCGCTCTCCGATTCCTTGACCGATAGCCTCAGTACATCGTCAATTTGACGGTTAGTCTCATTCCATAATTCGCGCCTCTCCTTCATGTCCTTGCGCAACCCTACCGCCTCGCGAGAGAGATCTTCTATCGTCGAAATGAGTTCCTTGCGAAGCAGTTCAATCTTGGCCTTCTCAACTTCGCATGATTGTCGAATGGCCTTAACGTCGAGACTCAGAACACGCGTTTCCTCATGAACGTGTGAATTCTGGGATGCACCGCAGAGTGGACAGGTCTCCGTGCTGAGCGGCGGGAAAAGTGACCCCGCCTCCCAGAGGGCATCCAACCGCGATATGTCCGACTGGTAATGCTTGTCCAAGAGTTGAAAACGTGCTATCTGAGTTCTTAGTTCATCAGACCTGGCACGATCGATCGCTTGAGCATCTAGCAGAGCCCTCTTCTCCTGAAGCTGTTGATCTAGAGCCGAGCGATTCGCATTCCATAATTCCTTTGCAGCTGCCAGAGCCGTATTGAGCCGCTCAAGTTGTTCAGACAATTCGTCTGCTGCCGCCGGATTCTCTCCCAGATCGTCGCGATATTCCTCCATCAATTTTTCCAGCAGCGCGAGTTGCCCTTGTAGCTCAGCTTTCGCGACGGCCAGCTTCTTCTGTCGGACTAAGGCTGCGTCATCGTGGCCGGTTAAGAACAGCTTGAACGTATTTGACTCGGCGGTTTTCTGGATGTTGTCTCCGCTATGGATTGGCGAAAGTCGTTTTATGATTTCTTCTTCGTTAACCGCCACAAATCGAGCGAGATTTCGGAACGAGAGGTTCTGAAGCTCATTCTCGACATTCTTCCGGATCTTCTTGCCATCCAGTCCGGACAACCTCATTAGAAAAGCGCTAATGTTGTCTGGAGCGCTCGAGTTCAGTCGATCGCCCAAAGCCTTGGGTGTGGCCCCTAGGTCACCTTCACGGAGCTCGAATTCGCCCCCCTGCAGGTTCCTGCTCAAAAAGAAACGTCCCTCTGCGGACTCGATTTCGAGTTCGACTGAGCTGTATGCGCGTGCTTCTGGTATGAGGTCCAGGCCTGCCGCGCCAAACATGTAGTCAATCGTCTGAAAGAGAAACGACTTGCCCGTGTCCGAGGCACCTGAGACTACGTTCAAGCCCGGCCCAAAGGTGATCTCGGCGGGTGGCAGGCCCAGGCCCGTAATTCGCATGGTGCGAAGCTGGAATCCGATCATTGTTCCGCACCCATCGCATCAGGGAAGTGGAACTCCGTCGTCCATTCCGCAAATCGCGTCCTAACGAATGCCCGCAAGTCATCATTGCTCATGTCGCCAAAAGTAGTGGCGATCCAATCTGCTCGTTCACGAAGTGCCTGCACATAGGGCGAGCCAAGCTGGTCTAAGAACGGCTGTGCTGAGTCTCCCGCGCAATATTCGATGCCATTTTCGGTCGCCAAGCGGTCAATCAGATTGCGGCTGAGTAAGAGAAATAGGCCATTCTGCACGATCGTGTGACGAACCAATAATTCGCCATTCCTCTGTGGAACTCCCGGATGGAGACTGTCTGGACCGCCGGCATCCGCAGAATGAACGAGCAGATAGTCGTATGCCATCAGCCGTTGGAGATCAGCGGGCACAGGATACGTGGCAGTCAGCACTGAGAGTGCTCGCAGGCCAGTTTCAAGAGCACTGTTGAAGGGGCTAGTCGCCATCGTCCCCTCCTTTCTCTTGCACCCATATCAATCTCTCGGCATTCGCGAGCTGGTGGCAAATGCCGTGTAAATCCCGTACTTCGGTTTTACCAATTAGCGGAGAGCTAGTTATCGAGAGCTCGGCGGAACGGTTCGTGGTGGCGACTAACCTCGTGAACCCGCATGTGTGGGTGGATTCGCAGGTATCCACCACACCGGCATAGACTTGATCCTGCAACTCTTCAAACTCTCTGCCTGGGAGCTTGTCACGGGAAAAATTGCGTAATGCCTCCGCCGAATAGAAAGCTTCGCGTGATCGGTGATAATGCCTCAAAAGATTCTGCGGGAGTTCATCTGTTTGAGTCAGCAACTCCTTCCGGTTGTCACTGTACGCTTCGAACAGTTGTTCGACGTATCTTGTCTCGTCTGTCGTGGGCTTTTCGGGAGGAGGTGCCGCAGCAGGCCGAGGCGGAAGGCCGAGCCCAAAGCGAGCTGTGAAGTAAGGGGTCTTCAAATGCTGGTTGATCGCGTCGAGCACGGGCAAGTATCCGAAAATTGAAAAATCAATTCCCTCGATGTGAGAGAGCAGCGCACCGCTCAAGGGAACCGGCGTCTCAGTAATGAAGTTCGCGCAATATGTAGCCCACGCCTTGAGAAGTTCCTGCTTCAAGACAACTGGCCTACGAAGAAGCGAAGCCAGCTTGGTTCCAACATCCCTTGGCGCTACGAACCTATACCTTCGCGGAAGCGAGTATTCCCCGACCATTGTGTAGTAGCTTAATTTCCCCAATTCGCCCCATACATCGGTCGGAGTGAGGGGCTTGTCATAATGTTTGCATTGATAGTTGTCCCAAATTGCTCCGCCCTCTTCGACGATTCCAATGACGTCGCAGCCCTTATCGCCCGAGCCGCTTGCGTGCTCGACCTTGGCGTATCCCGGGAGACTGCTCGCCCACTCATTGATGAAATCTTCCCACTGGTCAGCAGAAAATAGCGCCACTCGTTCGATGGGAGGAATCGGCTGCCCAGTGGCGACCACAAATGGATCGAGTTTTGCAAGAGGCGGATGCAGCTCAATTGGGGCTGAGCCAGGAACGTTTGCCATGTGGTTTGTTGTGGACTTCCGTGATAAACGATCTTACGGGCCCGAGGTCCCTGACGGCAAGCCATTTAGTTTGAGTCCGCTTCGATGATTCTCCGATCCAGGGACTGTAGCGGGACTGGTCCCGGGATACGGGCCGGGCCTAGCAATTGAGGAGCCGCCATAACGATGAGCACATAATCGGCCAACTATAAAAATAGCTCGTGATTAAGTGAGCGGAAACCGACGAAAGCACTTCTGGTTTCGAATAGCTCAAGGGAGCAATTCACCTGTTGGCAGAGAAGCGCGAAATGTTCGACCCCGGGCAACCGGTGGCTACTCGCTAAAGCATCGCCGCCAGCGTTGACGATTCGACCTTCTGGCGCAGATCGTCGAGACGCAGCGACTTGAGGTACTTCTCTGTGGTGGCGATGTTCTTGTGTCCGAGAAGTGTTTGCAGCGTCTTGATGTCGATGCCGGACTGGAGAATCTGCGTGGCGAATGTGTGACGCCACTTGTGCAGATAGAACTTCTGGCAATACGGCCCGTCACTGCACTTGCCCTGTCGGGTCTTGCAGCGTTTGCAATTCAACTTCGCGCGGTAGGCAATCTCCTTGCCAAGTTCGAGCAGGTGCGCGTCGGGCTTATCGCCGCCGTAGTTTGGCCGCTTCGGATGTTTCGGTGTGGGGAAGATCAGCACGGAGTCCGGCTGTTTCTTCTTATGCTTGCTGAGCGACTCCAGAAGCGCATGTGGAATGGGGACACTTCGCTCCTCGTAGCTCTTGGGAGTGAACCCGAATTCGGGCCTGGGGCGGACGCTCAGTGTGCCGGCCTGCCAGTTCACATCTTCCCAGGCCAGGCAGGAGAGCTCGCGAGATCGAAACCCGGAGCAAAGGAAGACCTGAAAGACGAGCCGTTCCTCGGGAGTGCACGCTTCGAAAAAGCGAGTCAGCTCCTCGCGTTCGTAAATCTCAACGCGCTTGTCGATGGTCCGCGGCCAGTCGCCCTTGCGAAGCTGGATGTTCGCGCCGGCATGGCGCATCGCCTGAAGCATGACGATGACGCGCTTGTTGATGGTCTTTTGATTGAGATCCTCGCCGCGGCCGGCGGCGAAGAGCGCCATCGCGTCCGAGCGCCCGAGCCGATCGACATAATGCTTCTTGCATACCTTTTGGAACCAGGCAAGATCGCCGGAATAGGCGCGGAAGGTAGCATCGCCCTTGGTGGCCTTCACCTCAGCCAGGTAGGCTTCGACGGCAGCACGAATCGTCGTTGATGAGGAGGCGGCGACAGGCTCTTCTTCCGGCGCCTCGATCTCGCCGGAGAGGATTCCAGAGTGGAGCTGCCAGGCGTCCAGCGCTTCACGCGGCGATGTCCCGACCGGACGGGTGCGGCGTTTGCCGTCCTCCCGCCAGTCGAGGTAGAAGGTGCCACCGGTCGAGCGCCGTGGCGTGCCGTCGATCAGAACGAGCTCCGGCTTTGGCCTCCCATTGACCTTGACCACCGGGAAAAATTGCCATTTGCCGTCGTGTGCGAGATACTTCTTGAGGTTGGCTTTGCGTCCAGGTTTACTATCCATGTTTACTATCCACCACGCAATCGAGATGGCGCCGGAATGGCAAATTGGGGACCGTCGGGGAACCCTGTTTTCGAGTTCCAGTATAGCAAGATGGATAGTAAGTTGGATAGTAAGCGACCGCTAGCAGCGTAAGTCATTGATTTTAAAGGGCGGGAGTAGTTCAGTGGCAGAACGTCAGCTTCCCAAGCTGAATGTCGCCGGTTCGATCCCGGTCTCCCGCTCCATAAGAATCAATGACATACAACGAAGCTATATAGATCTCTGCTCCAATTACATCCGGAAGAGGCTTTATTCGTTGATCGGCTGCCGGCAGCCTGTTCTCCACCCGCGTCTGCGCGTACACGTTCTGGTTTAAATCGAGGGTGAGTAGGCAGCGGTCAGAACTCATTGAATGATCAGGCGAAAGCCGGATGCAATGATATAAACGCGGGCTTCCATTGATTGCCAGAAGACTGCGCTTCAGCCGCGACAGTTGACATATTCCCTGAGCATATGGCTGAATACAAACAGATGCAGAAGCTCACTCACTATTTGGCGAAGCTTGTGTTCTCCTCCGAGCCGATCTCCTGTTGTTCGTGTTGTTGTTGACTTCTTGTCTCTATCCTCCAAATCAAAATTGATTGCGTGAGCGCGTAAGGTGCTCAGTCTCGGTTTCTGTTAAGCCAACAGGCCTTAGCTGAACGCTCGGGACTGCTCCATCTCTATCGCGCGATCTTTCTCGTGCACAGCGAGTCAGTGCCCGCGCAGTCGGACCCAAATAATTAAACGAGAAAGCCGGTTAAGACCATGAATCGACAAATTGCATTTGAACAAGGTCGTTGTTGTCCTATAACTCAGTTCGCTGAATGAAGAGGATACGCTCTGCCTCATAGACATGCGGGCGTAGTCATCCCAAAAAAAATTTGACCGCAGACGTTTGCATCGAAGCGGTCTATGACAGAGCTTCGCGAGCTACTGTCTTCTCTCGCAATCTGGAGGCAATGAATGTTTGTTATACGTTTCGCAATTTTTCCTAAATCCAAGGGGAAACACTTCTTCCTGTGTGCCGTGTTAATTGCTGCTTTGATGACCACAACTGTCTCTGCTCAGGTTGAAAAAGGGATCATTACTGGCTTGGTAAGAGACAGTTCCGGAGCCGTCATCCACAACGCGCAGGTGACACTCCGCAACAGCGCGAGCGAATTGACCACTATCACCTCGACCGATGGAGAAGGCCTGTATGTTTCTCCACCGCTCGATCCCGGCAACTACGATGTCAAGATCGAGGCGCCAGGCTTCCAGGGTGTGCTCAAACACGTAAGGCTTGAAGTCGCGCAACGCATCTCTGTCGACGCCGCACTGGCTCCGGGAGCAGCTTTGGAGACCGTGCAGGTAGATTCGACAACCGTGCAGTTCGATACGGATACATCAACTGTGTCGAACATTCGCACGGAGCAGGCCGTTCATGATCTTCCATTGAATGGCCGTAATTTCGCTGAACTTCTGGGTTTGGGGGCGGGAGTCGTTCCAGGGCAATCACAATTGTCTGGCAGCATTCCCTACGTGCAGCAGCGAGGACCATCCTCGTATGCCATCAACGGGCAACGCATGACGGATAATCGCTTTCTACTGGACGGTATAGGAGACAACGAAAACAACAACGGTCTGGGGATTATTGTCTTTCCGCCGATCGACGCAGTCGAAGAGTTCCGCGAAGAAACTACCGATGCCGACGCGCGTTATGGACGCGCCTCCGGAGGCGTCGTCAACCTGGTCTACCGCTCGGGTACCAGCCAGTATCACGGCGAAGTGTTTAACTTCTTTCGCAATTCCGCACTCGATGCCAAGAACTATTTCGATACAGGAGTCAAGCCGGGGTTCCGTATGAATTCATTTGGCGCTACCTTCGGCGGCCCACTCATACACAGAAGCAATCCGAAGACTTTCTTCTTCGCCGATTACGCTGGCCAGCGCACCAGCCAGGGCCTGACGAACGTGGACACCGTACCGGCATGGGGTCCGCTGGGCGTGGGAGATTTCTCCCGCTACTCGCAGGTGGTTCGTGATCCCATCACGCAAAGTCCATTTCCTGGCAATGTGATCCCCTCTGCTTATCTGGCAACACAGCAGGCCCAGGTCGGTCAGAACGTTCTGGCCTTATTTTCGAAAAACAGCGTTAGTCCCAACCTCGCTAACACCACGACCGCCAACAACTTTCTATATAGCCCTCAGCGTGTGGATAACTCGGATGCCTTTGACGCGAAGGTAGACCATCAGTTTACGGAGGCTGACGGCGCCTTTCTGCGTTACAGTCAGTCCAATGACAACATCCTTCAGCCTGGAATTCTGCCTGCGCCGCTCGTAGGCGCAAACACCAGCGGCCCAGCGCAGCAGCCGGCCCATCAGGCGGTGCTGAGCGAAGCCCATGTCTTTTCGCCGACCACTCTCAACACGGCGCGTTTCGGATGGTCGCGCATCTTTATTGGCGTTCATAATTTCGATGCCGGACTGAACCTTCCAACCGAACTTGGCATTCCCGGTGTTATCGTTCCCAGCGATCTACAGGATAGCGATGGATTGCCGGTATTCAGTATCTCCGGTGCATCTTCGATCGGAGATGCAGCCAACAGCCCCGCACAGATTGGCACCAATAACTACCAGGTGGATGACAATGTCACTCTGGTGCGCGGCAGGCACTCGATTGACGTGGGCGCCGAAGTGGTTCGCCTGCAATACAACATGTATCAGACTTCAGCAGAGCATGGAACACTGAGCTTCACTGGAAACTACACAGGCCTGGGACTGGCCGACCTGCTGCTCGGCGCGCCTACCTCGGGAACCTACGCGTACCAGGCCGGAACCCGCGGTTTCCGTCAGCTTGATCTGGCTTTCTATGTGCAGGACAACTACAAGATCAGCAGCCGTCTGACGCTGAATTTAGGCCTTCGTTACGACAATTTTCTGGGCTGGCCTTGGACCGAAGTACGCAATCGCATGTACCAGTTCGATCCCACTCTATCGACAACGCAGGTCTTTCAGGTCGGCACCAACGGCATTTCAAGAAGCGCCGTCAACGGCAACAATACTAACTTCGAACCACGCATCGGATTTGCCTACAAGCTCACAGCGAAAACGGTCTTCCATGCCGGCTACGGCATCTACTACGCAGCGCCCGATGTGAACAGCGTCTCTGGCTTGTCCATCAACGCGCCTGATATCAACTACTGGGCATTCAACAACACAGCCTATGGTGCGACTGGCTTCAATTGGCTCTCGGATGGTTTTGTTCATTCCGCACCAACCACTAACGCTCCTAAGGGCGCTCCCTTGTACTCAGTGAATCCCAAGGCCAGAACTCCGTATAGCGAGCAGTGGCACGCCAACTTGCAGCAGGAAATCGGGTCCGCGAGCCGAATCACTCTTGCCTATGTTGGAAACGTCGGCATTCATCTGGATGGGCTATTGGACATCAACCAGGCGACACCTGGAACTACGCCCATCGCCTCACGCCGTCCATACCCATACTTCGCGCAGATCAATCAGCTTCAAACCAGCCTGATCTCAAATTACAACAGCCTGCAGGTGACAGCCGAGCGGCGCACCAAGGATTTGTCCTTCCTGGTTTCCTACACCTACAGTCACGCTCTGGACGAGAACTCCGGCAGTCCCGGCAGCATCGTGAACTCTTACAACAAACATGCAGACTATGGAAATTCAGATCAAGACATTCCGAATCGTTTCGTCGGCAGCGTGAATTACTCGTTGCCGTTCCAGGGATCAGGCTGGTTGCGTCCTGCCATTCAAGGATGGCAATTAAACGCTATTCTGTCCTACTCCGACGGCATTCCGTTCTCCGTGCTGGCAGGCTCGAACTCACTGGGCGTCGCCGACAGCATCACGCCGCGAGCCGAACTCGTCGGCCCGGGCAATGGATCGCTTTCTCCAAGCCAGCGCACATTGAAACAGTGGTTCAACACCGCAGCCTTTACGAATCCCAGCACGCAGCAGTGGGGCAACTCCGGACGCAACATTCTGGAAGGTCCGGGAACCAAGGATGTGGACTTCTCGGTATTCAAGAACTTCACCTTGCACGAAGCGAAGACCCTGCAACTGCGTTCGGAGTTCTTCAACCTGTTCAATACTCCGCAATTCAACAACCCGAACGCCACAGTCGGTAACGGCTTTGGAACCATTAGCTCGGCAGGATCTCCCACAACCCTTCAACGGATCTCGCGCGAGATCCAACTAGCCGCAAAAATCAACTTCTAGAACCTATACACAAAAAGGAGCAGACTTACTTTCCATGCCCATCCATCGAAGATCCTTATTGCAGGGACTCGCGCTTGTTCCTCTGGCGAGCGCCGCAGGAATCCCCGTTTATTCTCAGTCAAAGCTGCCGAAGCTAACCGTACAGGATGTCGAAGTCTTTCGCGTGAAGGTGAACAAGCGAGGCAACTGGACCATCGCGCGATTGCAGACGAGCGGTGGTGTAACAGGTCTCGGCGACGCTTCGCAGAGCGGCAAGGACGATCAAACCCTGATCTATATCAAGCAGTTTGTCAATCTCCTGAGAGGACAATCCATCTTCGCTGTCGAATGGTTTCGCAAGGTTACTGTTCCGGCGATTGCACAGTATGGCAGACCCGCAGCGGTGGCCGCGAGCGCGCTCGAACAATGCCTTTGGGACATTCAGGGAAAGGCCTTTTCTGTCCCAACTTACGATCTGTTCGGCGGCCGTATTCAGGATCGCATTCGTCTCTACGCCAACATCAATCGTTCCACGGAAGAACGAACCCCGGACGGCTTCGCGCGCATGGCGGAGAAGGCGACGGCTGCTAGTTTCGATGCCGTCAAGCTGGCGCCGTGGGATGAAATGCCTATCGGTCTGACCGATAAAGATCAGATCGAGCAGTTTCTAGCTCGTGGCATCGCATGCGGAGCAGCGGTTCGCGATGCGATCGGTCCCAAGCGCGATCTTCTGATGGACGTCCACAGCCGATGCAGCCTGGAAGATGGATTGGATCTGACCAGGCGGCTCGATCCGTTAAAACTCTTTTGGCTGGAAGAGGTCACACCGGCGAAGCCCGTTGAAAATCTTGCACAGATCAACAAAGCGGCGAAGATGCAGACAGCAGGCGGCGAATCCATTGTCGGAATCGAGGGTTTTTATCCTTACATCAAAGCCGAGGCTGTTGGCATCGTTATGCCCGACGTCAAGGTATGCGGAGGAATGCTCGAACTGAAGAAAATCGCAGCAATGGCAGAAGGAGCAGGACTGATCGCTTCTCCACACGGACCGGCAAGTCCTGTTGGGAATCTGACGGCCGCTCACGTGGTTGCCACGGTGTCTAACTTCAACATTCTTGAGTTCTCTTATGGAGAAGTTCCCTGGCGATCTGAGTTGATCGATCCACCCGAGCAGGTGGTCGACGGCGCACTAGCGCTGTCCAATCGTCCGGGACTCGGCGTCGTCTTGAACGAAAGGACCGCCGCGAACTACGCCATTTCTTAAATTCCAAGCGGACTTTTCGTCACAATCCATTAAAGCGGCAGCGCTCGCCCGACGCGCCGCTCCAATGGATTGCTATCATCGCAACGGGCAATTGTTCGGTTTCCCTACTTTTATCAGCTTGAGATCGGCTGAATTGGAATGTCCATCAATCTGCCGGCAGGTTCTCTTTGATAATCTGAGCTACTTCATCGATCGATGTCTGTTCGCTGAGTTGCGCGACTTCCTGGTCAGATGCAACATGCTCCAGACCCATGGTTTCAGCCATCTGCCGGTCCACGCCGAGTACGGCTGTTATCTCCCTCTCCGTGAGCAACAGAAGCTGCAGCATAAGTTGATTGCGCTCTTCGGCCCGGCGGCTCATGCGCGATTGACGCATCAGAATAAAGCTGGCCACAAGAATCGCCTCAAATGCGAACAGAACATCGAGCAGAGGAAATGGGGAAGGATCGAAATGCGGAAGCGCGCGGATCGGGAGCGTGTTCCAGGCGATCCATGCGGCGAAGATAACAATATGGGCAACAACGTAGGTAAGACTCCCTATGAATGAAGCCATGCTGTCGCCCAGCTTTTCCGAATGTTTGCGTTGGTCCAGAAACTCCTGCTCATGCTTGGCAATGAGATCGACGTGCTGCTGAAGATGGCCCAGTGCGGGAGGCGTCTGTTTGCTCTCTAACATTCGTCGGCGATCTCCTCCGGTCTGGTGAATGGACGGCTCGGTCGAAGATTTGGCAGGCACGAGAATCAACCGCCGCCTCACAGATACCCCGGAACTTCCTCGACCATTCAAATCTCGCATTTTCTCTCTCGTCTCAGACTTGCATTTCTCAGGTATCGAGTTCTGTGCGCTTCTGAGCAGTTCCCAGAACAATTTCCCAATCCGGAACATCTGAAGTCCCAGCAAATCTCGACTGAAGAAGAGCTGCTGAGAACAAAACGTCACTCACCGTCGTAATTCCTATTGCCTTCCCATAGGAATTTGTGACAGCATTCCTATGGGTTTCTCATAGGAATGTTTCGGGAGACACATATGGGAGAACGGGCAGACGTCTGGCAGGGAACGCTGGCATTAATGGTCTTAAAAACAATTGAAATGATGGGGCCGCAGCACGGCTACGGAATAGCGCGGCGGATCGAGCAGACAAGCGGAAACCTGCTGACCTTGAATTACGGCACGCTCTACCCTGCGCTGCTGAAGCTGGAACAGGAAGGCTGGATCACATCGGAGTGGGGAGTCTCCGAAAACAATCGCAAAGCCAAGTTCTACAAACTCACCCGTGCCGGACGCAAGCAACTGGAAAAGGAAGCGAAGAACTGGCAGCAGACAACTGCCATTCTGGACCGGTTCCTTACCCCCGTTGAGGAGCAGTCATGAAGCCTTTCAGACAAGTCAGGGCGTTTCTTCTGCGCGTCTCCGGAATCTTTGGTGGAGAACGTCGACAGCGTAGCTTTGCAGACGAGATTGATTGCCATCTGCAACTGCATATCGATGACAATGTCCGCCTTGGAATGCCCCCTGGACAGGCGCGCCGCGAGGCCATCTTGAAACTGGGAGGCATCGAACGGGCGCGGCAGAGCTATCGCGAAAGGAGCACTCTTCCCATGATGGATGATTTACTCCGGGATCTCCGGTTTGCACTGCGCCAACTGCGGCGGAGTCCCGGGTTTGCTATTACCGCGATCCTGATGTTGGCGCTTGGAATTGGCGCGAGCGCAGCGATCTTTGCCTTTGTGGATGCGGCTTTACTGAAACCGCTTCCCTATCGCGATCCCACGAAGCTTGTCGCGGTTACGGAACGAGTGAAGCTTTTTCCGCGGGCAAATCTGTCTTATCCGGACTATCTGGATTGGAAGAAGCTTAACACCGTCTTCAGTTCGTTCGATGTGTATAACAGGAATGGCTATATGTTAGGCACATCCTCCGGCGCGGAACCCGTCGCTGGCGCCCGCGTCAGCGACGGGTTCTTTCGCACTCTGGGGGTAAAGCCACTTCTCGGACGCGACTTCTATGCAGGAGAAGATCTGCCGGGCGTGGCGCCCACAGTGCTTCTGACTTATTCGGCCTGGAAGCTACGCTTTTCCTCCCGGCAGGACATTGTCGGTCAGACAATCAATCTAAGTGGAGTTCCAACTACGGTAATCGGTGTACTGCCTGAGAAATTTCAATTTGCACCGCACGGAGCCGCTGAGTTCTACACCCCATTTCAAGGCAAGAAGGGATGCGATCTGAATCGAGGGTGTCACTCCCTTTACGGCATCGCCAGGCTAAAGGATGGAGTCTCGATCAGCAGCGCGCTGGCAGAGATGAAAGCAATTGCGGCACAGCTCGAACGACAATATCCAGATACAAATCGCGGACAGGGTGCAACCGTTGAGCCCCTTGCGGACGTGATTGTTGGCGACATTCGCCCGATTTTGTTGATGCTGCTCACAGGCGCGGGTTTGCTGCTGATGATCGCGTGTGTGAACGTGGCCAGCCTGCTGCTGGTGCGCTCAGAGAGCCGGAGACGTGAAATCGCGGTTCGCGGAGCGCTGGGAGCTTCGCGATTGCGGCTTGCGCGGCAGTTCGTAACGGAAGGAATGGTGCTGGTTCTCATAGGTTGCGTCCTTGGGATTGGCTTGTCCGATGGCGCGATGCAATCGCTGCTGGGACTTATCCCGAAGGCAATGCTGCTCAACATGCCGTATCTGGTCGGGCTCAAACTTAATCGCGACGTACTTCTCTTCAGTGCGGGTGTGGCTTTTCTTGTGGTGATATTGCTTACCGTCATTCCGATGCTACGCGTAGCGCTTCATGGAGATCGTGAGGGACTCACGGATGGAAGACGCGGCGCATCGGGAACCCTTTGGCGTCACTTTGGCGCCAACCTTGTCGTACTGGAACTCACCATTGCCGTCATCCTGCTGGTAAGCGCAGGACTGCTCGGCAAGAGTCTTTATCGGCTGCTTCATGTAGATGTGAACTTTGAGGTAAGTCACCTCGCGACCATAGAGGTTATGGCGCCGCAGGCTCTCTATCCAAAAGACGAACAGTTGGTGCGACTTGGCCGGGAAGTTGTTCGGCGCGTCTCGGCTTTGCCTGGAGTGGAATCCGCGGGGATCACGAGTGTGCTGCCGGTTACATGCAACTGCAATACAGACTGGATACGTTTTGTGGGCAAGCCATACAATGGCGAGCACAACGAAGTAAACCTGCGTGACGTGAGTGCTGATTTCTTCAAAGTACTGCATGCGAAGCTCCTCAGCGGCCGTTACTTCACGGATGCGGAAGACGCGAGCAGGCCAAAGGTTGTCATCATCAACGAATCGCTGGCGCGGCAGTACTTTCCTGGCGAAGATCCAATTGGAAAGAAGATTGGCGGAGTTACACTGGCGCCGGATTCATTGAAAGAGATTGTGGGCGTCGTGGACGATATTCACGAGGGATCGCTGGAGTCACCAATCTGGCCCGCAGTCTACTACCCAATCAACCAGGATACCGACAATGCTTTTTCAGTCGTGGTCAGAACATCGCAGTCCGAGACATCGTTGCTACCGCAGTTGGTGCGCGCAGTTCGCTCGATTGATCCCGGAATTGGGACCGCCTTCGAGTCAACGATGGAGCAACTCGTCGAGGACTCGCAGTCAGCGTACATCCACCGCTCATCGGCATGGCTGGTAAGTGGATTCGCTGCGCTGGCGCTTGTGCTGAGCGTGGTCGGCCTGTATGGCGTGATCGCCTACTCCGTGAGCCAGCGGACACGAGAGATCGGCGTACGCATGGCTCTCGGAGCGCAGCGCAGCTCTGTCTACCGGCTCGTCATGCGCGAAGCCGGTCGCCTGACGTTTGCAGGTATTGGCCTGGGATTGGTTTCTTCCGTCGGCACTGCGACGCTCATGCGTAAGCTGCTATTTGGCACCGCTGCATGGGATACGGCGACACTGGCTTCGGTGGGCGCCGTGCTCGGGGTAAGCGCGATGCTCGCTAGCTATATTCCTGCGCGCCGCGCGGCTTCTGTGAATCCAGTGGAGGCTCTTCGCGCAGAGTAGAACTCCACATCATTCACACCTCAAAACGATCTGCGGATTGACTCTTGCTGCGCGGCGCGCCGGAAGCCAGCACGCAAATAGCGCAACCATGGCAAGGAACAGCGGTACGAGAGTGAACGTGACAGGATCATTGCTCCGAATGCCATAGAGAACACTCGTAAATAGCTTTGAGAGGGCAAAGGCCGCAGGCAATCCAATGACTACGGCAATCGCAGCGAGCAACATACCCTGACGAAGGATCAGTTGCTGAACCTGTGCGGCCTGCGCGCCCAGCGCCATGCGTATGCCGATTTCGCGAGTACGGCGACCGACGGAATAGCTGATGACTCCGTATAGACCGACGGTTGCAAGAATCAATCCGATCGCGCCGAAGACTCCAAAAAGTGTGGCCGCAAGACGAGGCAGAAAGAATGCATCGCGCAGATGCTCCTGGATGGTTTGGATGTTATAGACGGCGATGCCCGGATCAAGAGCGCGAATCTGACTGCGCACGACGTTCACAATCTGCGCTGGATTGCCTTCGGAACGAACGAGGATACAGTACCCCATGAAGGCTGGATCGTAAGCAACGGTTTGATCCAGAGAGCGGAATAGAACAGGCCGAGTTTCTTCACCCAGCGTGCGCGACTTGATGTTACCCACCACGCCGATAATTTGATAAGTAATACCACCGCCAGACACGCTCTGACCGATCGGATTCTCAGACCCAAATATCTTTTGCGCAAAGGCCTGGTTGACGATGGCGGACCTGAGGCCAGCCGTCTCAGCTTCGTTGGTGAAATCGCGTCCAGCGAGGCGAGGTATGCCCATGGTCTCAAAATAGCCAGGTGTGATCATGTACAACTCCACAATCGGGGCGCCTTGTGAATCTGCCGAATCAGATTTGGGCTTGACCACAGCATGGAAGCCATCACGTCGGCCGCCTCCTGTGAGCGGGACAGTATCCGTGACGACCGCGGATGTGACTCCCGGCTGGGACGCGATCTTCTCGCGGATCTGGTTGAGAAACTGCACGGTCCGCTCTGGGGAGTAGCCGTTCAAGCGCGGATCAACAGATACGCTGACTATTCCACTGGAACGAAAGCCAATATCGATGCTCGCAGCTTGTTGCAGGCTGCGCAGAAAGAGGCCAGTAGCACTCAGAAGAACCACGCACATGGCGATCTGAATAACAATGAGCACATTGCGCAATGGAAATCGTCCGCCCGGGCGAGCAAAGGGATCCTCCCCCTTCAGCGCGTTCGAAAGCAGAGGACGAGAGGCTGCCCACGCCGGGATAACTCCGAAGAGAAAACCAGCGCCAACACTGAGCGCGAACGTATAGGCGAGGACGCGCCAATCCACGCTCAAAGTAAGATCGAGCGGCACCGGTGCGGGAAGCCGGAATCTCGAAAGCGCCTGAGTAGCCCAGAGCGAAAGCACGATGCCAAGTACTCCGCCACCGAGAGCGAGAAGCACGGATTCGAGGATCATCTGCCGAAGTATGCGCACCCGCATTGCTCCAAGAGCGAGCCGCACCGCCATCTCCCGTTGGCGGCCGACAGTCTGTGCAAGCAGAAGATTGGCCACATTGGCGCACGCTATGCAAAGCACAAGGAGCACAACGACGCAGAGTGTCGTCAGAAAGAGCAGCACCGAGGACTTGTCGCGAGGCGGCAACGAGCCTGCCTGCTCAAAGCGGAAGTTGTTGCCCTTGTCCGTCGCAGGATAAGCAACAGCCAAGCGCCGAGCAAGTGTGTCGAGTTCCGCAGCGGCTTGCGTTCGGCTCACTCCGGGCTTGAGTCTCGCAATTACTTGCAGCCAATGCATGTTACGCAAGGCACGGTCAGACAAATTAGGGACGAGGTCGGTGACATGACCGAGCGGCACCCAAAACTCGGAATCGAGAATCAGATCAATTCCGCGAAATCCCACTGGCGCAACGCCAACGACGGTGTACGGACGGCCTGAGAGTGTTACCGGCTTGCCTGCAATTGCAGGGTCTGAGGCAAAGCGCTGCTGCCAGAGGCGATAGCTCAGCACGATGACCTGACGATCCTCTTCCTCGCGCACAAAGCCTCGGCCAAGCGTCATCGGAATCTGCAGCACATCGAAGAAATTTGCCGACGTAGCCTGTCCCCAAACGCGTTCTGGCTCGCCGTTCCCGCCAATCGACGCAGGCACTAACTCGTTGTAAGCAGCGACTCCTGAGAATGACCGGGCCTGGTCGCGGACATCTTTGAAAAGCGGCTCAGGGAAGTTGTTGCAGCACCGGTCGCCATCATGCAGGGTATGCAAGGTGAGCAGCGATGAGGGATCTCCGACCGGCGCGGGGCGAAGAACGAACCGGCTGACCATGGAAAAGATCGTGGCGTTGGCTGCGATGCCAAGACCGATGGATACGATAACCGCTATGGCAAATCCCGGCGACCGCGATATCCGCCGGAAGGTGTAGGCGAGGTCTTGCTGCAGGATTGTCATGGGCGCACTCCGAGATGATCGAGATACGCCCGTGAGAGATGTTTTGTTCCGTGAAGCGAAGAGAAAATTAAGACAGAGCCAGCAATGACGCTCGCCGCCGTGGCAACCCCATCCCTGGTTGTTAGTTATTGCGAAGGGCAACCATCGGGTCGATGCGCGACGCTCTTCGCGCCGGTAGATAACCCGCGATCAAAGCCACCAGTCCTAACACAAGAATCATTCCTCCGAAAGTCGCGGGATCCGTGGGAGCTGTACCAAAGAGCAGCGCGGCGATGCCTTTGGCTACTCCAACTGAAGCTGCGGTGCCAGCCGCGATGCCGATTAGCGCCAGGCGGATTGTCTTGCCAACAACTCCAAGCTGTACACGGCCAACGGATGCTCCAAGAGCCATGCGAATGCCGATCTCCTGAGTACGTTGCGTGACCGAGTACGAGATAACGCCGTAGATGCCAAGCGCGGCAAGAATCACGCCGAAAACTGCGAAAGAGACGACCAGCAGAACGAAGAATCTTCGTGGTGAGACAGCGTGGTCGACGATGGTCTGAATCATTCGAAATTCAGCAGCGGGCTGATTGGGATTCAGTTGTCGCAGCTTAGTCATCACACTTGCGGCGAGAGTCTCCGGCGGCAGCTTCGTGCGCACCACAAGTTCCGCGCCGACCGGCTTTTGTTGCAAGGAAGAGAAATACACCTGCCAACCGGGCTTTCCTTCGACATTGGCCTCGTGTACATCATCAATGACGCCGACAATGCGGAGATCCATGCCATTCATGAAGACCATACGCCCAATCGCATCCTGATTTGGAAACAGCGCTCGTGCCACAGTCTGATTGACAACGATGACTTGCTCGCCTTTTGGGTCGTCGGCCCAGGTAAAATCCCTGCCGTGAAGGCGCATACCCATTGCCTGGAAGTAACCGGGTGTAATCATGTAGACGAAGGCTCCGGGAAGTTCACCGGGAGCATAGTGCTTTCCCTTAATCTGCGGGCTCCCCCAGCTTCGATTGCGTTCCAATGGTAGGTAATCCACGATTCCCGCCCGTTCAACTCCAGGAATCGCACCCACTTCAGCAAGTATCTGCTGAAATATGACGCTCACTTTCTCGGGAGTGCTACCGTCGTAGTCCACTTTGATCGCTGCAGCATGGCTTGGCTCAAAGCCTAAATCGACGTCGAGCACGCGCAGAAAACTGCGCAGCAGCAGGCCCGCTCCCACCAGCAGGACACATGCCAGTGCGACCTCCGAGATCACCAAAAGCGATCGCATTCTTTCGTGCTTGGTACCTTCGCTCACACCCGGACCTGAGTCCTTAAGCGCCTCCTGCACATTGTTCCGTGAGACCTTGAGCCCAGGGACACTGCCGAACAAGACCGCCGCGAAGACTGCTATGCCGACTGTCCAGGCGAGCACTGCGCCATCTACACGCACGCTGTTCAGCATAGGCAGCGCGATAGAACCTTGATGCGCCAGGAAATATGTAATTCCGAACGCGAGAGCCAGGCCCAGCACCGCACCAGCGCCCGAAAGCACCATGCTCTCTGTAAGCAACTGACGAAGCAGTCGAATGCGCCCAGCTCCGAGAGCCAGCCGCAGGGCAAACTCCTTGGTGCGAGTAGCCGCACGCGCCAACATCAGATTCGCAAGGTTCACACATACGATCAAGAGGATCGCGCCCACGGCGCACCATAGCACGATCAGCGGAGGCCGCAGTTTGCCGCTGACATACTCCTTCAGAGTCATGAGCTTCATCGGGCGATCTTTGTACGCACCAAGCGATTCGGGATACTTGGGGCTGAAGTACAAACGCGGCGTGACAATGTTTGCATCCGCCTGCGCCTGCGCCACGGTCACTGAAGGCTTGATACGGCCCACGAGCGCGAGCGTATTGCCCCATGGGCGTATTTGATCCAGAATCACCGGAGTAAAAAGATCGACTTTCGCGCCAGGAGAAAACACGGAACCGAAATCGAAATTCTCCGGCAATACTCCGACGACAGTTACAGGCGTTCCGTCCATGTCGATCGCTTTTCCTACAATCGATGGGTCCGCTGCATACTGACTGCGCCAGAAGGCATTGGAAAGCAGCGTGACGGGCCGCGCACCGATGCGGGTTTCGTCTTCCTCAAAGAGTCTGCCCATTGTCGGCTCGATACCGAGCATCTGAAAGAAGTTGCCGGTTACCATGATGCTGGTTGCGGGCTTGGGCTGACCATGACCAGTGAGTTTCACATTGTCGCTCGACGAAAATGCGAAGTAACCCGCGACATTCTGAAACGCATGATTCTGCTCACTAAACTCCTCATACGCATCCGCCGTGTAGGTCTCGCACGAAAAGCCGCATTTGCTCGCAGCAGGCGCCATCCAAAGCAACTGCTGCGGGTCGCGAAATGGAAGAGGGCGCAGCAATATGGTGTTGACCACACTGAAGACCGCGATGTTCGCTCCGATACCAAGAGCAAGAATTAATACGGCAATGATTGTAAACGAGTGCTCGCGCCGAAGAGTGCGAAGCGTGAAGATCAAATCCTGCATAAGAATGTCGAGGCCGGGCAGGCCACGGGCTTCGCGCTGAAGTTCTTTTGCTTGCATAACTCCTCCAAAACGGATCATCGCCTGGCGGCGTGCCTCTTCCGCGGACATGCCGCGGCGTACGTTTTCCTCGATCGCAAAGCCCAGGTGGGCTTCCAACTCTTCATTCAGATCGCAGTCGAGCGGTCTTTTGAGGAAGAACGCACGGAAGCGATTGAATGCGCGGCGAATTGAAGCAGGCAGTGACTTTGGTTGATCACCCGAGCGTTGATCGATCACCGGTCACCGCCTTCAGCTTCCATGGTGAGCACGCGGCCCATTAAATCAGAGAGCCGCTGCCAGTAGGCCGCGTCTTTGGCCAACTGCTTTTTTCCCGCGCGCGTGATCGAGTAAAACTTGGCTTTACGATTGTTGTCAGAAACGCCCCATTCGGCGGCAATCCATCCCCGGTGCTGAAGCCGGACAAGCGATGCGTAGATGGTTCCCTGATTCAGCAAGACCGCATCATCGCTGATCTGCTCAATGCGACGGGCGATACCATACCCATGCTGCGACCCCATCACAGAAAGTGTTTGCAGAACCATCAGGTCCAGCGTTCCCTGGAGTAAATCCAACTTGGATTCCGTCATCCATCGCTCCTGTGCTTTGACCACACGAGTATGACATATTTCCTGTGCGTATACCACAGGAAATATGTGACAATACCACACGAATGACTTTTAGATGTCGGAACGGATGGCAGTGAAGAGAGGAAGACGAAAACAGGCCTTGCATCCATGAGTATCCGTCCGATTGATCAGTTGCACCGAACCGGAGTGGGCCAGAGCTATCTGTTGCGCAAGTACAAGACCGATGCCTGTACCATCTGGCTTTGTCGTGTAAAACGGAACAAATAGATTACTGGCATTGGTCAAGCCCGGTCCATTATCGAGAATCGTGATCACGGCCTCGTCCTGGCCTATCTCCCAGCTTATTTCCACGCAAGGCGCAGCTTGCGATGTCTCGGAGCTGGCACCATTGCGATTGCCGGTCATCATACTCGCGTCGGGGCTGAGCGACGCCTCGGCAGCATTGCGAACAAGATTGATGAGCGCCTGCGCAAGCTGATCGGGATCGGCCAGCAAAGACACATCCGAGGTACCCCGAACACCTACAACGAGGCGCGTTTCAAGCTTAGCCACACGTCTGACAATCGAGGCCAGCGAGACAGATTCGAGCCTTGGTGCCGGCAGTCCCATCAGTTCGCGATATGCTTGCAGAAATCTGTTCAACGACTCCGCGCGATCCTCAATCACCTCAAGCCCGCGTGCGAAATCGTCATCCACGTCAGAGTTATCCCCCCCCCCCGTCAAACGGCTGCGCAGGCTCCCCGCAATCGATTTAATCGGTGTCAGCGAATTATTGATTTCATGCCCAAGCACGCGAATGAGCCTCTCCCACGCAAGCCGCTCCTCCTCGCGCAAAGCTTCGCTGACATCGGAGAGTACAAAGAGCGCGTGAGGAACGCCCCGCAATCGAAAGCTCGTACGCTTGACGACCCAGCGCGCCGACTGCTGCGAGTTCGACAAAGAGAGAAGATCGTTGTCTTGCGCGCGCAGCAACCGGTCGAGGTCGTGCTTGCTCGAGTTCTGTTTTGCGGCGGGTCGGCCTTCGCCTACGGGAGGCCGAAGGTTAAAAGCTCGTTCAGCTGCTGCATTCAGGAGCTTGAGTCTTCCATCCGGATCGAATGCCAGCACCGGTGACTGCATAGACTTCATCACGCGCTCAACCAGTGCCATGGCTTCCATTGCACCTACTCGCTGTGCCTGCAACATGCCAGCCAGGGCATTGATTTCCAGCGCCAGATCACCCATCGCATCGTTACGCCGCCCGCCTCGAGCACGGAACGAATAATCGTTTTCGCGCAATGCTGCGATCACGTTCGCTAGCGTCTGCAAGGGGCGAATAATGTGCTCCAGCAAAAGCGAGACGACGAACAGCCAGGCAATCACAATGGTCGGTAGAGCGATCCATTGGATCGACGCATCGACATGGTGCTCATTCAACTCAAGAGCAATCAGGCCGAGGTTCGGAATGCCCATCAGGTAAAGCCAAAGGCGAAGCCGCCGCTCAAAGCTGAGCCGTTGCCGCGAACGGCTTAAAGGAAGCCGCTTGCGCTGCGTGGCGGACGACGCGATTGGCAGATGGTCGTCGAGTTCCTGATAGGCCGGAGGGTCGTTATAGACCATATTTTTCGATACGCCGATAAAGCGCCCCACGACTGAGTCCGAGCGCTTCGGCGGCCTGGCTCACATTACCACCGGCACGCGCTAGCGCTTTGCGAATCAGAATTGCCTCGACTGCCTCAAGG
The DNA here is from genome assembly GCF_025685625.1 of Acidicapsa acidisoli. Taxonomy (NCBI): domain Bacteria; kingdom Pseudomonadati; phylum Acidobacteriota; class Terriglobia; order Terriglobales; family Acidobacteriaceae; genus Acidicapsa; species Acidicapsa acidisoli. The sequence continues at coordinate 1,254,654 of NZ_JAGSYI010000002.1, forward strand.
CTCATGTCGTCCATCGTCTGCGCACCTGCGACGCGCGGCGTGTGCAATGCAAGATCGGGAGCGTCAATACGCTCGCCGCGAGCCATCAGCACGGCCCGCTCGATGGTGTGGTCGAGCTCACGGACATTCCCGGGCCACGCATACTGCAGCATCAATTGCAAAGCCGCTGGTTCGATGCCATGAATGGCGCGGCGATATCGAGTGGCATGGCGGGCAAGGAAATGGCCTGCAAGCGCGGGGATATCTTCGCGACGGTCTCGCAGCGGAGGCAGACATATCTCAACCGTATTCAGGCGAAAGAGCAAATCCTCGCGAAAGCGCCCTTCCGCACTATCCTGGCGAAGATTGGCGTTGGTCGCCGAAAGGATGCGGACATCCACCTGCTGCGTTCGCGAAGATCCGACACGCTCCAGTTCGCCGGTCTCAAGCACACGTAGAATCTTTGCCTGTTGCCGGATGGGAATGTTGGCAATTTCGTCGAGGAAAAGCGTGCCGCCATTGGCTAGTTCGAAGCGCCCGATGCGGTCGGTGCGGGCGTCGGTAAACGCGCCTTTGACGTGGCCAAAGAGTTCGCTCTCGAAGGTGCCTTCCGGCAGTGCGCCGGTATTCACTGCGACCAGCATCCGCGGTGCACGCGCCGAAAGGCGATGAAGCAACTGTGCAATCACCTCTTTGCCCGTCCCGTGCTCGCCGGTAATGAGCACGTTGGCATCCGAAGGACCAACGCGCGACATCGTATCCAGCACCTGGCGCATCGATTCTGCAGTCGCAATGAACTCCGGAGCGCCAGGCGCGCGTAGAATGCGATTTTCCGCTTCCAGCCACTGCGTGCGTCGCTGGCTGCGATGCAACTCCATCTGGGTCCGCAGAATACTGAGCAGACGATGATTCTCCCACGGCTTCTGAATAAAATCACTGGCGCCACGGCGCATCGCTTCCACTGCGAGATCGATGTTGCCCCAGGCAGTCATGACGACAACGGGCAGCTGCGGATCAATCTCCTTGATGCGAACGACAAGATCCATACCCTCCTGACCGGAGGTGGTATCCCGCGTGTAATTCAGGTCAATGAGAACGCCGTCGAAGCTCTCATGAATGAGAGCTTCGAGCAGCAGAGCGGGAGTGCGCACCATCTCCAGTTGGTAGCCCTCCGGTTTGAGCAGCAGACGAAGAGCCTCAAGGATTTGAGGCTGATCGTCGGCGATGAGAAGCTTATAGGGCTTTTCGATTCCGTCACTCGTTCTGTTACCGCTTGCCATATTTATCGCCAGTGTTTCAGCCCGCATCTGCTACTGTCCAGTTGGGCCGGGAGCAGCCGGGTTTGTAGGGGCCGGAGTCGAGTTAGCTCTCTTGGCCTCTTCGATGGAGATACCATAGGCTTCGAGTGTTGTCCCTGTTGCGCGGAGCATCTCGACGCGAGCCTTCGCGTAGTCGGTCTCCGCCGTAACCAGCGCATTTTCCGCAACTGCAAGGTCGTGTTCCGCCGAGAGTGTCTGCTGGTTGGAACCGGCTCCCAACTGTTGCTCTTTTTGATAGATATCGAGCGTCTTTTGCGCCAGGTCACGTGCTTCACGAGCTGCCTCTACGCGGCTGGCTCCCTGCTCCAGAGCGAAACGGGCATTGCGCACTTCGATGCGCACGCTCTTCTTTTGCTCTTCCAGATAGAGTTGTGACTGCCGATACTCGAGCTCGGTGCGATACTGGTCGGCCTTCGCGATGCGGTTACGAATCGGAATGCCAAGCTGAAAGCCAACTTGATACTCGGGAGACGAGTAATTAAACGCATCTTGCCACGCCCCGGGAAAACCAGTACCGGGGGTGGTATATCCCGCAGTTGAGCTCAGGCTAGGATTCAGAGGCCCGGATAGTCCGGTACCACTCAGAAAGCCGTATACATTTAGCGAAGGCAGCAGGTTGTTGCGCGCGGTCTTGCGGCTCAGCTCACTGCTTCGCAACTGAATAGCCGACTCCTGCACTTCAGGCCGTTCCTTGAGCGCTTCGGCGATCAGATCCTGCACACTCTCATTCGTCTCTACCGTGTCGGCCGCGATGTGGTCCGTGGGAATCACCGGCATATCTTCAAGGACCGGATCGTCGAGACTACGCGTGATGGCGTTCTTCATGTAAAGCTCTTGCTGCTCCAGATTCGTGCGGGCGACGGTCAAGTCCTGTTTGCGAGTAGCCACATCCCCCTGGGCCTTGAGCACATCCATCTCAGGGATGGCCTGCAGTTCGAACTGTTTGCGGCTCTTGTCCAGCGTCTGCTGGGCGAAAGCAACCGATCGCTCATTGACCTGCTCGGTATCGTAGGCCGCTACCAGATTCCAGTAGAGATTGCATATCTGGGTAACTGTCGCAATCACCTGGGCACGAAAGGCAATGTCCGTTACTTTGTTGGTGTTCTTGGCAATGCGCAGATAGCGAAGATTCGGGCCGAACCCAAAACCTGCCAGAAGCGGCTGTTGCGCATAGATTTCTGCAACAGACGTGAACTGAGGGTTGAAAGTATTGTTGGGGCTGTTCGTTGATTGGCGGTTGTTGTTCCACGTCGCCTGAATGCTTCCGCCAGTCGGAAATGCCTGCGAATAGGAGAAATTTGCAGTGATGGTATTCAGGTGAATCAAAGGCACGCCATAGACAATCCGGTTCGCCAGCAACTGAGTTGTGTGATCTACATCCGATGTTACAGATATGAACGGATCGTAGCTCGAAACGTTAGTACCAACTCCAAGTGCCGACTGCACGAGACCACCCGCACCGGCACCTGCTCCGCCGGCGCCGCCCGTAGTGCCTCCGGCTCCGCCCCCAGTGCCAGCGCCAGCGCCGGTACTGACACCAGCTCCTCCCGGCGTCCCCGAAACAACGCCGGTATTCACACCGCGCGCCAATCCGCCTGCGGCTGTACGCAGGACATCCATCTGTGCGATCGGCAGGTTATAACGGGCGATCACCATGTCGAGATTGTCATCAAGCGCTAGGTCAATGGCATCGCGCAGCGTAAGGTAAATCTTTCCGTCGCGAATCATCGAATTGAGTTGGGCCGAATTGGCCATATTGGTTGGAGGAACGGTCTTTCCTCGATAGGAATCAAAGGGATTCCGGGACCTTTTCAAAAAAAGATCGAAGGGGACAGTGACGGTCGAGTTCGCTGGTTGGCTGGCTGGTGCATTCTGCGAAGCAGGTGCGCTGGGGACCGCACCCTGGGGATTCTGCGCCAGTGCCGGAGTCACCATCTGCGCCACAAGAGACGCGCAGGAGATAAGGGCTACCGCCCGTGCGAGAGATGTAGAAGCGCGCCTGATTTCGAGCGACTTCATCGATTGATTCTTCCCTTTTCGGATGGATTCCCTCACGATTGCACCCCTGTTGCCGCGGTCTGCGCGAGCCCCGCCGTATCGGAGTAGAGCCATCCGTCGCGGAGTTCAATGATGCGCGAGCCGTATTTAGCATTCTCTTCCGAGTGCGTCACCTGGATGATGGTCGTGCCTTCTTCGTTCAGCTTCTTGAATAACTCCATGATCTCCTTTGCCTGTCCGGAATGCAGGTTGCCCGTCGGCTCGTCGGCGAGCAGCAAACTGGGCTTGTGAATAACAGCACGCGCAATTCCAACGAGCTGCTGCTGGCCGCCTGAAAGCTGACTGGGGAACAGATCCTTCTTGCCCACGATATTGAAACGGTCGAGAGTATCGGCCACTAGCGCCTGGCGCTCAAGCCGGGGAATGTCTTTGTACGAGAGCGGCAGATCGATGTTTTCTGCAACACTCAGGTCGTCCAGCAGATGATAGCTCTGGAAGACCATGCCGGTGCGCTTCCGCGCGAGATCGGCGCGCTGTTTACGATTCATGCGATGCACAGCTTCACCTTCGAAATAAAACTCGCCGCGCCACTGATCGTCGAGCATTGCGAGCACGTTGAGCAGTGAGGACTTCCCTGCCCCGGATGGTCCCATGACTGTGACGAACTCGCCGGGTCGAATGATCAGGTTCACATGCCGCAGCACCCATGTTTCGGTGTGTCCGGTCTTATAACTGCGCTCTATCTTGTTCAGTTCAATCATGATGTTGTATAACTCCCGTTCTTTGGTTGCTGTCGGCTTGAGATTATTCGGATCGAAGTGCTTCCATGGGATCGACAGAGGCTGCCCTGCGCGCCGGAATGGCAGCTGCAAGGATCAGCATCAGCGCGCAGATCAGGATACATGCGAGCAAAGTTAGCGGGTCTCCGGGCTGGACGCCATAAAGCTGACTTACCACCAGCCTGGAGAGCCCGAAAGCTGCCGGGAGAGCTACCGCGACACCGATAATCGCCGTCAGAGCCATCTCGCGCAGGACCAGTACGATGACATTGCTGCGCTGTGCGCCAAGAGCCATGCGGACGCCTATTTCGCGAGTGCGCTGTGCAGTCGCAAATGCCAGAACACCATAGAGCCCGACCGACGTCATCAGCAAAGCTAGCGCTGAGAAACTCGCCGCCAGCAGAGCCAGCGCGCGCTGATCGGAAACACTGCGATCCACTTGTTCCTGCATGGTGCGCATTCCATCGACGACCAGCTTGGGGTCGAGGCCATGAATGCGATTGCGAATCGCGCTCTCAATCAACTCCGGCCGCTGAGCCGTGAAGGCGTAGATGCGCAGACCACCCGGATGATCTTGTTGAAGGTAGGGCTGGTATACGGTGCCGCGGGGCGCATCCCGCAGATTCTGGTGCTTGATATCGCCCACCACGCCAACAATCGTTATTTCCAGCTTCGTCTTGTTTCCCTGACCTTCGCCGAGCAGACGTCCCATCGCATTTTGCGGCGATCCGTAAAATCGTTTGGCAAAGGTTAGATTGACGACCGCAACCTTCGTGCTGCCCTTCACGTCGGCAGTTGAAAACTCGCGGCCCGCCAGCAGCGGTTGTTGAAGCGTCGCGAAGTAATCCGGCGTAATCCTCGGAGATTCAAAGTTCATGTCCTCTTCTTCCGGGGCGACATGTCCCTGCACGGTAAAGTTGGAGCCAGTTGAATCTCCGGAGATCTCGGGATCGGATGTTCCCGCGACATGCTGCACTCCGGGAACTTCGCGTAGAGCATCGAGGGCGCTCGTCTCCACCTGAACGACACGATCTTCGCCATATCCGGCAATCGAGGGATCAAGACCGAAGTTGATCAAATGCGTAATCTCAAATCCAATATTTTGCGCGCGGAGATTGGTAAGTGTTCGCAGGAACAGTCCCGCACCTCCCAAAAGAAGAACAGTGAGTGTTATCTGAAAGCCAACGGCGACCTTGCGAAAGAGCTGCGTCTTCCTCGAAGCAGTGCCCGTGTTTTGCCGAAGCGTTTCGGCCAGCCTGGGACGAAGGAACTGCAACGCCGGTGCCGCGCTGAAAGCGAGAGTTACAAGGATCGAAAGCACCAGCGTAAAGCCCAGAATTCGCCCATCCACGGCCGTAGAATAAGGCGCATCCGTGATATCATCGCTTCCGGTCATCAGCCTGACTAAAGTTCGCGCGATCAGAGGCGAGAGCGCGACACCAGCGATTGCGCCACACGCTCCCAACACGCCGCCCTCAACGAGTAATTGCGAGATAATCCGAGTGCGAGCTGCGCCTAGCGCGTATCGCATCGAGATCTCACGGACACGTCCAGCGGCCCGCAGCAGGAGCAGTGTCGCAACATTGACGGCGCACATCGCCGCCAGCACGCCCACCATACCCATCAGCACAAGCAAGGGCGTCCGCAAATCGTCGCGCCCAGGCATGAAACCAGTGGAGTCGTCCACCACAGAGAGATGCGTCTGGTTGAGAAACCTGTCCTTGAAGTGCGCAGATGCTGATTGGTAGCCAGTCAGCTCTTGCGCACGCAGTGCATACCAGAGCGGAGACAAACTCGACTCTGCCTGTTGACGGGTCACACCCGGCTTCAAACGCGCAATCAGAGTCAACCAAACGGACTTGTGGTTGTTGAGATCATCGCGCGGCGCAACCCATGGCATGGCAACTTCCACCATGCTGATCGGAAGAAATACTCCAGGCTTGTTGCCCTCGAAAGCGCTGTTAAATCCGTCCGGCGCGACACCGACAATGGTGAATGGATGACCGTTGATCAGCAGCGTCTTCCCCGCAACATCCGGGGACGCATTGAAGTGAATGCGCCAATAGTCGTATCCGAGAACAACGACCGGATCGGCGTTCTTTGCGGTATCATCCGCATCCGTAAACAGCCTTCCTACGGCAGGCTTGAGATCGAGCAGGCTAAAGTAGTTGCCACTAACGACTTCTGCATCCTTGTTCTCAGCCTGATCGTGCCAGGAGACACCCACACTGGCTGCCACCCCCGCCGATATGCCCGTAAAAACCGAGTTCCGGTCGCGGAGATCCTTGTACATCGGATAAGAAAAATAGTTGTGGATGTCTCCACCGAAGCTGCTGGCTGAACCCGAAAAGCCTCCCTTCCATTCGAAGCGCACCAGTTCCTTGGGATTCTGCACAGGCAGCATACGCAGCAAGACTTGATCGAAGATCGTAAAGATCGCTGTATTCGCTCCTATGCCGAGCGCCAACGTGATGACGACCGTAGCCGCGAATCCAGGGGCGCGGATGAGCTGTCGCATTGCGTACCGAATGTCGTGAAGGAACGAGTTCATAGTCAATCTCCTGCCTATCCTTTGCGTTTGCTACTCAATGCGAAGTGCTTTCATCGGTTCGATGGAGGCCGCCCTGCGCGCCGGTATGAAGCCCGCTGTAATCGCGCAAAGAGCGAGCAAAATAGTTGCAGCAGTCAGCGCAATTGGGTCATAGGAACTTACACCGTAGAGTTGGCTCTTCATGAAGTAACCAGCCGCAAGAGCGGACGGGATGCCGAGCGCCAGCCCCATTCCGATCTGCACTAGGACGCTCCGCAACACAAGAGAAACAACGCCGGGCCGCGTAGCTCCCAGAGCCATGCGAATACCGATCTCACCAGTGCGGCGCGCAACGAAATAGGAAGTTACGCCGTAGAGTCCGACCGAGGCCAGAATCAATGCGAGAACTCCGAAGAGCGTAGTGAGACGCGCGATCAGGCGATCCTGATTGAAGTTTCCCGCAACCTGAGCATCCAGCGAACGAAGATCGATCACAGTGAGATTGGGATCGATCGCCGCAAGTGTTTTGCGAACGATCGACTCGACGTCTTCCTGTGGCCGGTCGAAGCGAAGCACGATTGAGTCGATAAACATCGACTGCACTTCGCCGCCAATCATCCCCGGCTCTTTATAGGCGGTCAACTGCTGCGTCAAAGGGCGCAGATACACTGGCCGAACCTTCTCTCGCGGGTTATTCATCTTGAAGTCCTTGAACACCCCGACAATCTCCCAACTACCCGAGTACGGCACAAAATCTATTCCGAAATGTTTGCCGACGGGGTCCTGGTTGGGATAGAAACGATTGACAAATGTCTGATTCACGATAGCGACGGGTTGCGACGACGCTGTGTCCTGCTCGGTAAACTCGCGTCCGCGCACCATCGGCACTCCAATGGTTTTGAGATATCCGGCATTCACTCGGTCCCATGTGGAACCGCAGCGTTCGCCGGGCCGCGGTGCTGGATGGCCCTGTTGAATAACACACTCGCCCCAGTTATCGCCTTCCAGCGGACTGTAAAGCGCCAAGCCCACGCCGGATATGCCCGGCAGCGCTGAAAAGCGCGACTCCATCTCGCGATACAGTGCTGGCAAGCGATCGATCGTATAGCCTGCGCCAGAGGGATCGAGGTGCAGCACGTAACGGTTGGTGGTGGCTATGCCGAAGTCCTGATGCTCAAGATTGGTGAGTGACTTCGTCATCAGCACTGCCCCAACCAGAAGTACCAGCGACAGCGCGGCCTGGAAAACCACCAGCGTCTTTTGCGGCAACGAGGATCGGTCGCTCGTGGAGCGATTCGAGCCGCGCAAAGCCTCGGCCGGCTGCGCATGGGATGATAGCCACGCAGGCGCGGTGCCGAACAGAAGACCCGTGATCAGTGAAATCAGGAATGCGAATCCGAGGACCATCGGAGATGGACTGGCCTCAATCGGCAGATTCTTCGCATCCGGAAACGCGAGCGTGAGAATCAGGTGCGAACCCGCGTAAGCGACCGCAAGTCCTGCCAGTCCACCGATGCAACTCAGCAATACGCTTTCCGTGAAGATCTGGCGGATGAGGCGGGAGCGTCCCGATCCCAGCGCCATGCGAATCGTAATCTCCGTACGCCGCGCCGTAGCTCGCGCCAACAGCAGATTGGCGATATTGGCGCAGGCAATCAGCAGAACCACCGTGGAGAGAATCATCAGCATCTTCAGGCCGGTTCCGGTCTCCTGCTGCAGGCTCTGAATCCCCCCACCGCCGGGAACAATCGTGACATGCTGTTTGGGAATCTCCGCCGAGCCGCCATTGTCGGTATACGCAGGACGAGTCGTAAGCCACTGTCGCAGCGCCGCAGACAGTTTCTGCTGCAGTGGGACAATCACCGTTCCAGGACGTACTCTGCCGATCGGGTAGAGCCAGTTCGAATCAGGATGATGCAGAATCGCGCCTGGTCCAGAAACAAGAGGCTCAGTCGACAACGGAAGCCACAGAGCCGGCGGATTGTCCGTAATCCGATCGCCAAAGAAGCCGCGTGGCGCAACGCCGATTACGCTGAACGGATGGGCCTGGATCGTGATCGTCGAGCCTACGATGGAAGGGTCGCCGGCAAATTCACTCTGCCACGCCTGATAGCTCAGCACGGCGGTAGCATTGGCTGCCGGAGTGTCGTCGCTTTCCAGAAGTGTTCGGCCCAGATATGGGCCAACGCCAAGAGTCGTGAAGTAGTTGCCGGAAACATACTCGCCGACCAGCGCTTTCGAAGTGCTGTTTCCACGACGTACGCTGTATATATTTCGTCCGGCCTGCATGGCGGCAAGTTGTTCAAACTCCGGCGCGGAGCTCTTCAAGTGCAGATATAGATCGTACGAGTAGATATCGAAGTCGCCATTATCCCCGACAAATCCACCATTGACACAGCAGTCATCGGTATCGCCGATGCGATAGAGTTGCTTGGGATCGGATACAGGAAGTGACTTGAGCAGAATTCCCTGCACCAGCGTGAAGATCGCCGCGTTGGCGCCGATGCCAAGGGCCAGCGTGATCACCGCGGTGATGGTAAACCCGGGCGATTTACGCAACTGGCGCAATGCATAGCGGAGATCCTGCAAAAGTCGATTCATGTATGCTCCTCTAGCTTGTTACTCAGTGCGCAAAGCCTGCATTGGTTCAACGGAAGCCGCGCGGCGCGCCGGTAGCCAGCTTGCCGCGATAGTTGCAATCAGAATCGCTGCGACGGCAAATACAGTAGCTTGCGTGCCATTCATGATCACGTTGGCCGAATGCACGGAAGCATCGATTCCAGCGTCGGCCAGCAGTTCGCTCACCACTGGCCTCAAGAGCCAGCTTGCTGCTCCACCGACAACTACGCCCACGGATGCAAGCATCAGGCCACGGCTTAGAAATGTCAGCAGGATGCGCGCGCGATCCGCGCCGAGCGCCATACGCACACCAATCTCGCGCGTCCTCTGCGTGACCTGATAACTCAGCAACCCAAAGAGGCCAATCACCGTCAGCACCAGCGCAAATCCGGAGAAGCCCCCAGCCAGCAGCGAGAAAAAGCGCGGTTCCTGAACAGTGTCGTCAATCACCGCCTGCATCGTAGTCAACTTCGCTACGGGAATTTCCGGATCGGCTCGTGTCACTGCCTGCTGCGCGAGCTGCGCCAGATTCACGCGGGCAGCAGTGCGCACAGCAAAGGTCGTAGGAAACCATCCATTGAGTACGCCGGTGAACTCGTCGGTAAGCTGGACCATGGGCGCATATACCATGACGCCCTGCGCCTCCACCAGAGAACGACTGCGCACATCGGCCACCACTCCAACGATGCGCCAATTCTTTTCTTTGCCAATACGAATGTACTGGCCAATCGGCGAGCGTCCCGGCCACCACTTTTTAGCGGTCATCTCGCCGACTACAACTACGAGATCTCCATCGGCGCGGTCGCTATCCGCAATATCGCGTCCAGCGAGCAATGAAACGCCCATCGTCTCGAAATAATGCGGAGTTACTGCGCGAAATTCAATAGTCTGGCCCAATTCAGGATGGCCCGCGGGAAATCCGCTTGTATTAAGGCCGCGATCCAGAGGCAGTCCGTTCACAGCGGCAACTCGGTCCACGCCAGGCCTATGGCTCAGTTGATCGAGCACGGAGGCCACAAACTGCGTCGTCTTGCGCGTACTGGCATAGCGTTCCCCACGCAGCGTTACCTGAAAGACCGTCAGTTGTTTGGGCTCGACGCCCGAAGGCAATGAACGCAGGTTGGCGAATGTTCCAAGCAGTACGGAAGCCATCGAAACCAGAACCATTGCAAGCGCGACCTGCGCCACCATCAAGCCGCGTGAGAGGCGCGCATGAGAGACAGTCTCGCCAATCGACATTCCGCCAAGGCGCATCTCGCGGCTCCGGCCACGCAGCAGGATCCATGCGGGAAGTATCGAAAAGAAGGTCGTCGAAGCGAGCGCCACAAGCATCACCACTGCTGAAGTCAGCCACTGGCTTGGCTCTCCATGCAACGCAGGAATGGCAAGCGGCGCGGCATGGAGCAGCACATAAGTGGCGGCGTGAGTCACGAACAGCGCTAGCACTCCTCCGCCGATTGCCAGCAGAATTCCCTCGCAGGCCAGCAGACGCAACAATTGCGCCTGCGTTGCGCCCAGCGCCGCACGCAGCGCAATCTCGCGCGAGCGGCGCAGCGAGCGAGCGATCATCAGACCGGCCAGATTGAGGCACGCCAACAGCAATACGGCTGCTACAGCGCCCATCAGCGTAAGCAGGCTTCGGCGCACTTCGCTCACGACAACATCCTGTAGCTTCCACGCGCGAAGCTCATGCAACTCGTTACCGCGATCCAGCCACTTCCTATAGCCGGGATATCGCTGGTAGAAGGGTTGCTGCAACGCATTCAACTGCTGCTGCACCTGGTCAAGCGTCACACTGTTGCGTAGCCGCGCGATCATCATGTAGTTGTCGCCTTCATATCCCGGCTCTTTCGAACTCAGCTGCAACGGCTGCCAGAGATCAGGCGACCCCGTGATGCCCAGTGCGGATTCGCTGCTGGCAACAAAACGAGCGGGCGTCACGCCAATGACTGCAAAGCTCTCCTGATTCAAACGAATCGTCCGTCCAACAACAGATGGATCGCCATTGAAGACTCTTATCCAAAGGCTGTAACTCAACACAGCGGCCTTCGCGCCGCCAGACCGATCCTCCTCGGACGAAAAGCCTCGCCCGATGGCGGGTGTTATGCCAAGCGTGCGGAAGTAGCCTTCGGACACGCGCAGAGCATTGACCTGAACCGCACGGCCACCATTGACAGAGAGGTTGGCCGCATACATGCTATCGTCCATCACCGTCGAAGAGGAGAATGCCCCACTGTTTTCGCGCACGAAATCCGCCGCACTGCCGGCCTGCTCGGCGTTCGGCTTCTCATGCGGAAAGGTCCACGCCACGCCCACAAGCCTGTCCTGATCGGGATACGGCAACGGCTCCAGCAACACCATCTGCACCACGCTGTAAACCGCCGCTGTAACGCCGATGCCCAGCGCAAGCGTGAGCAGCGCAGTGAGCGTAAAGCCCGGCGCCTTGATCAACTGGCGCAGCGCGTAGCGAAGATCCTGAAGAAATCCCGTCATGTAAGTTATCTCCCCTTCTCCGTTTCTATGAATTGCTCGCCAGTTTCATTCGCCTTGTTCACTCACCACGAAGCGCCAGCATCGGTTCCACCGAAGCCGCGCGCCGCGCCGGGATCCAACTGGCGAGCAGCGCCGCGCCAAAGAGCACCGCAGCCACGAGTCCGACTGCAGTGAAGTCAATAGAGCCTACCCCATATAGCGTGCTGTGCATGGCCTTGCCGACGAAGTAGGCGCCGATAAGACCGAGTCCAAGGCCAATCAATGCCAGCACGGTGCCTTCTCGCAGGATCAGACCAACTACGTTGCCGCGGCTTGCGCCAAGCGCCATCCGCAGCCCTATCTCGTGCTCGCGCTGCGCCACCGTAAACGCCATGACGCCGTAAATTCCGACTGCGGCCAGAACCAGCGCAACGCAGGCAAAGCTGCCATACAGGACCATAGTGAATCGGTCGCCAGCCAGCGTCCGGCTCTTCACCTCTTCCATCGTGTGCATCTCAGCCAATGCGATCTCCGGATCGACAGAATGCACAGCATCCTCCAGGCTTCTGGTCATCAGGAGAGGATCGCCCGCTGTGAGTACACCAAACGTGGCAGCATCCCAGGGAATCTGCCAGAAAGGGATCTCGATTTCGGGGCGTCCGTCGCGCAAACCACCACCTTTTACATCGTGAAAAACTCCCACGATCTGCCATGGAACCGCCGCTCCCAGCTTTGTCACGCCAGGAATCAACTCTTCCACCATCAGTCGCTGCTGAAGCGGATCCTTATCCGGGAAGTACTTCTTGACAAAACTCTCGCTGACCATCGCCACGCGCACACTGCCCGCGATATCGTGATCGGTAAAGCTGCGACCGCGAATCACCTGAATCCCAAAAGTCTTGAAGTAGTCAGGAGTGACCATACCGAAGGCCGCGCCGGGCCGTTGCGATGGATCGGCAATATCCGGTGCGCCCGCAATGGTGAACGGCATCCCGAATCCCGCGCCTTCAAGTGGCAAGCCGGTTGAAACAGAAGCATCCAGAACACCCGGAACGGCCATGATCCGACTCAGCATCTGGCGATAGTAAGCAGTGATCCGCACGGGATCTTTGGATCGCGCTTCGGGAACCGGCAAAAAGAATGTCTGAATGTGAACCGTGCTTACGCCAAGGTCAACCTGGGTAAGATTCCAGAAGCTGTGAATGGCAAGTCCCGCTCCTGTAAGCAGCGCCAATGCAAGCGCTATTTCGCCGACTACGAGTATCCGGCGCACTCCGCGACGGCCTGCACTGGTTCCCGTTCGTCCGCCTTCTTTCAGCGCTTCGCCAGGATCGACGCGGGTCGCATGCCACGCCGGACCGCAGCCAAAGAGCAAGCCAGCCAGCGTGGAAACGCCAAACGAAAACAGCAGAATCGGAACATTCAAAGTCAGGTCCGCCTCCGAAGGAAGCGTGCCCTGCGGCATGATCGCCACGAGTCCGCGTAACGCAAGCCACCCCACGCCTACGCCGAGCACACCACCGATCAATGCCAGCAGGAGATTCTCCGTGAGAAACTGAGCAAAGATAGCGCCGCTCTTTGCTCCCAAAGCAATGCGCACCGCAACTTCCTTCTGTCGCGTGGTGCCTTTGGCGAGCAGGAGATTTGCCACGTTAACACAGGCAATCAACAGCACAAAGCCAACCGCACCCAATAGGAACCAAAGCATCTGAATGCGTTCCTTGGGTAGAAAATCATTCTTCAATGGCTCGACAAACGAGCCCCAGCCCTGATTGCTCTTGGGATATGCCTTCGCTATGTTTGCCGTAACCGCGTCCATATTGGCCTGCGCCTGTTTGATCGTGACGCCCGGCTTCAAGCGGCCCATCACCAGCAGCCAGTGAAAATCATGATTCAACTGCTCCGGCTTAAAGACCAGAGGTACAACAAGGCTCGCGTTCAGGCGATCCGGCTGACCGGCCGCCATCACACCCACGACCGCATACGGCTCGCCATCGATCTTCATCTGCTTGCCTATGATGTTCGGATCGGAGCCGAGTTTCTTCCAAAGCTTGTTGACCAATACGACGACGTGCTCGTTGCCCAGCTTGCCTTCATCGGGCAGAAGGTCCCGGCCATACAGAAAATTAACGCCCATCATCTTGTAGAACCCGGGCGTAGTCTTCTGGCCCTCGACATATTCGGGCTGATCTTTCGTAGCCAGGTTGAAGCTACCGCCGGTAAAGGCATTCAAAGACTGAAAGGCAGTGCTCTGATTGGCCCAGTCGGTATAGTCACCCGCCGAAACACCGTTATGAAATGTTTGAATTTTGGACCAAACCATCACCAGTTGATCCGGCTCGGGATAGGGCATGGGCGCAATAATTGTGGCATAGACCGTGGTGAAGATAGCCGTGTTGGCTCCGATGCCCAGCGCCAGTGTAATCACAGCGGTGATCGTGAAGCCCTTCGATTTCAGCAATTGGCGCACGGCATAGCGAATATTCTGCCACAGACTTGTCATATGCATCGGCTCCCTTCCACGTGCACGAATTTCCTATTCGCTTCTCAGGGCCACGATCGGTTCAATCGAAGCAGCATGGCGTGCTGGCATCCAGGCGGCAAGGAACGATGCGGCAGCCAGAACCGCCGTGACCGTTCCAAACGTCAGACCGTCGTGCACTTGCACTCCGTACACGTAGCTGCGCGCCAATGACACGGCAAACCAGGCCATCACCATTCCGCAAACAAGGCCTGCGCCAACCAGCAGCAACGCACGGCGTAGAACGAGCTTAAGAATATTCGCCTTCTGCGCTCCAAGCGCAAGGCGAACTCCAATCTCTCGTGTTCGCTGCGCAACTGCAAACGCGAGCAACCCGTAAAGCCCGACCGAAGCGATCAGCAACGCCAGTCCTGCAAAGCCTTCCAGCAGATAACTGGTCAACGTCTGGCTTCCAAACGAGTCTTCCACCGCTTCATGAATAGTCTTCACATCAGTCGTTGTCGCGTCGGGAGCAACTTCATGCAGCGCCTTATCAAACCGCGCTCGCAAAACCTCCGCGGGAACACGAGCGCGAATCGCCACCTGCATGAATGCCGTCGCGAGATTGTATAGAGGCGCTCCGGGAGTCATCTGAGCAAGGCAAAAATACATCTCGGGAGTCGTGGCCTTCGTAACATTACGTTGCTTCACATCGCCGATGACACCGACAATATGCGCATCTCCAAAGCGCCCCTTGCTGATCGAGACGGAATGCCCGATAGCGTCCTGCCCACTCATGTATCGATTCACAAAAGCTTGATTCACAACTACAACGACGGGCGATGTCGCAGTGTCATCCTCAGAAAAGAACCTACCCCTCAACATCGGAATTCCCAACGCTTCCGTCACTCCCGCCGATGCCAGTCGACCATCCGCACGCGGCATCTGCGATTGAGGGACCTCCTTATGATCGAGGGTCGCCCCAAGGCTAATCATGAATTCGCCGCGCATTGGAAGTACAGAGCTCAACGCCGCGACTTGCACTCCGGGAATTGCGCGCAGCTTGTTTAGCAATGGAATATAGGACGTTTGGACGATATTGATGCTGCCTTCGGTATCCTTCTCTTCCAACCCTCCCGCGGTAGGATTCAGAATAATTCCGCCCGTGAGCACATTCTGTTGAGTGAAGCCCAACGGAACCTGCCGCAGCGCGTTAATGGTTCGCAGAAATAGGCCAGCACCCGACAGGAATACCAGTGTCAATGCGAGCTGAGCTACGACCAGAGCCTCGCGTGTCCGGTTGTGACTTGTGGAAGCCGTGCTGTTGACACCATGAAGTTGTTCTTGAACGTTAGCGGAGGTTGCGCGCAGCGCCGGAAAAATCCCCACAAGTAGGGCTGTAAATATTGTCAGCAGTCCCAATCCAGCGACTACTCGCCACTCAAGGTGAACATGGTTCGTCATCGGCAGGCTTTGCTTGATCTGGTGCCACAACAGCTTGAGAGTGACCTGACCGGCTAGAAGTCCAAGAGCGCTTCCCATCATGCTCAGTAACAGGCTCTCCACAATCGATTGCTGCAGCAGACGCGACTTGCTGGCTCCCAGCGCTGCGCGGACAGCCTGTTCTCGTGTTCGGGAAACCGCACGCGCCAGCATCAGGCTGGTAACATTCAGGCACGCTAAAGCCCAGACTCCGAGCACAACGGTATACAGCAGCCCTAATGGCTTGCGCGCACTTTCATTGAGCGAGTTCTGGTAATCCTTGACCTGCACATTGGCAGGTATTCCGCCTTCAGGGACTTCCTTTGCAATCAACGTCTGAGCACGATTCAAATTTGCAGCCAATTGCGCCATCGTCATTCCGTCAGGTAGACGAGCGAACAGGTCTCCCCATCGTTGATGCGATCCGCTCATCGCAGCGCGCTCAGCCGCATTAATTGCCGCGGGAGACCATACCTGCATCGCTTCCCCAAAAGGAAAGGAGAATCCCTTCGGCATGACGCCAACGATGGTGTACGGATGGCTCTTGATGGCAAGAGTCTTGCCGACGATCATCGGATCGGCTCCAAAGAGTTTGCGCCAGACATCTTCGCCGAGCAGCACTACATGCTCTCTCCCAGGATCGTTCTCATCCGGTCGAAAGCTGCGACCCAGCATTGGCTGCACACCAAGCATCCTCGTCAGCCCCGCAGTGACATCCACTTTCTCCACCTGAAAACGACCACCCGGACCGACAACACTGGCCATCTTCTGGTCCAACACCACGCCCGTTTGCACCGTCGAACCAGCAGCGTCACTGAGCTGCTGAAGGTTCGCGTAGCTCAGTTCCATCTCGAATCCCTGATTGACCGGCCCTTGAATAGCTACAATTCGGCCAGGCTGCGCATACGGCAATGGCCGCAGCAGAA